>NZ_RAWG01000191.1 GCF_003611735.1 Corallococcus sicarius | reverse complement strand
CCCACGGCCCACCGAAGCCGCAGGCCCTTCCGAACGCCGTCTGGATCAACAACCCCGCGCGGCTTGCCTCTTCACATCAGGCTGCGCAGTAATCTCTCGAATCCACTGTCTCATTCACGTTGACAGGTTCCGCAGGCCGGGTTCGACGCTCACCTCCACGCCACGCGTGGGTTCGCGCGCCCGCAGCTCGTCCATCACGGAGACGGCCAGGCTGCTCACGTCCACCTCTCCCCGCTCCAGCGGCGCGCGCGACAGGCGCGACAGCTTGAGCAGGTCGTCGATGAGCTGCCCCATGCGCCCGGCCGCCGCGCGCACGCGGGCCAGGTAGCCCCGACCGCGCTCGGAGAGCGCCCCGGCCACGTCCTCCTCGACCAGCCGCAGGAAACCGTCGATGCCCCGCAGGGGGGCGCGCAGGTCGTGGGACACCGAGTAGCTGAAGGCCTCCAGCTGGGCGTTCGCCTCCTGCAGCTCCGTGGTGCGCACGGTCACCTGCTCCTCCAGGCCTCCGGCGTGCAGTTCGAGCTCACGGCGCAGCCGTCCCTGCTCCAGGGCGATGGTTATCTGGGCGGCCACCTCTTCGGCCATCTGGGTGGCCATGGCGTCGAAGGCACCCTCGTGCGCGCTCGCGAGTCGGAGGGCCGCCCGGCGGCCCCCGCCCAGCGTGAGTGGCAGCTCCAGCCCGTGGGGGAGCTGCCGCGCGGGTGCGTCACCGGCGGCGCGGGGGGGCTCGTAGCGCAGGGTCTCCGCGTCCTTCGCCGTCACCGTCCAACGGGCGACCTCCTCGCCCGGCTCGGCGACGAGCAGGCTCGCCTCCTCGCACCCGATGAGCCGCCGCAGGAAGGTGAGCGCGGTGCGTGCGATGTCCTCCATGGAGACCGCCTGGAGGATGGCGCGGTCAATGGCGTGCAGCGCCTCCAGCCGGTCCGCGTACCTTCGCAGCTGCGCCTCGGCCTGCTTGCGCTCGGTGATGTCCGTGTTGGTGCCCATCCATTCGCGGATGCTCCCATCCGCGTTGAGGACGGGCGCCCCGCGTGCGAGCACCGGGGTGTAGGTGCCGTCGGGCCTGCGCAAGCGGTACTCCACTTCGTAGCCGCCGCGGCGGGCCAGCGCCTCCTTCCAACTGCTCGCGGCGTTCGCCCGGTCGTCCGGATGCAGCGCTTCAAGCCACCCGTAGCCCTTCATCTCCTCCTGGGTCTGTCCGGTGAAGGCCCGCCACGTGGGGCTGTCCTCCTCGATGAGGCCCTCCGCGCTCGTCGTCCAGACCACCTGCGCGATGGCGAGCACGAGCGAGCGGAAGCGCGCCTCGCTCTCCTGCAGGGACTGCTGCGAGCGCCGCTGCTCCGTCACGTCGCGGAAGAAGACGGACAGCCCGTCCTGCACCGGGAACGCCCGTACCTCGAAGAAGGCCTGGAACGGCGGGTAGAACTCGACGAACTCGACGGGTTGCTGCGCCGTGATGGCCTGCCGGTAGGAGCGCTCGAAGTTCGAGCCCACGATGTCTGGGAACACGTCCCACAAGCGCTGGCCCACGAGGGACTCGCGGGTAAAGCCCATCACGCGCTCACCCTCGCGGTTGACGTACAGGAAGCGCCAGTCCGCATCGACCGAGAAGGAGGCGTCCGACATCCGCTCGAACACATCGATGAGCCGCGCGTCGGCCGCCCTGCGTGCCTCGTCCGCGGCGGCCCGGGCGGCGCTCGTGCGCTCGAACTCCGACCGGGCGTGCACCGCTTCCAGCCTCGCCTGCTCGTTGCGATGATGCGAGTCCCGGAGCGCCGCGCCGATCCACGACAGCAGGGTCGCCACCACGATGAAGACGAACGCCCGCGCGAGGTCCTCTTCCATGGGAGGCCGGGTCCCGGCCACCGGGGAGTAGGGGAGGACCAGGAAGCCGACGATGTTCACCGCGGTCGTCGTCAGCCCCGCGGCAATGCCCCCATACAGGGCACTGAGGACCACGCCACTGAGCGGCACGACGAAGAAGTGCCCGTCCACCCAGGGTTCGAGCAACGCGGACAGGCCGATGCTGATCAGGCCGGCGACGACCGCCACCGTCAGTCGGGCGCTCCAGGAGTGCGGCGTGGTGAGGAGCTGCCTTACCGCGTCCCTCACTCCCTCCGTCCCTGTCGTGTGCGTTCAACCATGTCGTTTGAGTCGTGCTCAGTCGCACGCCCACGCGCAACCCTTTGATTCACGCATTGTCACTCGGGGGGCTTCCGCTGCGTGTCAGGGCCCTGCGTGGCAGGTCGCACGCCTGCTCCGTGACCTGCCGACCCGGCGTCCCGGGCTTCTACGTCGGATCCGCGCTCAGCGACGTCCTGACGGAGGCCGCAGCGCTGCGACGGCCAGCTCCGCCACGGTGTCCGCGTAGGCCTTCGTGAGGGGCGCGGTGCGCAGCAGCCACCGGTGGAAGAGCGGCCCGACGAGCAGCTCCACCGCGACGCCCAGGTCCACGCCCTTCGCGACCTGGCCGGCCCGCTGCGCCGCGCGCAGGCGCTCCTGGATCGCCATCAACTGGGGCCGCAGCACGGCCTCCACGAACTGCTGGGCCAGCGCGGGGTCCGCCTGGGACTCGGCGGTGAGCGCCCGCGATGGCAATTCAAAGCGTGGATCCGTGAGTTCCTTCACCGTGGCACGCAGCACCGTCCTCAGGTCGGCCTCCAGGTCGCCGGTGTCCGGCAGCGACGCGGGCTGGCTGCCGCCGCTCAGCTCCACGAAGGCATCCAGCACCACCGCCCCCTTGGAGGTCCACCAGCGGTAGATGGTCTGCTTGCCCACCCCCGCCCGCGCGGCGATGGCCTCGATGGTCAGGCGCGCATAGCCCACCTCGCCCACCAGCTCGACGGCGGCGGTGAGGATGGCCTGGCGGGAGCGCTCACTGCGGCGGGACGGTTCGGGGGTCTTGGGGTCAGCCATCGGGAGCCACCCTAGCAACGAACAAGACGGAACGTCTCGTCTTGACAGGGCAGTGCTTTCAGTGGAGTTTGCCGAAACGAGACGTTCCGTCTCGTCACTGCCTCCCAGGAGAGAGCCCATGTCCCGCCGCGCCCACATCGCGATGGTCAGCATTCCCGCCCATGGCCACGTGAACCCGAGCCTGGAGCTCATCCGGGAGCTGGTGTCCCGGGGTCACCGGGTGACGTACGCCAACGACGCGGCCTTCCAGGAGGTCATCGCCAGCACGGGCGCCGAATGGGTCCCCTACCGCTCCACCCTCCCGCGCGAGGGCGCCTCCGACGCGCGCTGGCCCGAGGACCTGGTGGGGCAGCTGGACATGTTCCTCGATGACGCGATGGCCATGCTTCCGCAGCTGCGCGCGGCCTACGAGAACGACCGTCCGGATCTCTTCCTCTACGACATCGGCTGCTCGACGGCGCGAATCCTCGGAGAGAACTGGGGCATCCCCGCGGTCCAGCTCTCGCCCTCGATGGTGGCCTGGGAGGGCTACGAGCAGGACATGGCGGAGATGGTGGAGGGGCTGCGCACCGAGCCCCGCGCCGTGGCGCACTACCAGCGCTACTCCACCTGGCTGAAGGAGCAGGGCGTGGCGGAGACGGACGCCATGCGCTTCGTCGGCCAGCCACCGCGCGGGCTGGTGCTCATCCCGCGCGCGCTCCAACCCCAGGCGGACCGGGTGGACCTGAAGCGCTTCACCTTCGTGGGGCCGTGCTTTGGAGACCGCTCACGGCAGGGCACGTGGCAGCGGCCCGCCGGCGCGCGCAAGGTGCTGCTGGTGTCGCTCGGCTCGACCTTCACGAAACAGCCTGCCTTCTACCGGGCGTGCCTGGCTGCCTTTGGAGGGCTGCCCGGCTGGCACGTCGTGCTGCAGGTGGGCAAGGACGTGGAGTTGGGCGAACTCGGGGTGATCCCAGACAACGTCGAGGTGCACCGCTGGGTGCCGCAGCTGGCGGTGCTCGAACAGGCGGATGCCTTCGTCACCCACGCGGGCATGGGCGGCACCCAGGAAGGCCTCTACTGCGGGCTGCCAATGATTGCCGTGCCGCAGGCCACGGATCAGTTCGCCAACGCAGACCAGCTCGTCGCGCTCGGCGTCGCGCGGCGCCTGGACACGGAGCAGGCCACGCCCGACGCGCTGCGCTCCGCGCTGCTCGAACTGACGGAGGACCCGGCCGTCGCGGCCCGGCTCGCGGCCCTCCGCAAGCAGCTGCGCGAGGAGGGCGGCGCCACGCGCGCGGCGCAGGTGCTGGAGGCGGAGCTCCTCCCCGCGCGCGGGCGACACGCAGTGGACGGCGGACGGTCCTGAAGGGTCGCCCGGGATCCCAGGTAGGGAAGTTCGCCACCCTGCGGTATCCAGCCCCCCTCCAATTCTTCACACACTCAGGGTGCCCCGGGTGTGGATGTCATTGGCACCGTGGGTGCAATTGGCCAGCCTGGGCCAGGGGCCCAGAAGGGCGGCCACGGGCAGCCCGTGGACCTGGGAGGCGGACTCATCGGCCCCGTGTATGAGCGAGGCACCCAGACCTTCGTGGCCAGCGATGGGGCCAATGGTGCCCACCGCTGGTCCCGGAACGTGGGGCCGAACCTCTCCCAGCCGCTGGTGGGCATCACCCCGGACGGCGGCCCGTTCTTCGGGGGCACGCTGAAGGGTTACACGTCCGTGGGGCCGGTGCAGTACGGCCATCCCCAGGGCTCGGACCTGCTGCTGCTGAAGTTCGCGCCCTGAGCGGTCGCGTGAGGCTGGGGGGCCTTCCTGGTTGGAGGCCCCTCCGGCACGACACTGCTAGTGTCCGGGCTCCATGGGAAACAACTCCGCGCGCGGGTCCGGTGGTTTGAAGCTGGTGGTCATCCTGGGCGTGGCCCTGCTGGCGATGGTGGGCGGCGTGCTCGCGGCGTCGGCGATGCTCCGGGGCGGGGGCGGGGGCAAGACCGACGTCGGCGACCTGGCGGAGCTCGCAGCGGTGCAGGCCCAGCTTCGCGCCATCGACGCATGTCGCCTCGAACACAACCTGCCGGTCCGGGGCAGCTACCGGGAGATGCATCGGCGGACCGTCTTCGTCACGCCTTGCGGCGCGTCGGGAATCGCGCCCTCCCGAGGGAAGGTGGAGCTGCCCGCCCAGTGGGCGCATGGCGGGCTTACCTTCGAGGCTGAACGCTCGTCGAGGACAGACGACTGGGCCATCCTGGTCAACCAGGAGGCGGTGCCCTTCCCGGTGCTCGTCGCGGGGCTCAGCGAGCTGGCGCCCATCGTCGCGCGTGAAGCCGCGGGAGCCATCGCGAAGAGCCTTGCCGAGGACGCGGAGGGCAAGGCGAAATATGAAGAGGGCCTGCGCCAGCGCGAACAGCAGCAGCAGGAGAACAGGGGCAGCTACCCCACGCGCTAAGGAAGGCCTATCGCCCGGACGGGGCCTTGCGCTCGCGCAATGCCTTGCAAGGGTCGTCCTCCGGCATCGCGGGCGTGAACCAGACGTAGTCGTAGGGCAGCGTCGTGGTGCCCGTGAGCGCCGCGTAGTCCTGGGGCTTCAGGGCCTCCGGTGACACCTCCAGCAGCGCCACGCTCAGCACCGTCACGTCCTTCATCCGGCGCACCAGGTGCGCGGGCACCGCGCGGTCCTTGCGCACGTGGCCGTTGCCAGTGATGAGCAGCGCGCCGTTTCCCACGGACAGGCCCAGCAACTGGTCCGCCATCATCGCGTCGCGGGCCCGCTGCGCCAGCGCCATGGGCTCCAGCATCTCCTTGGGCAGCTCGCCGCAATGCGAGCGGTCCAACTCCTCGCGCACCGCCTTCGCCTCGTCCTCGGGCACCGGGGCGTCCAACTGCAACCGGCCGCGCAGCTCCGCGGGGAGTGCTTCCGGCCCCTTCATCACCAGCTCGCGAACCTGCGCGCGGGGCAGGTTGGCTGCGACGATGGGCAGCTGCGCTTCAAGGCCCGCGTTGAACACCGGAGCGTAGAGACTGAAGGCGGGCCAGCCGCTCTTCTCCCAGTCCAGTGCCTGGGCCAGGGCCTCTGCGTCGCCGGGGCTCCGCTTCAACGACGCGGCGATGGTCGACCACTGGGTGACGTCCAGCATCTCGAACGCGAGCGCGGGACGCCGGCCCGCGTGCGTCGTCGCGCGCACCAGCTCCGCCTGGAGTTGGTGATGGTCTGGATGGTCGTGCCGTTCACCCAGGAGTACGTACTGCGTGGAGACCACCGCCTGACGCAGGGCCTCCTCGTCCACGAACCTTCCGCCCGCCACATCCCAGATGCGGCCCACCAGCGGGTGGTCCTGGTGCAGCGTCGCGGTCCAGGTCCTGGCGGGGGAGGGCGGAGGCACTTGTCGGCTGGCACAGCCCCCGGACACCAGGAGGGCGAGGACGAGGAGGGGAGGGGCATGCGTCATCCCTCCATCCCATCATCGGTCGAAGAAAGACGCCTGCTGGAATCGCATCCCGGCCAGGACCTGCTCCACGCGCTTGTCGGAAAGCGTGCCGATGTACTCACCCAGCGCTGTCTTCTCCACGGAGGACACCTGCGACACGACCAGGACGCTCTGCCTGGGCAGGTTGCCTTCGCCCACGTCGAGCAGCACGTTGCCGGGCTCCTGGGCCCGCTTCAGGTTCGACGTCAACGCGCACACGACGACGGTGCGGATCCGCGAGCGGTTGAAGACATCCTCCTGGATGACGACGTGGGGGTGCGGGATGCCAGGAATGGACCCCTGCGAGTCCTCCGGCACCAGCCAGAAGAGGTCGCCCCGGTGGATGCGCCTCTCCGTTTGCGTTTCCGTCTCCATGGGCGCGTCCTCCGGGGTTGAGCTGCCATTGAAATGACAGGGCCCGCGCTCCCGGACAGGGGAGGCGGGCCCGGCGTCAGGCGACAAACGCGCCTTCGAGCTACTTCGAGTCGACGACGAGCACCATCCACCGGTCGGTGCCGTGGTCGATGCGCACGTTGGAGGCGCCGGCCTCCTGGAGCTGCTGCACCACGCGCTCCAGGAACTGGAGGTGCTCCTGCGGCGCGTCCACGAACACGTTGCGCACGCCCGGCCCCTTCGCCTTCGGCTTCTTCGCGGGCGCCGAGCCGTTGAGCAGCTCCGGGGCCGCCGCGGACTTCAGCATCGTCCCCGCGTCCTCGGTCGTCACTTCCGGACGGTCGTCATTCACTTCCACTTCGGGCTCCTGGGTGCGGGTACGGGTGCTGGCGCCGGCGCTGGAGGACAGCTCCTTCTTCGCCTGCTCGCGCAGCTCGTTGAAGGTGCGCAGGTTGATGGTCGCGCCAAACCGGTCCTTGAAGCTCTCCAGGGCGTCCTGGCGGCTCAGGTCGGGCTGGGTGCGGAAGAGGTCGAGCAGGAACGCGTGGCGCTCCTGCGACTGCTCCTGGGAGGTCCTGGGCATGGGCGTGTGGCTCCGGCGGTGTCGGGTGCTTGAAAGCGGCGCACCCTATACCCGAGCCACCCCCCCGAGCGAAAGCCAGGGGCCTACTGCCGCCCGCGCGGGCCCGGACGCGGCGTGCGTCCTGGGCTCCGGCCCGACGGACGCGGCTGCACCGGACGGGGCCACGCGTTGGTCGCGAGGCCCTGCTCTTCCTCGTTCCTGTCGCCCATGCGGCGCAGGCGCGCGGCCTCTGCCGGGGTCTCCGGCGGCACCAGCGCCTGGGGCCCCCGGCCGATGAGGTCCTCGCGGCCGGCGAGCCGCAGGGCCTCGCGCGCCAGCGGCCAGTGCTCCGGGTTCCAGTAGAGCAAGAGCGCCTTCTGCAGGCGCTTCTCGCGCAGGCCCTTCGCCGTGTACACGGGCTCCATCTTCAGCGGATCCAGGCCCGTGTGGTACATGGCCGTCGCCACCGACATAGGCGTGGGGATGAAGTCCTGCACCTGCCGGGGCCGCTTGCCCTTCTCCTTCAGCCACTGCGCCAGCATCACCATGTCCTCCAGCGTGGAGCCGGGGTGGCCGCTGATGAAGTAGGCGATGTCGTACTGCTCCTTGCCCGCGTCCTCGCTCGCGCACGCGAACATGTTCTGGAAGCGCTCGAAGCTTTCGATGCCGGGCTTCTTCATCTTCTCCAGCACGCGGGGCGACACGTGCTCGGGCGCCACGGAGAGCTGCCCGCCCACGTGGTGCGCCGCCAGCTCCTTCACGTACTCCGGCGAGCGCTCCGCCAGGTCGTACCGCACGCCGCTGGCGATGAAGACGTGCTTGATGCCCTCTTCCTTGCGCACCTGGCGCATCAGGTCGATGAGCGGCCCATGGTCCGTCTGGAGGTTCTCGCAGACGCCCGGGTGCACGCACGACAGCTTGCGGCACTTGCTCTCGATGTCCTCGCTCTTGCACTTGAGCTTGTACATGTTGGCAGTGGGGCCGCCCAGGTCGGTGATGGTGCCCCGGAAGTCCCCCATGCGCCGCACCTCGCGCACCTCTCGCAGCACGCTCTGCGCGGAGCGGCTCTGGATGACGCGGCCCTCGTGCTCGGTGATGGAGCAGAAGGTGCAGCCGCCGAAGCAGCCGCGCATCAGCACCACCGAGTGCTTCACCGTCTCGTAGGCGGGGATGCGCTCGGTGTACATCGGGTGCGGCACGCGGTTGAGCTTGAGGTCGTACAGCTCATCCATCGCCACCGTGGAGGTTTCACCGGGCTTCAGGCCGGCGCCGTCCTCCAGTGGTCGGGCGGGCGGGTTCATGTAGATGGCCCGGTTGCCGTGGCGCTGCGCGATGGCGCGCGCGTTGCCGGGGTTGGTCTCCATCTGGAAGTCGCGGCTCATCACCGCGAAGGCGCGCGTGTCCGCCACCACCTCCTCGTAGGAGGGGAGCACCACGACCTTGTCGCGGTCCGCGGCGCGCTTGGCCGGGTCCGCTTCAATGGCCTTCATCGCGGCGTCATTGATGAGGCGCGCGGTGCCGCGGATGTCCTTCAGGTCCTCGATGCGCTCGCCCCGGTGGAGCCGGTCGGCGATCTCCCAGATGGGGCGCTCGCCCATGCCGAACACCAGCAGGTCCGCCTTGGCGTCGAAGAGGATGGAGCGACGGACCTTCTCGCTCCAGTAGTCGAAGTGCGCGATGCGGCGCAGGCTGGCCTCGATGCCGCCCAGGACGACGGGCGCGTCAGGGAAGGCCTCGCGGCAGCGCTGCGCGTACACGATGGACGCGCGGTCCGGCCGGCAGTTGGTGCGCCCGCCCGGGCTGTACTGGTCCTCGGAGCGGTTCTTCTTCTGGGCCGTCAGCCGGTTGAGCATCGAGTCCAGGTTGCCCGCCGCCACCCCGAAGAAGAGCCGGGGCTTGCCCAGCGCCTTGAAGGGCTCCGCCGAGTGCCAGTCCGGCTGTGGGATGATGCCCACCTTGAAGCCCCGCCCCTCCAGGAAGCGGGCGATCAGCACCGGACCGAAGGCCGGGTGATCCACGTAGGCGTCGCCGCTCACGATGATGATGTCGCACTGCTCCCACCCCCGCGCCTGCATGTCGGCGCGGGTGACGGGGAGAAACGGATGGGCGTAGCGGGGGGTAGCGGAGGCCATGGGGTCCTCCCCAGAACAGCGGGGAGAGGCGAACCAACCCCATCCGGGCGGGCTCTGTCCACTCCTGCGCCCGGATGCCTCCCTGCCCTCCGGGAGACCGACATCCCCGGGCGCCCCCTCACAGCCGGACCGCCGGTGCGGGGCGTCCTGACTCCACGCAAAGACAAGCGCCGGGTCATTCATGATCCCAGTGGGTGTCTGGCCACTCCGGACGCAAGGAATTGTCTTTCTGGTATTGCTTGAAAAATCCGTATGTGGCAAAAGAATGCTCACGGGTGCCGACTGTCAATGTCTGGCGTTGGGCCCGCTTTCCCGCCCTGGCATTGCGCCCTTCTGGAGACAGACATGAGCTTCCTGCGTCCGCTTTCCCTCTTCGCCGCCCTCGTGACGTTGGGAGGATGTGGCACCGAATCCCCTGAAGAGGGCCCCTCCCTGAGTCAGTCCGAGGCGGCGCTGACGGGCATCGACCTGAGCGTCTCCGAGCTGGGCGTGACGTGTGACGGCGACGTGCTGACGGTGACGGGGGCGATCCGCAACGAGGCGCCCACGGGCGTCGACCCGTCGACCGCGGGCATCTACGCGGGCGACCCTGCCGCGGGCGGCGCGCTGCTGGCGACGGTGAACGTGCCCTGGCTGGTGGGCAAGGAGCGCTACGGCTTCCAGACGGTGGTGGTGGTGCCGGAGGGCACGCAGCGGCTGTTCGTGGTGGCGGACCACACCGGCTTCTTCCCGGAGGACAACGAGGAGAACAACACCGCGTCGGTGACGTTGTCGGCCGGTGGCGGGTGTGTGGTGAACCAGCCGCCGGTGGCGCTCTGCAAGAGCGTGACGGTGTCAGCGGGCGCGGCGTGCGCGGCGCCGGTGTCCATCGACAACGGCTCGTTCGACGTGGATGTGTTCCCGCAGGCGCTGAGCCTGTCGCAGAGCCCGGCGGGTCCCTACGCCGTGGGCGCGACGCCGGTGACGCTGACCGTGTCGGATGGGCTGGCGTCGAGCCAGTGCTCGGCCACGGTGACGGTGGTGGACGCGTCCGCGCCGGTGGCCGGGGCGAGCAAGGACCTGGTGCTGCCGTTCACCTCCAACGCGGAGTACCGGCAGGTGACGCTCGCGGACTGCGCCGAGCCGGCGACGGACAACTGCGGGACGCTGGACCTCCAGCAGGCGGGCCGCATCATCCGCGTGGTGTCGGACGAGGCGGAGGACGCGCTCTCCGGCCTGCGGCTCCTGTCGTGCAAGGACATCCAGCTGAGCGCGGATCGCAAGTCCGCGCAGCTGCGCGCGGAGTCCGGCATCCTGGGCAACGGCCGCGTCTACACGATGATCTACGAAGTGAAGGATGCGTCCGGCAACGCGACCACGGGCAGCTGCAAGGTGAAGGTGCCCAGCCTCCAGGGCATCCTCTCCGTGGGCCTGGGGCCGGTGTACTGCCAGGGCACCAGCTGCCCGGCGGGCACGGGCGGCGGGCTGCTCTGCTCGCTGCTGTAGTCGTGCGCACGGACGGCCCGGGTCCGCGTGGTTGCGCGAGGCCCGGGCTGTCGTCGTGAAGGGAAGGGTGGGCTTCACCGGTGGTGCAGGCGTCCGAGGGAGCCACCGCGTGCGTTGACGCAGATCGGAGCCTCCCCTAGCTTGGCCGGCTTCCCGGCGCCGCCGCTTCCGAAGGGACGGACAGGGCCGCACCGGGAACACCCCCCATGATGCGCAGGACGGACGAGGACTCGGGTCATCAGGGGGAGGCGCCACGGGACGAGCGTGCTCCGGATGGCCTCATGCCCGCGTTGCGCGTGGAGTACGACACGGACGTGGAGGCCGGAGGCCATCCGACCCCCGTTCTCCGGGTCCGTCCGGCCTGGCCTCCTCCTGATGTCGCGGACGAAGCGCTGACCCGCGATGACGTGGCGACGCGCGCTGCCGCCTCGAACCTCCTGAACCAGGACGCCCTGCGGCCGGTCTCGCTCGACCTTCTGCGCACCGCGGCCCTGCGGCTCTCCGCGCCGAAGCCCGCCCGTGCGGACGCCGTGAAGCCTCCTGCGCCCAACCTCGTGCGCGTGGTGGATGACGCCGCTGAAGCGCGCCCCACCGAGGAAGCCCCGGCCCGGGACGTGTCCGCCTCCGGTGACGCCACCCCGGCCGAGCGCGCGGCGATGCAGGCCGCCGTGTCCTCCGGCCGCCGCCGGGAGCAGTGGGTGGCCCCGACCTATCTCCCCGAAGAGCTGCGCGACGCGCTCGTGGCGGAGCGCAGCCAGTACCGCGCCCAGCGTCTCCAGGATGCACGCGAGGTGGGCCTCGCCGGGCCCGGCGTGCTGGGCCTCGTGCCGGTGCCCGCCGCGGATCCGGACTGGTCCGGCGGCTCCCTGCTCGGCTTCGTGGGCGAAGAACTCGTGTTCGCCGGCGACATCGTCCACCTGGACTTCGAATCCGGCCGCGTCTTCGCATCGTCGGACGCGGGCGAGGACCTGGACCGCCGCGTCCTCTCCTGCGAGCGCTGGTGCTACCGGCCCTACGACTTCGCCGAAGCCCTCTGCGCGGCGGCCTCCGCTTACGAGGACCGCGTCCCCGCCCTCACCACCGCCCTGTCGTGCGCCCGAGGCGAACTCGTCCCGTCCACGCCCTCCGCCCGCGAAGCGGAGCTGCTCCCCGTGGACCGGCTGTGGCGCCAGCCGTGGGGCTGCATCTGGGGGCCTCCCGGCACCGGCAAGACGACCGCGGTCGCGGACCTCATCGCCCGCGCCCTGCGCGCGTACCCCCACGAGCGCATCCTCGCGGTGGCCCCCACCAACCGCGCCGCGGACGAACTGGTGATGCGCGTCAGCGCCCTGCTGGAGCGCGAACCCATCCCGCTGCGCCCCCTGGCCCGCAGCATCTTCCGGGGCGGCACCGGCGCGAGCGAGGCCCTCTCCAAGCTGCCCACCGTGGCGCTGGAGGAGAACAAGTCGAGCAAGCTGCGCAACACCATCCAGGAGCGCGAGCGTGAGCTGTCGCTGGAGCGCTCCCGGGGCGGCGGCGCGCCGGAGCTCGCCAAGATGCAGGCGGAGCTGCGCACGCTGCGCGGTCGCGTGAAGGACCCCACGCTGAAGGAGGCGGAGAAGGGCGACAGCCCCCTCATGGTCCTCACCGTGCACCGCGCGCTCCGGCTGGTGTCGGAGCTGGAAGGGGAGGCGACCTTCCAGCGGCTCGTCGTGGACGAGGCCGGCATGGTGACGCGCGCGGCGACGGCGCTGCTCGCCCCGCTGGCCCGGCAGGTGACGCTCGCGGGAGACCCCAAGCAGATCGGCCCCGTGAGCCGCGCGGCGGAGGGCGCGGGCGGCGGCGCCCAGACGTGGCTTCGCGCCAGCGCCCTGTCCCACCTGGAGGACGCGGTGAAGGACGCGGAGCGGCCGGACGTGCTGCTCCTGCGCACCCAGCACCGCATGCACCCGGACATCGCCCGCGTGGTGAGCCAGTTCTGCTACGGCGGCGCGCTGGAGGACGGCGACCTCGTGAAGGACCGGGCCCTCAAGCCCGCGCCCGTGCCCGCCTTCCCGGCGCGCGCCATGTGGCTGGTGCTGGACGGCCTGAGCCGCGACACCCGCCGCCTCACCCACGGCCGCGGTGAGACGGGCTCCGGCTACCAGCGCGAGCTGTCCGCGGAGCTCGCCGTCACCCTGGCCCGCCAGGCCGTGCGCCTGGGCCTCACCGTGCTGTGCGTGACGCCCTACCGCGCGCAGGCGGCCCTCTTGCGCAAGCTGGGGAACGCGGCGGGGCTGCGCCACGACATGTTCAGCGCCTCCACCATCCACCGTCAGCAGGGCACGCAGTACGACGTGGTGATGGTGGACACCGTGGCCGGAGGCCGGCCCTTCCCGCCCCACACGCTGGTGCCCATCCTCAACGTGGCCGCCAGCCGCGCGAAGGAGTACCTGCTGGTGCTCGCCTCCCGCGCGGAGGCCCGCGCCTCACCCGTGCCCGCGCGCCTCCTGTCGCTGCTGCCCCGCGTGCGCGTGCACCCGGGCACGCCACCCAAACTGGAGCTGCTCGCCGCGCAGCCGCGCCCGCCGCCTCCGCCCCCTCCGCCGCTGGTGCCCGTGGGCCTGGGCGGTGAAATCGAGGGGGGCCGCGACGTGGGCCCCCTCTTCACCCAGGAGCAGGTGTCCCTCTTCGAGCGCCGCTTCGACGACGGCCACCACCTGGTGCGCGGCGTGGCCGGCAGCGGCAAGACGTACGTGCTGGCGCACTGGGCCGCGCGCTACCTGCTGGAGAACCCGCGCTCCCGGGTGCTGGTGTCCTTCTACAACCGGTCGCTCGCGCCGCTCGTGGACAAGCTGCTCGTGGAGGCGCTCACCGTGCGCGCGGGCGCGCAGGCCGTGTCCGCGCTCAAGGCCCAGGTGACGGTGAAGCACGTGGGCGCGCTCCGGCGCCTGGAGCCCCACGCCTTCGACGCCGTCTTCGTGGACGAGGCGCAGGACATGGACGCCAGGGGGCTCGCGGCGCTGCACGCGCTGGTGCGCCCCCGCGTGGGCGAGGACGGCCGCGAGTCGCGCTGCTTCCAGTTGTTCATGGACGACTCGCAGAACGTCTACGGCCAGGTGCCCATCGACACGCTGAAGGAGCAGCTGCCCGAAGGGCTGTCCTTCCGGGGCCGCACCCGCGTGCTCAAGGAGACCTTCCGCGCCACGCGCGACATCCTCGACGTCGCCTTCAACGTCGTGCTGGATCCGCTGCGCCAGCACCGCGTCACCGACCCCGGCATGCGCGAATACATGAAGGCCGGGGAGCTGGCCCGCGAGCGGCTCCTGTGGCTGCCGGAGGAGACGCTGGAGGGCCTCTACCGCGTGCAGTCCACCGAGCGCGGCGGCGTGGTGCCCCAGGTGAAGGACTTCGCCTCCAGCACCAGCGAGGCGCGCTGGGTGGCCAAGGAGGTGGCGCGGCTGGTGCGCGAGGAGCACGTCCACCCGGGCGACATCCTGGTGGTGGCGCCCGTCATGCCCGCGTCGTTCACGGACGCGCTCCGCAAGGCGGGCGTGCCCGCGGAGGCCTACGGCGGCAAGGGCGGACGGGACGTGGCGGACTTCCGCGTGAGCGGCGTGGATCACGTGCGCGCCACCACGGTGTTCTCCTGCAAGGGCCACGAGTGCCCCGTCGTCTTCTTCGCGGGCCTGGAGGCCCTGGACTCCATCGAGGCGTGGATGGCGGGAGCCCGCCAGCGCACCGAGCGCGAACACGAACGCATCCGCCGCGCGATGTTCTACGTGGGGGCCACCCGGGCGATGAAGCGCCAGTACCTCACCGGCGTCCGGGGGGGCCGCTTCCTGCGGGTGGCCGCGTCCTACGTGGAGACGCTGTCCGGCCACCGTCCGGCGCCCTGACCCAGGGCGCCCGGCACGGCTACATCCGCCAGCCCGTCACGCCCGCGCGCTTGCCGAACACCGGCTGGCCGTACACCTCACGGAAGCGGGCGCGCAGCATGTCGAAGGTCTGCTGGAGGTCCGGCGCCGACGGCTTCACCTCCGTCAGCTGGCCTCCCATCCGCGCGAAGCAGCGACCCATGGCACCGTCCAGCCACTGCGTCACGGCGGCGGTGTCCTGATCCTGCAACCGCTCGAACACGGACAGGGCGCGCTCCAGCGTCTCGCCCACCAGCTCCGTGGCATCGACGGTGCTGCCCACGCACAACCTCGCCGCCCGAACCTCCAGGGCCGGACGATGCGTGCGTACGAACTCCCCGAAGGCTTGCAGATTCACAGTCACCATTCTTAGACGTTCCCCCCGTCGCTGTCAGAACGGTGGCCAACAAAAACCTTGGCCCGCCCCTTCCCGAATTACCTCACTGCAAAATGATGGTACGGCTGACTTTGGCTAATACTCCGAGTCTCAGCAAACGAGAGACCGGGGGGCCTTCCCGCCGTTCCGGGGGGCTGCGAGCCTCCAGGCGGAATGAGCGGGCAGAGGCCGGGCTCAAGCGCTGTTCTCCGGCGCGCCCGGGCCCGGAGCCTGGAGCAGGAGCTGGAATGCGCCGTGTGGTGGAGCTGACGGACGTCGAAGGCGGATGCGCGCAGGGGCCGCGCGTCCTGCTGTTGCCGGGGCTGGGCGCGCGGGGGGCGGGATTCCGGGCCCTGGCGGATCAGCTGAAGGCGGTCGCCCGGCCCATCCTGGTCGAGTACCCGGAGGGCGAGCATGCGGCGTGCGGCGCGCGGGCGCTCGCGGAGCAGGTGCTGCGGGCGGCGGGCACGGTGGACGCGGTGGTGGCCAGCTCCTTTGGCGGCATGGTGGCGGCGCACCTGGCCGCGGGCGGCGCGGCGCGGGGCGTGGCGTTCCTGGGCTCGTTCACGCGCACCGCGCACGTGGGCGCGCGCGGCCGGCTCATCGCGATGATGGGACCCATCGCGGTGCTGGGACGTCCGGGCGTGGTGGCGGCGTCGCTGGCGGCGTGGCGGCCGGTGCCCTTCGGGCAGGTGGCGGACGTGGTGCCCACGACGGGGCTGGAGCGCATGACGACGCTGCGTCGCGCCTTCGCCATCCACTCGGAGCCGCCGCCGCCGGACCTGCGGCCGCTGAAGGTGTCGTGCCTCTGCATCCAGGGGGACCGCGACGTGCTGGTGCCGCCCGCGACGCTGGAGCGACTGGCCGCGTCACTTCCGGACGGCACGCCCCGGCACGTCCTGCGCGGCGCGGGCCACGTGCCCTACTTCTCACACCCGGAGGCGTGCGCGCGGCTGCTCACGCCATGGCTCCAGGCGCTCGCGCCCGCGGGGCGCACGGCGGTGGGCAAGGGCCTCACCCTCGTGGAGGTGGGCTCCGCGGCCTGAGGCTCCGGGGTCCGGCGGATCCGTTGAACCGCCGGGGGGGTGTACGGATGAGCGCCCGGGAAGTAGCTTGGGGGCGCCGATGTCGACCCGTTCTCTTCGCGCGCTCCTCCTGCTGTCGGTCCTGTCCACGTCGGCCCAGGCGGCCCCGGAACCGGGCCCCGCGCTGACGGCCTCGCCCGTCCTGCCCACCGCTCCGGCCCAGGCCACCGCGACAGCACCCGCGCCCCGGCGCACCGTGCTGCTGCTGGGTGACAGCCTCATCGCCACGGGCTTCGGCGAGTACCTCCAGACGCAGCTGTCCGCGCACCCGCGCATCCGCTGCGAGCGCCGCGCGAAGTCGTCCACGGGGCTGTCCCGCCCGGACTTCTTCGACTGGCTGGAGGTCGGTCAGCAGGAGGTGCAGCAGCACCAGCCGGACGTGGTGGTGGTCATCCTGGGCGGCAACGACGGGCAGGCCCTGCACACCAAGGTGGGCCGCCCGACCGTCGCCTGGGGCAAGCCGGACTGGCAGGACGGCTACCGGCAGCGCCTGAACGACTTCATGACCGCCATCGCCGCGCCGGGCCGGAAGATCATCTGGCTGGAGCTGCCCGCGACGGGCCGTCACCGCTTCGAACAGAAGCTGGCGTTGATCCGCGGCCTGCAGCGCGAGGTCATCACCGGCCGCGAGGACGCCCTGCACCTGGACACGCGCCCCTTCTTCACCGACTCGCGTGGCAGGGCGCTGCAACAGGCCCGCGTGGAGGGCTTCCGCAAGCCCATGCGCCTGCGCATGACGGACGGCATCCACTTCACCGTGGCCGGCGGGCGCTACTTCGCGAACAAGGTGTATCCCCAGGTGCTGGACGTGCTGGGGCTGGAGCCCGAGCAGAAGCAGACCGCCCGTCCTCCCGCGGCGCCCGCATCGAAGCAGCCGCAGCAGCCGCAGCAGCCGGAGCAGGCCCACGCCACGGCGTCACCGCAGCCCCAGCCGTAGGCGCTTCAGTTGTGCCCCGGCCAGGACGGCTCGCTGCCCGCATCCGGACGGAGCCTGCGGACGGCGCGCAGCAGCAGCTCCTGGTCGCGCGGGTTGGCGAGGTAGCCTCGCGCCCCCAGCTTCCGGGCCCGCTCGAAGCCCTCGTCGTCGGACGTCCCGTGCACGATGAGCGAGCCGTCGATGTGGACCTCGCCCGCGAGCAGCCCCTCCATGGCCTGCAGGGGCGCGAGCACCACGTCGCTGGCCTGCGTGTGCAGCACCTCCAGCGGGGTGGCCACGCGTGACGCGATGCCGTTGCGCGCGAGCGACCGGGAGATGAGCACCGCGGTGACGGGCGGCCAGCCGTAGAGCATCAGCGGCGGGCTGGGCACGGCCGGACGGCGCTGCTCCTGCGGGGCCTCCTCCGCCTCGCGGATGCCGTAGAGGGCGCTGAGCGCACGGGCGAGCGCGCTGTCGGTGGCCAGGTGCGGCTCCACCCGCGCCTTGCCGGACACGGCGCGCACGTCGTCCACCGCGTCCAGCGACAGGGGGGCGGGCACGGCGAGGTGCAGCACCTCGCGGTCCTCGCGCTGCTCCAACCCGAGCGGCACGACGCCGTACTGCCGGGCGACGCGCGCGGGGACGAGCGCGGTGAGGGAGCGATCCAACGGGTGCCGGTCCAGGTCCACCGCGTCCACGTCGAACTGGACGGCGAGCCCGCGCAGCACGTCCGCCTCCGTGCACACGCCCTCGCTCACCAGCGCGCGGCCCAGGGGCACCCGGACCTCGTGGTGGTGCACGAGTCCCAGCCGGAGCTGGCCTTTGTCGACCACTCCGAGTTCCAGGAGGATTTCCCCCAACGGGCGTCTGGTGCCGATTTCCATGCACCCGCAAGGTGGCAACCCCGCCCGCACGCGACGACGGACGGTCAGGCGCTCGCCCGGCAGCACGCCCCTGGGCTGCGTGACTACCCGCGCGCGGGGAAGAGGGCTTCGTAGGACTCCGGCCGGAAACCGACGGTCACGGACTCCCGGGTGACGAGCACGGGCCGCTTCACCAGCTTGCCGTCGGCGGCGAGCCACGCCACCAGCTCCGCGTCGGAGGCCGCGTCCACCTTCGCCTTGCCGAGCGCGCGGTAGCTCTGGCCGCTGGTGTTGAGCCACTTGCGCACCGACACGCCGCTCATCGCGATCCACTGGTGAAGCTCCGCCACGGTGGGCGGCTGGTCGACGATGGGGCGCGTCTCAAGGGAGACGCCCCGCGCCTCCAGCCACTTCTGCGCCTTCTTGCAGGTGTCACATCCGGAGTACGCGAGCATCAGGGCTTCAGCGGGCATGCGCGGGCTTCTACCAGACCGCCCGCGACCGCGGGCCTGCATGGATGACCGGGGGGAGGG
>NZ_RAWG01000190.1 GCF_003611735.1 Corallococcus sicarius | reverse complement strand
CGCCCCCCGAGATCTACACTCGACTAGTCGTCGGCAGCGTCAGATGTGTAATAAGAGACAGGTTCGGGGAAGTCCGGGGGCGCGGCGTGCTGTTCGTCGAAGTAGTGGCCGGCGGCCACGCCCGCGATGAGGGCGAGCACGATGGCCCAGGGCCCGCCGATGAGGAGGCCGACCATGAGTCCCAACATCGCCCCGAGAACTTTTCCTGCACCCATGGCTTCGCTTCGCTCCCTTGCCTCCGGGCAGTTTTGCATAAGGTGCGGCGCATGACGGCCCAGTTGATCGACGGCAAGGCAGTGGCGGCGCGCGTGCGGGCGGAAATCAAGGCGGAGGTGACGCGCCTGAAGGCGGAGCGCGGCATCACCCCGGGACTCGCGGTGGTGCGCGTGGGGGAGGATCCCGCCTCCAAAATCTACGTGACGGGGAAGAAGAAGGCCGCCGAGGAGGTGGGCTTCAACTCCTGGGAGCACCACCCGGACGAGACCATCACCCAGGAGGAGCTCCTGGCGCTGGTGCACCGGCTGAACGAAGACCCGGCCGTGCACGGCATCCTCGTGCAGCTCCCGCTGCCCAAGCACATCGACGCGGACGCCATCATCTCCGCGGTGAAGCCGGAGAAGGACGCGGACGGCTTCCATCCGATGAACGCGGGCAACCTGCTGCTGGGGCGGCCGGCGACGCGCGCGTGTACGCCCTACGGCGTGATGCGGCTGTTGGAAGAGGTGGGGTGCAACCCGGCCGGCAAGCGCGCGGTGGTGGTGGGGCGCAGCAACATCGTGGGCAAGCCCCAGGCGCTGATGCTGCTGCAGAAGGACGCGACGGTGACGGTGTGCCACCGCAAGAGCGACCTGCCGGCGGAGGTGGCGCAGGCGGACATCCTGGTCGTCGCGGTGGGCGTGCCGGAGCTGGTGAAGGGCGCGTGGATCAAGCCCGGCGCGGTCGTCATCGACGTGGGCATGAACCGCAAGGCGGATGGCAAGCTCGTGGGCGACGTGGAGTTCGCCGCGGCCTCCGAGCGCGCCTCGTTCATCACCCCGGTGCCCGGCGGCGTGGGGCCGATGACCATCGCCATGCTGATGAAGAACACGCTGGAAGCCGCGCAGCGCGGCGTGAAGTAGGCGTCTGTCCATGCCTCCCTGCCCATGATGGCAGGGAGGTGGGAATGCCAGACGTCATCGCATCCATCCCGTTGCAATCAGTTGCGAGGCCCGTGTCCCGGGCGTTCACGGGCGAGCGTCAGCACCGGAAGCTCGCCGGCTACGCGCGCGCCGGCCTTGGGTGCAATGGCATTCACGGGCACCCCGGCCCAGACAGACAGCCGCTCCAGGGCGAGCGTCTGCTCCGCTTCCGGCAGGTCGAGGATGGACGCGCCGTGGTTGCCGGCGGGCGTGAAGAACCGGTACGAGTCATTGCGCCGGCTCACCTCGAAGGCGTTCGTGGACCAGGGGTCGTTCTCTCCGTAGATGAAGAGCATGCGCTGGCCAAACGCCTTCACCCACGTCTCGATGAGCGGAATGGCAAAGGGATTGAACGGGTAGCGTCCAATGCCAGGGATTGGGCCTGCGCCGGGGCGTCCGGTGCCGCCACGGACGTCTCCTCGGGGAGCGGCAGCCCCTCACCACAGGCCTGGAGCACCAATGTCAGCGCGCTGAGGAGCAGGGCGGGTCGTCGGATGGACTTCAGCATGTGTTGCATTCCCCTCGGGTGTCCGGCCCGGAGGGATTCCAGGTCGGTTTGCGGCAGACCGCAGTTGGATTACAACGGTGCAGTTCGTGCGACGAAAGGATGTCTGAGGATGGTGGGGCGCGAAGAACGTGTGGCAGGAGGTCTGTATGGGTTGCTCATTGGCGATGCCCTGGGCGTTCCGTATGAGTTTCACCGTCCTGAAGACATCCCGGCGCCGGAGGCCATCGACTACCAGCCGCCGCCCGGCTTCCGTCGCGCGCATGACGGCGTCCCGCCTGGCACCTGGTCGGACGATGGGGCCCATGCGCTGTGTCTGCTGGATTCCCTGACGCACCAGAAACGCCTCGATTGCGAGGACCTGGGCCGGCGACTGGTGAACTGGCATGAGTGGGGCTACCTCGCCGTGGACGGTCAGGTGTTCGACATTGGAATGCAGACCCGCACCGCGTTGGAGTGGCTGCGGGACGGTTCTCCCGCGCTCCTCGCCGGGCCGTCTGGAGAGAAGGACAACGGCAATGGCTCACTGATGCGGGTGTTGCCGTTGGCGCTCTGGCATCAGGGCAAGGACGCGGCCCTGGTCTCGGATGCGATGGCCCAGTCGCGCGTGACGCACGGGCACCTGCGCGCCCAGGTGTGCTGCGCGGTGTATTGCCTCTGGGCCCGGAGAATCCTGCAGGGCGCGGAGTCACCGTGGAACGACGCCGTGGCCACCTTCCGCGACCTGTATCCGGAGGAGTTCCCCGCGCGCGCGGAGCTGGACCAGCACATCCGACCGGAGGACCTGACGCCAGGGCAGGGGAGCGGCTACGTCGTGGACTGCCTGCGCTCCGCGCGCGACTGCGTGGAGAAGGGCCGCACGTACGAAGAGGTCGTCAAGGCGGCCATCCGGCTGGGCCGGGACACGGACACCACGTCCGCGGTGGCGGGCGGCATCGCGGGCCTGGTCTACGGCCTCAAGGGGATTCCGGACCGCTGGCGTTCCACGCTGCGCGGTGAGGAGCTGGTGAAGCCGCTCCTCGAACGGCTCCTGAAGGCCACGGGTTGAGGCGGCACTTCAGTCCGGGAAGATCTCCAGCACGTCCTTCAGCATCGCGGCGCCCGTGCCGCGAGCACCCTGTTCGGCGTTGATGATCGTGTTCACGCCGTGCAGGTCGCTGCGGAAAACCGCGCCCATCTCCATCGCGCCCAGGCGGGAGAGGGGATGGGCCGCGTCCACGCCCGTGGGCCGCACGCTCCACTCCCATTTCCCGCCGCCGAGCGGCTCCCCGCGCGCCAGCAGCAGCACCTGGCCGCCCTTCGCCCGCGCCGCGTCCAGCTCCGCGCGTGTCACGCCGCGGATGCCCGTCACCGACACGTCCGTCAGCGTCGTGGGCACGCGCATCACCGCGTTGGCCAGGATGACCAGCTTGCTCGCCGTGTCCCAGCCGTCCAGGTCCAGCGACGGATCCGTCTCCGCGATGCCCAGCGCCTGCGCCTCCGCGAGCGCCGCTTCGTACGTCTTCCCCTCCGCCATGCGGCACAGCAGCAGGTGGCTGGTGTTGTTGAGCACGCCCTCGAACCGGCCCAGCTTCCCCAGCGCCAGGTCCCCGCGGCCCAGCGACACCAGCGGCATCGCCGCGCCCGCCGCGCCACTGAAGCGCAGCGCCGGCCGGCCCGGCGACTCCAGGTCGCTCAGCGCCGCCAGCTCCGCGTACCCCAGCACCAGCGGCCCCTTGCTCGCGAGCACTGCCGGCATCCCGCGCATCAGCGCGTCCCGCGTGATGTCCAGCCCGGGCTGCCCGTCCTTCAGGCTGGTGGGCGTGGCCTCCAGCAGCAGGTCCGCCTTCACGTCGCGCACCAGCGCCCGGCCGCTCATCCCCGGCCGGCCCACCCCGGGCAGCGACGCCACGGAGCCCTTCGCCCGCTTCACCTCCAGCACCGACGCGAGGTCCAACCCATTCGGCGACACCGCCGCGCCACCCGAGTCCGCCACGCCCACCGGCAAGAGCTCCAGCCGGTAGCGCTCCAACAGGAGTGACGCGCGCGACTGGAGGATCTCCAGCAGCGGCACGCCCACGTTCCCCAGGCCCGTCAGCAGGAAGCGCACGGTGCGCACGGCGCGGACGCTCATGGCGCGAACGCCTCGCGCACCCCATCCCGGCGCAGCGTGAAGAGCATCCACACCGCCACCGGCACCCCCGCGAAGCACCCGGGCGTCAGCGTGTACAGTGCGCAGATGGCGCCCACCGTCGCGAGCCCGTAGCCCTTGAGGTTCATCGCGCTCCACGCACCCCAGATGGCGATGAGCCCGCAGAGGATGCCGCCCAGGATGGCCAGCGAGAACCCCCACGTGAACTCCAGGACCACGGGCGGCCCTCCCGGAGGCGAGAAGGGCGACACCACCTTGAGCGCCGCGAGCAGCGCCCCCAGCAGGCTGAAGGTGACGTGCAGCACGCCCACGATGAGCAGGAAGAACGCCGGGAAGCGCACGATCTGGAACACCTTGAGGCGCGGATCGTTCGGCGGCAGCTGCGGTCCGGGGCCGCTCACGAGCGGGCCCTCAGCGCGCTCACGATCATCCGCGTCGCGGGCGACTTGTTCAGCGTGTAGAAGTGGATGCCCGGCACGCCGCGCGCCAGCAGCTCCATGCACTGCACCGTGGCGTGCGCCACGCCCAGCTGCACCACCGCGTCCGGCTGGTCCTTCACGCGCTCCATCTGCAGCGCCAGACGCATGGGCACGGTCGCGCCGCACATGCGCGTGAAGCGCTGGACCTGCTCGTAGTTGGTGATGGGCATGATGCCGGGGACGATGGGGACGTTGATGCCCGCCCGTCGCGCCCGCTCCACGAAGTCGAAATAGAAGGCGTTGTCGAAGAAGAGCTGCGTCACCACGAAGTCCATCCCCGCATCCACCTTCGCCTTCAGGTGTCTGAGGTCGTCCTCGCGCGACGCCGTCTCCACGTGGCCCTCCGGATAGCACGCACCCCCGAGGCAGAAGTTGAAATCCTCTTCTCGGACGAATCGCACCAGCTCCTCGGCGTAGCGGAAGCCGCCCGGCACCGGCTCGAAGGTCTGCTGCCCCTGCGGCGGGTCCCCGCGCAGGATGAGCACGTTCTCGATGCGTGCCGCGGCGAGCCGGCGCAGCACGTCACGCAGCTCGTCCCGGGTGTGCCCCACGCACGTCAGGTGGGCCATCGCCTCGATGCCCGTGTGCTGCTTGATGTGGGTCACCAGCTCCACCGTCCGGTCCCGCGTGCTCCCGCCCGCCCCGTACGTCACCGACACGAAGCCCGGATTCAGCGGCGCCAGCTCCTCCACCGTCCTCAGGAGCGAGGCCACGCCCGCGTCCGTCTTGGGAGGAAAAAACTCGAAGGAGAAGCAAGGCTGGGAGGGATTGAGGCAGTTGCGGATCTTCATGTCCGGAGCAGTTTAGACCTTCCGCGTCGGCCTTGATCGGAGAAGGTGCATCGCTATAGTCCGCGCCGTTTCACCACCCCCCTTCCAGGAGAAGTCAATGACCCGGCGTACGCCCCTCAACGAGGCCCACCGCAAGCTGGGGGCCCGGATGGTCGACTTCGTCGGTTGGGACATGCCGGTGCAGTACACCTCGGTCATCGCCGAGCATGAGGCCGTGCGCACCGCTGTCGGCCTCTTCGACGTCTCGCACATGGGCGAGATTGAATTCGCGGGCCCCGGCGCGCTGGAGACGGTGAACCGGCTCATCTCCAACGACCTTGCGCGCTGCCAGGACGGCCAGGCCGTCTACGCGGGCCTGCTCAACGACCTGGGCGGCTTCGTGGACGACGTCGTCGCCTACCGCTTCAGCCCGGAGCGCATCCTCATCTGCGTCAACTCCAGCAACCGCGAGAAGGACTTCGCCTGGATGAAGGCGCGCGCGGAGGGCGTGGCGCCGGTGGACCGGGGGGACGACTTCGCGCAGATCGCCGTCCAGGGCCCCAACGCCGTGGCGCTGGTGCAGCGGCTGACGAAGGCGGACCTGTCCCAGGTGGGCACCTACCGCTTCACCGAAGGGGAGGTCGCGGGCGTGAAGTCCATCATCTCCCGCACGGGCTACACCGGCGAGGACGGCTTCGAGCTGTACTGCGCCACCGACGACGCGGTGAAGCTCTGGGACGCGCTCCTGGAGGCCGGGCAGCCGGACGGCGTGAAGCCCTGCGGCCTGGGCGCGCGCGACTCGCTGCGCACGGAGATGAAGTACGCGCTGTACGGCAACGACATCGACGATGCGCACACCGCCCTGGAGGCGGGCCTGGGCTGGATCGTCAAGCTGGACAAGGCGGGCGGCTTCATCGGCAAGGACGCGCTCGTCGCGCAGAAGGCCGCGGGCGTGCAGCGCAAGCTCGTGGGCTTCGAACTCACCGGCGCCGGCATCCCCCGCCACGGCTACCCCCTCCTCAAGGACGGCGTCCGCGTGGGCGAAGTCACCAGCGGCACGCAGGGCCCGTCGGTGAAGAAGCCCATCGGCATGGGCTACGTGCCCACGGCCCTGGCCACCGAGGGCTCCACCTTCGACGTGGAGATCCGTGGCCGCGCCGTCCCCGCCGTCGTCGTGAAGACCCCCTTCCTCAAGAAGTCCTGATTTCCTTCCATCCCTCCGCATCCCTGCGAGGAGCAGCCTCCATGTCCGATTCGATTCCGCAGAACCTGAAGTACACGAAGGAACACGAGTGGGCCCGCGTCGAGGGCAAGACCGTCGTCGTGGGCGTCACCGCGCACGCGCAGGAAGCGCTCGGCGATGTCGTCTACGTGGAGCTGCCCAAGCTGGGCGCCACCATCACGGAGGGCAAGCAGTTCGGCGTCATCGAGTCCACCAAGGCCGTGTCGGACCTGTACGCGCCCCTGAGCGGCAAGGTGGTGAAGGTGAACGACGCGCTCACCGGCAATCCGTCCATCATCAACACCGACCCGTACGGGGCGGGGTGGATCGTGGAGGTCGAGCCCTCGGACACCGAGCAGGTGGGCAAGCTGCTGGACGCCGCCGCGTACGCCGAGCTCCTGAAGTAATCGACGCGCAAGAAGTGGAGCGTCCTGGCTGTTAGAGACGCTCCACGAGGCCCCGACCCCCTCGGACGCCGACTCCTTCCGCACCTCACGCGAGCCCTTCCGACCATGTCCTTGAACTGGAAGTACCAGGAGTCCTTCGCCGGCCGGCACATCGGCCCGGAGGCCCCCGAAGTGAAGCAGATGCTGTCCACGCTGGGCGTGGACTCGCTCGACGCGTTCATCGAGCGCACCGTGCCGCCCGCCATCCGCGCCCAGGAGCCGCTGCGCCTGCCGCCCGGCCGGGGCGAGAACGAGGTGCTGGCGCAGCTGGAGGCCATCGCGGCGAAGAACCAGGTGTTCCGGTCCTTCATCGGCATGGGCTACCACGACACCCACGTCCCCAACGTCATCCTGCGCAACATCTTCCAGAACCCGGGCTGGTACACCCAGTACACGCCCTACCAGGCGGAGATCGCCCAGGGCCGGCTGGAGGCGCTGCTCAACTTCCAGACGATGGTGACGGACCTCACGGGCATGGAGGTGGCCAACGCCTCCCTGCTGGATGAAGGCACCGCCGCGGCGGAGGCCATGGGCCTCGCGCTGCACGCGGCGGGCGACAGCACCGGCGGCGCGTTCTTCGTGTCCGAGGCCTGTCACCCGCAGACCGTGGACGTGGTGCGCACGCGCGCGCTGCCGCTGGGCGTGGAGGTCGTCGTGGGCGACCACCGCACGGTGGACCTGTCCGCGAAGAAGTTCTTCGGCGCGCTGGTGCAGTACCCGGCCACCGACGGCGTGGTGCACGACTACCGCGCCTTCGGTGAGAAGGTGCACGCGGCGGGCGGCCTGTTCATCGTCGCGGCGGACCTCTTGAGCCTCACGCTGCTCACGCCTCCCGGCGAGTTCGGCGCGGACGTGGCGGTGGGCAGCGCGCAGCGCTTCGGCGTGCCGCTGGGCTACGGCGGCCCGCACGCCGCCTTCTTCGCCACGAAGAACGCCTACACCCGCGTGATGCCGGGCCGCCTCATCGGCGTGTCCGAGGACGCGCAGGGCCGGCCCGCGCTGCGCATGGCGCTCCAGACGCGCGAGCAGCACATCCGCCGTGAGAAGGCGACGAGCAACATCTGCACCGCGCAGGTGCTGCTGGCCGTGATGGCCGGCATGTACGCCGTCTACCACGGGCCGGACGGCCTCAAGTCCATCGCGGAGCGCGTGCACGGGCTCGCGGTGCTGCTGTCCCGCGGCCTGACGAAGCTCGGCTTCAAGCCGCGCCATGATCAGTTCTTCGACACGCTGCGCGTGGAGCTGACCACGGCGCAGGTGCGGGGCGTGCTGGCCGCTGCTGAAGGCGCGAAGATGAACTTCCGCCGCATCGACGACAAGACGCTGGGGCTCGCGCTGGATGAGACGACGCGCGCCAAGGACGTGGAGGACATCCTCGCGGCCTTCGTGCAGGGCGCGAACAAGGCCGCGGGCACGGTGGTGCTGGAGGAGCTGGCCGGCGACCTGGAGAGCCCGCTGGTGAAGGAGGTCCGCCGCACGAGCGCGTACCTCACGCACCCCGTCTTCAACCGCTACCACTCCGAGACGGAGATGCTGCGGTACGTGCGGCGGCTGGAGGCGAAGGACCTGTCGCTCACGCACTCCATGATTCCGCTGGGCAGCTGCACCATGAAGCTCAACGCCACCGCGGAGATGATCCCGGTGACGTGGCCGCAGTTCAGCAAGCTGCACCCGTTCGCGCCCACCTCGCAGGCGGCCGGCTACAAGGTCATCTTCGAGCAGTTGGAGAACGCGCTGTCGCAGGTGACGGGCTTCGCCGGGTGCTCGCTGCAGCCCAACGCGGGCAGCCAGGGTGAGTACGCGGGCCTGCTCGTCATCCGCGCCTACCACCAGGCCCGGGGCCAGGGGCACCGCGACGTGTGCCTCATCCCGTCCTCCGCGCACGGCACCAACCCGGCCTCCGCGGTGATGGCCGGCTACCAGGTCGTCGTCACGAAGTGCGACGAGAACGGCAACATCGACCTGAAGGACCTGGCGCTCCGCGCGGACGAGTACAAGGACCGGCTGGCGGCGCTGATGGTGACCTACCCGTCCACGCACGGCGTGTTCGAGGAGGAGATCAAGGAGATCTGCGCCATCATCCACGAGCGCGGCGGCCAGGTGTACATGGACGGCGCCAACCTCAACGCGCAGGTGGGGCTCACCGCGCCGGGCCACATTGGCGCGGACGTGTGCCACATCAACCTGCACAAGACGTTCTGCATCCCGCACGGCGGTGGCGGCCCGGGCATGGGCCCCATCTGCGTGGCCAGCCACCTGGTGAAGTTCCTGCCCGGACACCCGGTCATCCCGACGGGCGGCGCGGAGGCCATCGGCGCCATCTCCGCGGCGCCGTGGGGCAGCGCCAGCATCCTGCTCATCTCCTGGATGTACGTGCAGATGATGGGCGGCGAGGGCCTGACGGAGGCGACGAAGCTGGCCATCCTCAACGCCAACTACGTCGCCGAGCGCCTCCAGCCGCACTACCCGGTGCTGTACCGGGGCAAGCGCGGCCGCGTGGCCCACGAGTGCATCCTGGACCTGCGCCCGCTCAAGAAGACCGCGGGCGTGGAGGTGGAGGACGTGGCCAAGCGCCTGATGGACTACGGCTTCCACGCGCCCACCGTGTCGTTCCCGGTCGCGGGCACGCTGATGATTGAACCCACGGAGAGCGAGTCCAAGGCGGAGCTGGACCGCTTCTGCGACGCGATGATCGCCATCCGCCAGGAGATCCGCGACGTGGAGGAGGGCCGTTCTCCCAAGGACAACAACGTCCTCAAGAACGCGCCGCACACCGCGCGCACGCTCACCGCGCCGGAGTGGAACCGCCCCTACACCCGCGAGCAGGCCGTGTTCCCCACGGCGTGGGTGCGGGACAACAAGTTCTGGCCGTCCGTGGGGCGCCTGAACAACGTGCTCGGGGACCGGAAGCTCGTGTGCTCGTGCCCGCCTATTGAGGACTACGAGACGCCCGCGCAGAAGGTGGCGTAGCGCGCAGTCCTCCTTCGGGAGTCACCGGGGCCGTCTTCCTATGTGGGGAAGGCGGCCCTTGGTGTTTTCAACGCCCGTGGCGCGTCAGCGGGCCCGCGAGGGCTCCACGTGCACCACCACGTCCACCACCTGCGGGTAGGCGCCGTGCAGCGTCTCCTCCACCTTGTCCGCCACCTCGTGGGCCTGGGCGGTGGTGAGCTGCGGGTCGACTTCAATCTTCAGGTCCACGTAGACGCTCTCCTCCATGCCCCGGCTGCGCACGTCGCGGCACGAGCGCACGCCGGACACCGCCAGCGTGTGCTGCGACACCTGGAGCGGGTCCAGGCGCGCGGTGTCGGAGAGGATGCCCACCGCCTGCCGGACGATGCCGTAGGCCACCCACGCGACGAAGACCATCACGCCCAGGGCGATGAGGCCGTCCGCGCGGGGGAAGCCCGCCGCGACGAGCCCGATGGACACCAGCACCGCGAGGCTCACGAACACGTCCGACAGCGTGTGCTTCGCGTCCGCGAGCAGGAGCGCGCTCTTGTACTTCTCACCGTAGTGACGCTCCACGCGCGTGACGGCCAGGTTGACGACGAGCGTGAACACCATCACCCCCGCCATCGTCAGCGACACCGTCGGGTGCTTGTCGTGCACCAGCGAGTCGAGCGCCATGCGCCCCAGCTCCAGCATGCCCACGCCAATCATCGCGCCGATGCCCAGCGACGCGAGCGCCTCGAACTTGCCGTGCCCGTAGGGGTGGTCCGCGTCCGCGGGCTGGGACGCCACGCCCATGGCGACGAGCCCCAGCACGTTGGAGCCGCCGTCGATGAACGAGTGCAGCCCGTCCGCCGTCACCGACGCGGAGTGGGCCATCAGGCCGAAGACGAGCTTGGCGACCGCCACCACCCAGTTGGCCACGAGGATGGCCAGGAGGACGAAGCGGATCTTCCGGTTGCGCTCCTGGAGCGCGGCGCTGCGGTCGACGATGGGGGCGGTGGCTTCCACGGCGGGGCAGGGTAGTGCCCCGGGCTGTCATCCGCGAGCATCCATTGGGGCGGGATGCCCGGCGCCGGACGGTGCGGCTACTGCCGGAAGAGGCGCATCCGGGGGCCGCCGCCCATCTCCAGGAAGAAGCCGAACTGGAAGCGCACCGTCGCGTCCTGGCTCAGCAGGCCGGACGGCGGGTTGGGGAAGGGCTGGGCGCGCTTGAACGAGGAAACGGCCTCCATGTCCAGGAAGTCCAGGCCGCTGCTCTTCTCCACCTGGATGTCCTTCACCGCGCCGCGCTCGTCCAGGGTGATGGTGAGCAGCGTCTGCCGGTCGCGCCCGGAGTAGATGTTGCCCGTCGGGTCGCGCACCCGCAGCTGCTCGTTGGGGTTCCAGTGCATGCCCACGCTCTGCTTCACGCGGTTGAAGAAGCTCGCGTACTTCCACTCGCGCGTGTTGAGGAAGGTGCCGTCGCCCTCCTCCTGGTCCTGCAGCATGTCGTTGGGCGCCGCGCCCACCACCCGGTCCATGGCCGCCTGCGAGGGCATCAGCGTCGCGAGCCCCGGTGCCCCGGTGCGGCCCGTGGAGCCCTCCTGGTCGCTGGCTTCACCCTCGCCGGGCTGGATGCGCAGGCGCTTCGCGTTGCCCGCCGTGGCCTCGCTCTCCGACTGGTTCTTCACCGCCATGCCCGGGCCTCGCTCGCGCGGATCCGTCTTCATGGCGATCTCCTGCTTGCGGCGCGTCTCCGGCATCTCGAAGGTGGGCTTCTGGCCGCCCTGCGCCTGGGGCCTGTCGTCCGCGCCCTGGCCGTTGTTGCCGGACACGCGCGGGGGCTGCACCTGCTCCGTCCGTGCGCCCTCCTGCTTCTGGGGCGCCGTCTTCTGGGGCATGGCGTTGCGGTAGAAGGCCGTCTGGTCCTTCGCCCGAGTCTCCTTCTGGACCGTGTTGTTGCTCTCGGCCAGGTACTTCGCGTCCGGGGAGACCTGATCATTTCCCGGGGCCACGTCCACCACCTGGCCCTCGGGCTTCTTCGTCTCGTCCGGCTTCTTCTCTTCCTTCGTCTCGCGCTTCTCGCTGGGGCGGGGCTTCGTCTGCTGGGACGTGGGGCCCCGGTTCTTCGCCCACTGGTCGGAGGTGAGCGGCCGCACGGCCACGGAGGTGGGGCGGGGCGCCGGGCGCTTCTCCCCCCCCGGCAGGTTCATCTGGACGTAGGACAGCAGGAGCACCAGCCCCACGAAGGCCACGTGCCCCACGAGCGCCAGGACGAGCGCCAGCAGGTAGCGCAGGGATGCGCGCTCCTTGCGTCGCTGACGCCAGTCTGTCGGGGAACCCTTCGCCACGGCCTGATGATAAACCTCCGGACCGCCTCTTCAGTCCCGAACGTGCGGCCCGTAACAGTCGAAAATCGAAAGAGATTCGCGTGCCCGGCATTGGGTACGCGCGAAGTGTCCTCTTCGGTTCAGTAGATGGGCGCGACCTCCGCGCCGTTGAAGTAGTAGCGGAGGATGTCCGGGTAGCGCTGCCCGGCCTCGGCCCGGCCAATGGCGCCTGTCTGACACATGCCTACGCCGTGGCCCCAGCCACCGCCCCGGAAGAGCCACCCGGTGGGGCGGCCCTCGGCGTCCCGCTCGGCCTCCACGGTGGCCATGCTGCTGTTGAGCATCCCGAAGAGCCGCCGGATGTTCAGCTCCCCCCGGACCTGGGTGGCGCCCTTCGCGCCGGAGAGGGAGAGCAGCCGGGCCCGCCCGGACACCCCGCGCTCGGACAGGCTCAGGGCCTGGATGGAGCCCACGCCCAGCTTCTCCGTGAGCGCGTCCACCTGGGCCTGCGTGAAGCGCTTCTCCCACCGGAACTTCGTGGGCTGCGCGAAGCTGGACAGCCTGCACGCGGCGGGCACGTCCGGCGCGGCCAGCCACGCCTTGAGCGACGACGGACGGGGCACGTCCGGGGCGGCTTCCAACAGGTCGGGACGTCCCCGCAGGCTGGGGTCGGGCGGGCCGCCCCACACGACGTCGTTGTCCTCGGTGTGGCCGCCGCACACGGCGCTGTAGACGGAGTCCACCAGCCGCCCGTCCTTGCTGAAGAGGGCCTCGCCCCGGGTGGCCTCCACCGCGGCGGTGGTGCTGGCCGCTTCGCCGGTGCGGCCCCGGTACACGGCGCAGTGCTGCTCCGAGCAGAGGAGATAGGGATCCGCCAGGTGCTTGATGCCCACCTTCGCCAGCACCTCGCCCCGCGCGGTGACGGCCTGGGCCTTGAGCGCCTCCGGGTGCGCGCGCGCGAAGATTTCGGAGGGCACCAGCCCCTTGAGCAGCTCCTCCAGCGGCACCACGTTCACCACCGCGAGCTTGCCGCTCCGGTCCGCCGCGAACTGGAGCGCGCCCCGGAAGCTGCGGTCCTCGAAGGCGTGGAAGTCGTAGCCCACGCCGTACTCCACCTGCCGCACGTCGAAGCCGCTGCCGTCCGGCGTCTCCGCGTCCAGCCGGTCCTGCGCGAGCCCCACCACCGCGTCGTTCTCGTCCCGCACCTCGAGGATGGCGCTCGACGGCTTGCGGACCTCCTCGAAGAGGGTGGTGCGCAGGCCGTACTGGCGCAGCAGCTCCGCCTGCTTCTCGGCCGCGGTGGAGGGCGTGAGCGCCTCTTCGCCCAGCAGCAGGTAGCGCCGGTTGTCGATGACCTTGCCCGCGATGCCGTACACGGAGCCCAGCGTGTGCGTGCGCACCGCGAGCCCCCGCGCGCGCCACGTCTCCTGCGCCTCCGCGAGGCCCGCCTTGTCCGCGAACCGGAACTCGCCCAGCTGCAGCCGCGCGCTCCACTGCGCGGGTTCGCCCTGCGTCACCCGCACCGTCCAGCGCGAGCCCGCCGGCGCATCCAGCATCTTGTCGCCCGGCCCTCCGAAGCGCAGCCGCATCCGGCCGCGCGGTGAGAACGTCACCGCGTCGCGCCCCTCCATGAGCTTGATGGGCAGGTGGGGCTCGCCGTTGCGGAAGTCCAGGCGCTTCAGGTCCTGGGGGCCCGGCAGCCCCAAGGTGAGCGGATCCGCCGGGTCGTTCGCGGCGGGTAGCGCCACCCCCGCGTCGGAGGCACCGGACGGGGAGGGGGCCTTCGGGGACGCTGGGTCCCGCGCGGTCGCGGTGACCTCCGGTTCGCCCAGGCCCTGGGTGCGTGGGGCAGGGGAAGGCGCGGGCGCCGACGTGGCACAGGAGACGAGCAGCAGGGCGGTCAGGAGCAGGACGGCTTTGGACACGGCGGCGGCACCGTAGCCGCCGCGCGGTCAGGCGTCACGGTCCTCCCTTCCCCTGAAGCGAGTACCTCCCCCGATGACCGCCAGTGAATAGAAGCGGCGACGCCATCCGTTGGCCCTGCTCATGCGAATTCACGGAGGCAACGGATTGACGAAGCGAAACACCCTGGTGACCTCCCTGGCTGCCTGTGCCCTGGCCCTGTCTCTGAGCGCTTGCGGCGGCGGCTCGGGCGGGTCCTCGGACCCGGGAAGCACTTCGTCGGGAAACCCCGCCCAGACTCCCGCGACCCACAACCCCCCTCCTTCGGGGAAGACCGCGAGCACCCCGGGCAAGGCCCCTCCCATCGGCGTGCAGCCGGTGGCGGACACGCCCGCCGCGCAGCTCCCGGCGCACGCGGACCATGCTCCCCTCGCGGGGCCCGGTCCCCAGCCCGCCGTCAGCGCCACGCCGATGACGGCCACCGCGAGGATGACGGCCGCCCACGAGTGGGTCGTGTCCCCCAGCGGTAACGACGGCGCCGAAGGCTCGGCCGCCGCGCCGCTGCGCACCATCGCGATGGCGGTGGGCAAGGCCAATCCCGGCGACCGCATCCGCGTGCTCGCGGGCACCTATGCCGAGCGCGTCGTCCTGGGCGAGAACGCGCGCGCCGGTACGCCCGAAGCGAAGATCACCCTCCAGGGCGAGGGCCGCCCGAAGCTCACGCCGGGCAGCGGCTCGGGCGCGCTCGTCCAGGTGCGCCGGGCGAACTGGGTGCTCGACGGCTTCGACCTCGACGTGCAGTCGCAGCCCATCTTCGGCGTCACCTTCGAGGGCGACGTGCAGGGCTCGGTGCTCGCCAACTCGGAGCTGCACAGCGGCACCAGCGGCGCGGGCATCACGACGTTCAACAACGCCCGGGGCCCCACGGTGGAGAACAACAACATCCACGGCTTCGTGCGGACCACCGGCAACCAGGACTCGCACGGCATCGTCGTGCAGGCCGGCTCCTACGACGTGACGGTGCGCAACAACGACATCCACGACAACTCCGGTGACTCCGTGCAGTGCCTGGGGCCCGAGGGCGTCAGCAGCCTGCCGCCCGCCAAGGGGCTCCTGGTGGAGAACAACCACCTGTTCAGCAACCGCGAGAACGCCGTGGACATCAAGACGTGCCACGACGTCACCCTCCGCAACAACCGGATGCACCACTTCCAGAAGTCGTCCACGGCCACGGGCGAGGCGCTGGTCATCCACTACTCCGCGAAGAACGTCGTGGTGGAGGACAACGAGCTGTACGACGCCTCCAAGGGCATCTCCGTGGGCGGCAACCACGAGGGCCCGGTGCCGCAGGGCATCGTCGTGCGGCGCAACCGCGTGCACGACATCACCGACGCGGGCGGCGGCGAGGGCACCGGCATCCGGCTGGAGAACTCGCAGGGCACGGTGGTGGCCAACAACACCATCACCCGCGCCAAGACGGCCATCGTCCTGGGCCACGGCACCGGCGGCCCCACCGAGGCCCTGCGCGTGGCGAACAACCTCGTGGACGCGCCCATCGCCGTGGACCTGGGCGGCCAGGCCCCCAGCCTCCAGATGGGCTCCAACCTCTACCCGGCAGGGGCCCAGTTCAAGCAGAACGGCCAGTTCGTGGCCCTGGACGCCTTCAAGGCCGCCACCGGCGACACGACCTCCGCGGGAGGCGACACGGCGGTGTCGGACACCTTCGCCCCGTCACCGTCCGCCCAGGACAAAGGCCTGGACGAGGGCCAGCCCTTCTGCGGCGCGGCTCCGGACATCGGCGCGGTGGAGCTGGGCTGCTAGGCGCATTCCCAGGCCTGCACCCCGGAAAAAACAGAAGGCCCGACGCGGAGCTTGCTTCCGCATCGGGCCTTCTGTCTGTGAGGCGCCACCCGGATTCGAACCGGGGAATGAAGGTTTTGCAGACCTTTGCCTTACCACTTGGCTATGGCGCCGGAAGTGATTGGGGTCGGGTTTATACGCAGCCCCGTAGGAGCCGGTCAAGGAAGCAACACCGTCCAGCTCCGGTTCTCGTCCCGCTAGCATGCGGCGCGGGGCGTCACGCCCGTGAACCTGGACCCCGAAGGGACGACACGATGCTGCATGGCCATGGAGTTTTCCAGGAGGAGCATGAGGCCTTCCGCCGCACCGTCCGGGCGGTGGTGGACCAGGAGCTGCGCCCGTTCGCCGGGGCGTGGGAGGAGCAGCAGGAGTTCCCCCGGGAGCTCTTCCGCCGCTTTGGCGAGCTGGGCTTCCTGGGCTTGAAGTACCCGGAGGCGCATGGGGGCACGGCCGCCGGCGAGCTCTACGAGGCGGTGCTCCTGGAGGAGCTGGGCCGCTGTGGCTCGGGCGGGGTGGCCGCCGGGCTGGGGGCGCAGTTCACCATCGCCACCGGCCCCCTGCACCTGTTCGGCACGGAGGCCCAGAAGCAGCGCTGGCTGGCCCCCGCCATCCGGGGGGAGAAGATTGGCGCGCTGGGCATCACCGAACCGGACGCCGGCTCGGACGTCGCGGGCCTGCGCACCACGGCCCGCCGCGACGGTGACCACTACGTCGTCAACGGCTCCAAGACGTACATCACCAACGGCGTGCGCGCGGACTTCGTGGTGCTGGCGGTGAAGACCGACCCCGAGCGCGGCCACAAGGGCCTGTCCATGCTCGTCGTGGAGCGGGGCATGCCGGGCTTCGGCGTGGGCCGCAAGCTGCAGAAGGTGGGCTGGCGCGCGTCGGACACGGCGGAGCTCTTCTTCGAGGACTGCCGCGTCCCGGCGGAGCACCTGCTGGGGGTGGAGGGGCAGGGCTTCTCGCAGATCATGGGCAACTTCCAGTGGGAGCGCCTGTCGCTCGCCCTGGGCGCGGTGGGCGCCATGGACGACATGCTGGACACGGTCCTCGCGTACGTGAAGGAGCGCCGCGCGTTCGGTCAGACGCTGGGGCAGTTCCAGGTGATCCGCCACAAGCTCGCGGAGCTGTACACGGCGCGCGAGTGCGCGCGTCAGCTCACCTACCACGCGCTGCGCCTGCACGTGGCGGGCGAGTACGCCGTCGCGCAGACCTCCATGGCCAAGAAGGTGGCCACCGAGACGTGCTGCCGCGTGGCCGACGAGTGCCTCCAGCTCCACGGCGGCGCCGGCTACATGATGGAGTACGACATCCAGCGCCACTGGCGGGATGCGCGGCTCGGCCCCATCGGCGGCGGCACGACCGAGGTGATGAACGAGATCATCGCCAAGCAGCTCGGGCTCTGATTCCCGGGCCGTCCAGCGGGGCCCTGTCGGCCCCGTTGGGGTCCCCGAAGGCAGGCGAGCAGGCGTGTTGGAAGAGGGGAGACGGCCCCCGGGTTCTTGTTCGAAGGAACATGTCGCCTCGGGGAGGCCCCGGTGGAGCCCACCATCATCTGCGATGAGCTGTTCATGCGTCTGGGGGACGAGGATGTGCTCGTCCTGGATTGCCGCGACGCGATGGACTGGGAACGGTTCGAGATCCACATCCCCGGCGCGCTGCGGATGACCGCCTCGGAGATCGCCCGCGACCTGGGAATGCTGCCGGATGACGAACTCATCGTCCTCTGCGGCACCACCCAGGACTGCGCCGACATCCGCCGCGTCTGCCGCGTGCTCCGCCTCCGGGGGAGGAACGCGGTCTGCCTCGCCGGAGGGCTCCACGCCTGGGTGACGGGGGGCTACCCCACCGAACGCCACGTGCGCCCCCAGGCCCACGCCCACCGTTGAGCGGCGGATGCGATGCCTCGTGAAACGGTGTAAGGAGCGCCCTGTCGCCCCCACCGGAGAACCCCCACGATGGCCAAGCTTCGCGCTGTGCTCATTGGCGCCACCGGACTCGCGGGCCAGCAGTTCATCGCGGCCCTGAAGGACCACCCGTTCATCGAGCTGACCGGGCTCGCCGCCTCGCCCCGTTCCGCGGGCAAGACGTACGCGGAGGCCCTGCGCGCCTCCAACGGCATGCTGGCCTGGTTCGTGCCGGAGCCGCTGCCCGCGGGCATCGCCGGCATGACGGTGCTCAGCGGCGACGCGGTGCAGGCGAAGGACTACGACATCGCCTTCTCCGCCGTGGAGGCGGACGTGGCGCGGGAGCTGGAGCCGCGGCTCGCCCGCGACATCCCGGTGTTCTCCGCCGCGAGCGCCTTCCGCTACGACGCGGACGTGCCGCTGCTGCTGCCCCCCGTCAACGCGGCCCACGCGCCGCTGATCCAGGAGCAGCGCCGGCAGCGCGGGTGGAAGGGCTTCATCGTCCCCATCCCCAACTGCACCACCACCGGCCTCGCCGTGACGCTGGCCCCGCTGGCCGAGCGCTTCGGCGTGAAGGCGGTGCTGATGACCAGCCTCCAGGCCATGTCCGGCGCGGGCCGCTCGCCCGGCGTCATCGGCCTGGACATCCTCGACAACGTCGTGCCCTACATCCCCAAGGAGGAGCACAAGGTCGAGGTGGAGACGAAGAAGATCCTCGGGGCGCTCAACCCCGCGGGCGCGGCGCTCACCCCGCACGACGTGCGCGTCTCCTGCACCTGCACCCGGGTGGCCGTGCTGGAGGGCCACACCGAGTCCGTCTTCGTGTCGCTCGGCAAGAAGGCCACCGTGGCGGAGGTCGCCCAGGCCATGCGCGAGTGGCAGGGGGCCGAGGTGGCGAAGGCCCTCCCGTCCGCCCCCCCGCGCTGGATTGAAGTGC
>NZ_RAWG01000018.1 GCF_003611735.1 Corallococcus sicarius | reverse complement strand
GGCCTGGCTGGCTGTCCGGTGGGGGCAGGGGAGGGATGTTGCAGGAGCGACCCCGTGCGTGCAGGAGGATTGACGGGGGGCTTTCAGCGGTTAATGTAAGTGGTGTGCGGAGCAGTCGCGGCCGCATGAAGTACGGCGAATCTGGGGGCGACCTGGCTTCGACGGGGGCATTGAAGTTCGAGACGCGTGCCGAGCTTGTTGGGACCTCGTTAAACTGCCGACAACATCACAAAAGCCAACGACAACGTTGAGCTCGCGCTGGCTGCCTAATTAGCAGTCTTTAGTGCGCGGTCCCCCTGCTCTCGGTCCGTGGGGTGGGGATGGGCCGTCATAATGCGGACTGGTCACTGAGGGAGCCTGGGCCCGAGGTGACGAGATCTTTCCAGGACCGGCATCGGGAATCCCGTCCGTGGGAGTCCAGGTGACGTAGCAAATCGCGGACTACGCACGTAGGGTCAAAGAGCAGACGGCTTTCGGACGAGGGTTCGATTCCCTCCGCCTCCACAGTGAAGAAGCCTGGCAAGCCGGTACGGGTTGCCAGGCTTTTTCTTTTGTCCGGCCGTCAGTCCAGCCCCTCCAGCTCTATCTCCGCCAGCTCGCGGTAGAGCGGGATCTCTTCGACGGCGAGCAGGTCTTCCAGCAGCTTCCGCGCGCCAGCCACGTCGCCATTGCGCGCGAGGTCGTCGGCCCGCAACCTCGTGCGTGACAGGCGGATGGAACCCTCCCGGATCCTGGCGCGGGCTTCGCGCAGGAGCGTGGTCGCCGTGGCCACGTCGTTGACTGCTACCAGGGCGTCAGCGTCGGGGATGGCCACCTGCCGTGCAGCGCGCAGCAGCAGCTCTCGCACGTCGGAAGTGAGCGTCAGCGCTTCGCCCGCCTCCACCCGCGCGGCCAACCTTCGCACCTCCTCCCAATCGACGTCCTCGGCCATGCTCAGCGTCCCTTCTTCTTGGGGCGGCACTTGTTGTCCTCCCACTTCCCCCTGCTGCCCTTCGCAGTGCCGGAAGCAGTCGTAGCAGGATCCACTCCACGCCTCTTCCTTGCACCTCACGTAGTTGTTGATGCAGGCCCGCTTCCACTCCGGCAAGTCCGGCTTGGCTAACTCCATGGCCACCGTGACGGCGAAGAGGATCTCCTCCGCCTCCTGCTTCGTGGCTCCACAGCGCTCCGGGGCCCTCGGGTGCGTCTTCACGCAGCAACTCACCGTGGAGTCCTTGGGGGTACACGGCGCCTGGGCGTGCGCTGTTCGGCTAAGTCCCACTGCCGCCAGGGCGAGCGCGAGGAGCACCCTCATGCCCCAGGAGGGAGTGCTCCGCTTGTTCATTCATCACGGTCTATCCTGTTTTACGTGTTGGAAGGGTCCAACGATGCAGAAGTCACGCCCCCCATACCCGCCGGAGTTCCGTGAGCGGGTCGTCGAGCTGTTGAAGGCCTTGAGCCCAAGGACTGGTTCAGTCACTCCGGAGCCCAGGGAGTCATTGATCAAGCCCAGAGGCAGCTCGATAGGTCCGTGGCGTGGGCATCCCGATTGAGTGGCACGTGGCTGAACCCGACGCCGCCAAGGCCATTCGAAGGCTCTTGGACGAGGCCGGCGTCGAAGGCATAAGGATTGTCCACACCCTGGTAATCTGAGTGGAGCGCATCGTGGAGAAGCTAGCCGTCGAAGCCTACCATGCAGGTGCTTACTGGGGACCGCGCAAGGAAACGCCGGACGATTGCGCGAAGCGTGCTGCGAACTTCCTCGGCCTCCTGGCTCCGTACGACCCGTCCCTGGCCGATTGGTACAAGCCAACCAGGTCACGCAAGGACGCGCGCAAGCACCCACTCATGCCGCCCGATGTGTCCACTCTGACTGAGTTGTTCCGGTGCGGCGTGAACCGCGAACCTGGAGGGCCAGCGATTGAAGAGCTTGGCTTCCGCTTCTCGTTCGACAATGGAGGGGTTGCTGGAGATTGCATAACGTGCGCATCTCCTGTGGCGCCTACTCGGAAGCCGTTCCCAATTCGTGTGCGATGACTCTCCCAAAGCGTGGACCGAATGCGGACAGGCTTTTGACCGCGCCCGTGCTTGCAGGCGTGGTGCGAAACATGGCGCTGGCCTGGGATGCTGACTGGTGCATCGCCACGTCATGGGAGCATCGCGAAACACTCCAGGAGGAAGGCAGAACCGCAACGTTCGTGGGATTGGTCACGTACCTGGCGCGCCGTCGCGGCAAGGTGTCGCCACTTCCCGCTCCGGTGCGGATTGAGCCGGTCGAGGACAAGGGCACGCTGATCCTCCTCACACCTGAGCGCTTCACGGTCGCGAACCCGGAACATGTGGCGCTGTCGCGGCGCGTGCGCGAGCTGCTGGTCAGGGCTGACCTCATGCAGCCCGTTATTCCCTGACCGGCTCCATCGCGAGGGGCCGCGATATGCTCCCAGTGTGCCCTTCCATCCTGGGGTTTCCTGTCTCCCTGCCCGAGGGTTCGATTCCCTCCGCTTTCAAAGTGAAGAAACCTGGCAAGCCGGTACGGGTTGCCAGGTTTCTTCATTGCCTGCGGTTCGTCATGTGCCCCCAGTGTGCCTCTCCGGCGTTGACGCCGGTGTAACGTAGGTTTAGGGGACGGGCCGGTCGAGTTGCTGCACCGCGCTTCAGGCGCGAGGTGGGAGATGACGGCCTCGCTGGAGGTGGGCTTCTGCTCTTAATCCTTGCCGAGGCGAAAGAGATTGAGCCAACCAAAGGTGCGCTCCACCACCCAGCGGCGCGCGACCACCATGAAGCCACGAGGAAGCGGTGGGCGCTCAATCTCCGGCGGGGAAGGGCAGGCGCCTGCGCCGAGGAGAGTGACCTGGCATAGGGAGTCCAGGGGGGCTAAGATGAGGCACTGCTCCGTGAATGATTGAGTGCAATGCAAGGCAGGAGCATAGAGGCTACATCGGCCGCAATGTCGGACTGGAGGGGAACTATATGGGAGGCATTCCTGCGGTGCCGGAGAGCGTTGAACTCATTGATGGCGCACTAGCGAAAAAGAAAGAAGAACTAGCCGGTCTGCTCCTTGAGCTTGAGATCGCAGAGGCGAAGTCGAAGCTCCTTCATGCGCGGCAAGTTTGGTGGAGGAGTGGACGAACTGTGACAGCAATCATCGGAATGCTGGCTGCGATAGTTCCGGTAACGAGCGGCATTCAGGGCTTGATCCAGAAAGAAAGGGAGGCGGCTACCACGAGGGACATTCAGCAACTAGAGGCACGGGAGCGCTATCTCAATACGGTTCTCAAAGATCCCCACAATGCAGCTGTCGTGCTTCGCTTTATTATTGCAACGTCAGATGATTCCAGGGTGGCGCGCTGGGCGGACATCGAGAAGGACGCGATTGAGAGTCGTTTGGGTGAGATTAATAGACGGAGAGCCGCTCTCTACTTGGAGACCATCGACGTGGTGGCCAAATTGGCGAAGAGTCCCAGTCTTGCGGGTGAGAATGCAGACTTGGTCACGTTTTGGCGCCTCTATAATAGCGATCTGTTGGCCGTGGAGAGTCCTGAGGTCGAGGAGTTAATGGTTCAGATGGGCAACGTCATTAAGAATTGCGGTGCCGGTGAGTGCGATCGGGCGAATCTTCAAAGGCTAGCATTTCGTATCGCGCATGAAATGAAGGGAGAGATTCGAGCCGCCGCTGCTTACGGCCCCTAAAAAATGTCAGGGCAGAGGCGACGTAGGAGCATGATGCAGCAGCCGAGGACGAGGAATCCGAAGTGGACGTTGTCTCTGCGCTCGTCGCGGACGCGAAGCCGGCGCAGCTGGCTCTTCCAGGCCAGCGTACGCTCCACCACCCAGCGGTAGCGTCCCAGCCGCGCCTTGGACTCCACGCCTGGATGCACGATGCGTGGAGCAATGCCGCGCAGGCGTAATCCAAGTCGGTTCTTCCTGGAGGCATAGGCCTTGTCGCCGTGGACCTTTGCGGGACGGAAGCGGCGCTGCCCCGAAGGCATCCTCACCGCGGGCACGGAGTCGACGAGGGGGAAGGGTTCGTGCGTGTCGTGCACGTTGGCCGCCGTTACCGACTCGGTGAGCGGTAGGCCATGGACCTCTACGAGAAGATGATGCTTGCTACCTGCCTTCGCTCTATCCGTCGGGCTTGGGCCTGTGAGGGCCCCCTTTTTGACGCCCGCATGGACGAGGAGTCGATGGAGGCGCGGGAGAAGCCCACCTTGCCTCGCAGTCCCAGCGCATCCAGCAGCCGCGCTTGGAGTTGTTCCCACACGCCGGCACACGTCCATTCCTCCAACCTGCGCCAGGCTGTCATGCCCGACAGGCCGAACTGCTTGCGAGGCAGCATCTCCCACGGGATGCCACTCCTGAGCACGAAGACGATGGCCTCCAGCGCGGCCCGGTCGTCCGCCCGAGGGCGGCCCTGCTTCTTCTTCGGCCGGGGCGGAGGCAGCAGAGGCGCCACACGCTGCCAGAAGGCGTCGGAGACGAGTTCACTGACCATGTCCCTCAAGCTGAGGACGCCCCTTGCTAATGGCCAGTCCAGCCCTGACTTTCGTTAGGTGATGTTAGGAGTGGCGGGCGATGAATTCGCGGATATGCATAATGACAAGACCAACTTCTGTGCTGCCGAGCGTAAATTTAATGGGCTCGTGGGCGGCGGTGTTGCGCAGTCCACCCCAGCCTGTAATTAGTTTTCCATCTGAAGCGGAAATAACCTCGTTGCCATTGTTTCGCGCTTGGCCAAGCGCTCTTTCGTAAGCAGAGAGCGAGCCATGACCAGTCCATGTGATCGAGTTTTTCTCACATAGATGCTTAAGGAACGATTCAAGCGCTCCACCGGCAATCACCATCGCAGCTGCATTTATGTTGCTTGCGACAAGGGTATCTGCCTGCTCAAGAAGCTCCTCGATGGTTTCCGCCCTGATTGACTCAACAAGGCCGGACATTCGGCCAGACTCTAGCTGGGATTTGGCAGCACCGAAGATGGCGCGCAGTGAAATGTATGTATATCTGTTGGACCATGCTGCGGGATTGCTGTTATGGGCCGCAGAAAATACGGCCTCCCATCGCTTGACTATTGCGTGCCCCGGCGGGAAGACGCTTTTCATTGCTGTCTCGGCGTCGGTGATCCAGCGCACTGCATCGCTGTGATTCGGACTGGGCTCGGTCATACCCCCTGACTCCATGCGGACATTGCGACTATCGATTTCGGTGAACCATGCGAGTGCTTCGGGAATTTTCATGTCGCCATTGTACCGCGCCGGGCTGTTGAGACACTAGGTTGGTCGTAATCAGGCTTCTTGTTTCGACTGCAGTAGCTCTCGCCGGGCCTGACTCTGCGAGAGGAAGTTGTGGCGCTCCAGCAGCCAGTGCTCGTTGTACCGGTGTGCCCACTCCAGCAGGGCCCGGCGGAGTTCCTCCACGATGGCGAAGGTGCGCACCCAGAGCAGTTGCTCCTTGAGGGTGCGGATGAAGCGCCCGGCCTGGGCCTACAACACGGGAGCGATGGGCTTCCACGCGCTCCGCTCTCTGTGAAGCTCAAGGTGAAGGAGTTCGGCCGGAGGGGGTGGGCAGGTGCCTCTTCCAGACGTACGGACGGGGGCGGATGGCTTTCGTCAGTCCAACTCCTCCAGCGCCAGCTTCGCCTCTTCCAGGTAGAGAGGCACGACCTCCACGGCGAGCAGGTCCTCGAGGAGCTTCCGTGCGCCGGCCGTGTCTCCGGCCCGTGCGAGGTCCCGTGCCCTCATCTCCGTGAGCCCCAGCCGCAGGGAGCCTTCACGGATTCGCGTGCGCACTTCGCGCAGCAGCGCAGTGGCGGTTCCCTCGTCGTGGACAGCCGCCTGCGCGTCTGGCTCGGCGATCGCGACCTGGTGCGCCGAGCGAAGCAGGAGTCCCCGTACGTCTGGGGTGAGCACCAACGCTTCTCCTGCCTCGACGCGAGCGGCCAACTCGCGCACCAACTCCCAGTCGATGTCCTCTGCCACGTTCAGTTGTCTCCCTGCTGGCGTCGGCACTTGTTCCGCGGCCATTCGCCCTTCTGCCCCTCGCAGTACCTGAAGCACTCGTAACAGTGCCCCAACCAGTCCTCTTCTTGGCACTTCACGTAGGTTTCCATGCACACCCGCTTCCACTCCGGCAGATCCGGCCTGGCCAACTCCATGGCCACCCTGCCAGCGAAGAGGATCTCCGCCGCCTCCAGCTTCGTAGCACCACAGCGCTCCGGCGCCGTCGGGTGCGTCTTCACGCAGCAACTCACCGTGGAGTCTTTGGGGGTGCACGGCGCCTGCGCCAGGGACACAGATGCCTTGCTGGCCTGGGCGTGCGCCGTTCCGCTACGACTCGTCGTCGCGAGGGCGAGCCCGAGGACCACCAGCATGCCCCAGGAGGGGGTGTTCATTTTGTTCATGCATGCCGGTCTATACGGCTTTCGGTAGGTGGCGCATCCTCCTTGAGAGGGAGGCTCAGGGCCGCACGTGCAGGCGGGCCCCAAGGGCGACATCTACGCGATGAAGGCGCTGAGCTCGTCGCCCGGTTTCGGCACCCGTTCCAGTACGTCTCCGGCCTTCGGGACGAAGGCATCGCCCGGGAAGCCGATGAAGACGGGCATCTCCGCCGTGGGTTCCACGGACGTCACCTCCGCCTCAGCCCGGCCAATCACACCACGCGGCGGCTTCAGCACGCCGCCAACGTGGTGGTCACCAGGGCCCGCGGGCCTACATCACTTACACTGCGAGATGCAGAACGCACGGTAGGACGTGCAGTAGTACGGGTCGCCGCCGCCGTAGTAGCACTGGTAGTACTTCGCGTCGCAGGCGTCGGTGCAGGGACTGGGCACCGCCATCTCGATGATGCGGTCCGCTTCCTCCTGGCTCAGATCCTCTGGCGCTTCCACTCCGCCACATCCGGCCAGCAGGCCCACCGACATCAGCCCTGCAATGATTGCCGCTCGCATGTGCTTCTCCGGGTCTTGAAGGTTTGTGCTGCCTTGCAAGGATAGCCCTGCCCATGGCGCCAATACCAGTCACGCCCCTGCTCCGGACCCCGGCGGTCCAGACAGACCCTCCATGTGGAGGACGACGCGGTGCGCTGCCTACCGCTCCCCGGGCCCCTGCAATGCCTGCCTCAAGAACGTGCGCCAGTCCTCCAGCAACTGGGGCGACATGTCGTGGCCCAGGCCTGGATAGGTCTTCACGTCGATGGGGACACCTATCGCCTTCAATGACTCCACCCGCGTATGCGTCTGTTGCGCCTTGATGATGGGGTCCACCTCTCCCTGGAACACGAGCACCTGACCCGTCTTCGGTAGGGATTGCGCGGGGTCTCCCAGCAGACGCGAACCCATGGGCACCGCCACATCCACCAGCTCCGGGTGGCGGATGGCGAGCATCCACGCCAGGTCTCCTCCGTAGGAGAACCCCGTCACCGCGACGCGGCGGATCTCCGGGTGGGCGCGGCGCACCTCCCGGATGAGGTCCGCGAGTTGACCTGCCACGCGCTCCACGTCCTCCGTCTTCTCGGGCCAGCCCTTCTGCTCGTGGTCGACGGGGAACCACGTGAAGCCCTCCCGGTGGGGCCTGAAGCCACGAGGCGCAACCACCCTCACCGCCGTGCCCAGGGCCTGGACATGCTCCTCCCAGAACTCCGGCGTGGACCCGGAGTAGTGCAGGACCACGAGCAGAGCCTCCGGCTCCGAGGAGGCACCCAGGGTGTACGTCTTGTGGCTGAGCCGCGGCGCAGCACCCGCGGTCGGAGCTTCAGACCGGGTGCTGGCACATGCCGACCCCAGCAACGACAGGATGAGGAGCACAGCGGCATCGCGACAGTTCATGATTCCTCCCAAGGTCGTTGCCATTCACCCTGGGCGCCTGCCTCCATCCCGGAGGCAGGCGCCAGGAGCCGCTGTACGTCAGATGCTTACGGCAGCGGCGCCAGCTGGATGTTGTCGAAGTTCGTGTCCCAGCCGTTCGACGTCGCCAGGGTCACGTACGAGCAGCTTCCCTGCCAGTTCGTCACGACGTGGGTCACCTGCCCCGGCGTCAGGGTGAAGACGCGCGTGGGCAGGTTGAAGCAGCTCAGGGTGAGCGTCGCGCCCGTATCCCAGGTGAAGGCGTCGAGGCCGACGATGACCCGATCCCCATACACACGGAGCTCCCCCTGGTTCACGCCCGGGCCGTTGAACGAGATGCTCTGCGTCGTGAACCCGCCCCAGGCAGAGCCGAGGTACCACTTGTTGTGCACGAAGTAGAAGGGACCGTGCTCTCCGGTGATGGCCTGGTCCGCGCCCTCGAAGCCATCGAAGGTGACCAGGTTCGACGCGGCGCCAATGGGGATCGTCAGGGTGCTCGTGTTGTTGCCGAGGACGTTGTCCGTCTCGGACGCGGTGACGGTCGCCTGGAACTGGAACGTCCCGGAGACCGAAGGCACCAGCGTCATGCGAACGACGAGGGTCTGCCCGGCGGCAAGGCTCGTGAAGTCGCAGTGCATGTTGTCATTGCTCTGGTAGCCACACGAGCCCGCCGTCGTCGTCGGAGTGAAGGCGAACGGCGCGAGTCCGGCGGGAACAGGAACATCGAGCGTGAGGTTGGTGGCCGCCCGCGTGCCGTGGTTCGTCACCGTGATGTCATAATCAAGCGCTTCGCCCCGGACACCCGTGCCGGCGGGGAAGGCATGCTGCACGGAAACGTCGACCGGTGACGTGTTGCCCGTACCGGGCACGAAGACGACGTCCACCCAGAAGTTGGCGTTGTAATACACGTCCGTGGGGAAGCCGCTGCCATTGAGATGGCGCACGCCGTTGCCGCCGGCCGCGACCGAGGACGGCGCGTGCAGGGGCGGCATGTCCACGCCCGCGCTGGCGAAGTAGTGGGCCGTGATGCCGTAGTAGCCCCCGGGCGCGAAGTACGACACGACATAGGTCGTATTCGCGGCGAGGCTCACCGGCGTCACGAACGCCAGCTCGCGCCAGCCGAAGCCGCTCTCCACGGGCGCCTGCACGGTGGTGCCCAGCAGCGTCCCGGTGGCGCTCCACAGGTGGCCCACGGCCGGGGGCGTGTCCATGCCGCTCTTGTAGTAGCGGATCTTCGTCACCGTGCCCGCCACGTCCGAGTGGAACTTCAGGCCCACCTCGGTCGGCGTGGCGTCCCCGTTGATGCCGTGCGGGTCGCCCGTCACCACGTTCCAGAAGCTGCAGGGATTGCAGCTGGTGCTCGCGAGCGTGGTGGCGGTGACGGTCGCGGACGCGGGCCCCACGTTGCCGGCGGCGTCACGGCCGCGCACGGTGTAGGAATACGCGGTGGCGGGCGTCAGGCCGGTGTCGCGATAGCTCAGGGTGGTGCCGGGCAGCTCCGCGATGAGCTGGCTGCCCCGGTACACCAGGTGCGCGCGCGCGTTGCCCTGCATCTCGCCCGAGCCGTCCACGGAGGCGTACCAGGTCAGGTCGATGGCGGTGGACGAATTGGGCGTCGCCGTCACGTTGGTGGGCGCCGTCGGGGGCGTCGTGTCATTGGGCTGGAAGGCCACGTCCACCCAGTAGTTGGTGGCCTGGAAGGTGTCCGTGGGAAAGCCGCTCGCGCCGTAGAGGTAGAGGCCGTTGCCCGCGCCCGCCGCGCTCGCCGCCGCGTGCAGGGGCGGCACATCCAGCGAGGACGTGAAGCCGTTGCTCGTCGCCGCGTAGTGCCCCGCGGGCGCGTGGTACGAGACGACGTAGTTCGTGTCCGCCGTGATGTTCACCGGCGTGGCGAAGCGCACCTCCTGCCAGCCCGAGGCCGTCTCACCCTGGAAGGTGGCGGTGGCCAGCAGCGACCCCGTCGCGGACCAGAGGCTGCCGGTGTGCGTGCCCGTGTTGCCCGCGCCCTTGTAGAAGCGCACGCCCTTGATCTGCCCGGGCGCGTCGCTGCGGAAGCGCATGCCCAGCTCCACCGCGGAGCTGTCGTTCGCGGCCGCCACGGCCGGCACCGCGGAGGCATCGAAGAGGGAGCGCTCACCCGCCAGCAGCGGCTGCGCGGTCTCCTCGGTGCGCGGTGTCTCAGGGGCCGGCGGCTGTGACGGACCGCAGCCCGCCTGCACCCAGGTGAAACCCACTACCAGCGTCGTGACCCATCGTGATGCGTGTCGAAGCACTTCGGACTCCTTGGGGGGAAAGACGGGCGAGGGGATCTCACACTGCCGCTTTCAGAGTCGAGCATTTCAAGGAAGATGGACGTTTCCAGGCTTGTGCCCGTGGAGGACTCCGGGGGGATGCGGGGTGGGGACGAAGCCCGTTTCCCAGCCCGTCGCCGAGGGCGCTTGGAAGGCCCCAGGAAGGCCCCTGGAAGGCCCCAGGACGCGCCTCCAGGGGCCCCGTCCCATGTCAGACCCCCCGGGTACTCTTCTTCATGTCGCAGCCAGGAACGAACGAGGGGGTTCAAGCGCCATGAGCACGTCTGTGATTGATAACCGCGTCGAGGTCGTCTTCAGCTTTGACACCACGGGCAGCATGTATCCGTGCCTCGCGCAGGTGCGCAAGAAGCTGGGGAGCGCGGTGGCCCGGCTCACGAAGGAGATTCCGGGCATCCGCATCGGCATCATCGCGCACGGCGACTACTGTGACGCGGGTTCCACCTACGTGACGAAGGCGTTGGATCTCACGGATGACGCGAAGGCCATCACCCGCTTCGTGGAGAAGGTGGGACAGACGGGCGGCGGAGACGCGCCCGAGTGCTATGAGCTGGTGTTGCACGAGGCGCGAAGCCTGTCGTGGACGGAGGGCTACACGAAGGCGTTCGTGCTCATTGGAGACGACGTCCCGCATGGGCCGGCCCAGAACCCCAAGAAGCTGGACTGGCGCAAGGAGGTGGATGCGCTGGGGAAGCGCGGGGTGCCTGTCTACGGGGTGCAGGCGCTGAACCGCCGCCACGCGACGGCGTTCTACAAGGAGCTGGCGGAGAAGTCCGGCGGCTTCCACCTGAGCCTGGACCAGTTCTCACACATCACCGACATGCTGCTGGCCGTCTGCTACAAGCAGTCCTCGGACGCGCAACTCCAGGCGTACGAAGCGGAGGTGTCTCGCGAAGGCCGCATGAACCGTGGGTTGAACGCCATGTTCAACACGATGCTCAAGCGGGCCACGTCCACGCTCTTCGGTGCGACGGACCTGCGCGCGGTGCCGCCCGGGCGCTTCCAGGTGCTGGAAGTGGATGGGGACAGCGCCATCAAGGAGTTCGTGACGGAGAACGGCCTGGGCTTCAAGACGGGGCGCGGCTTCTACGAGTTCACCAAGACGGAGACCATCCAGGGCCGCAAGGAAGTGGTGTTGATGGACCGCAAGACTGGCGACCTCTACAGCGGGGAGCGGGCGCGGGAGATGCTCGGCCTGCCGCCCGGAGAGACGGTGCGCATCCGGCCCGCGAGCCTGGAGAAGTACGTCGTCTTCGTCCAGAGCACGTCCGCCAACCGCAAGCTGCGCGGCGGCACGAAGTTCCTCTACGAGGTGGAGGACTGGGACGGGGCGCGCGGGCTCGAAGCGGCCTGAGCCCGCCTACCGGGCCTGCGGCACCCGGGGCACGGGGCACACGGGTGAGGCCACCGTCAGCGCCTCGTTCATCCCGAAGACGAGCCACCCGTCCGTGAACGTCAGGGAGCGCACGGGGGCCGGCGTCGGGTAGCGCGCAAGCTCGGAGAGGTCGTCCGCACGCAGCGCGAGCACCCCCGCGGGGACCGTGGAGATGGCCAGGTACGCCACCGCGCCGTCGAAGGCGAGGATGCGCGAGACGTCCACCGGCCCCGTCCGCTCCGCCAGGTTGACGTGGGCCCGGGTGACGATGCGCGTCCCCTCTCGCTCGAGCATGTAGACCTCCCGGCCGTTCTCGATGACCAGCCCGCGCCCCTTGGCGAGCGCCAGGGCCGTGAATTGATCCGTGCTCCCGGCCAGCTCGCCGGTGGCCGCCGTGCCCTCGCCCGTCCAGGAGCGCCAGAGCAGCGGGATGCGGGCAGGCTTGTCCGGCGTGAGGTAGTGCATCTCGCCCAGCAGCAGCTCGGACCGCTCGCCATCCAGCGCCAGCGCATAACCCTTGCGCGTCTCCGACGAGGCCGGATCCACGGAGAGGGTCTGCTCGGCGGCCGGCGCGAGCGCCTGCCCCGTGCAGGCGCCGTCCAGCGCGAAGCGCCGCAGCGTGAAGCCTCCTCCGGTGATGGGCGCGGCCTGGAGGAGCTGTCCCTTCGCGGAGGCCAGGACCGCCGGGCCTCCGGCGAGGCGCACCTGGCCCTCCGGCTCCAGGAGCCCGCCGGGGCCGCCGGGGGTAGTACGCAGGCAGCTCAGCACCGCGGTGCCGGCCTCCTGGTGCACGTTGGCGCCATACGCGGGCAGGGTCACCAGCTCCCGGGTGCTCGCGCCCGGATGCGCGGGCGCCAGCCGCAGCCGCTGCGTGTCCGCCGGGAGCGTCGTGCCCCCTGACAGGACCCCGGGGGCGCTCGGGTCGCGGAGGTCCACGCGGTGCGCCCCGAAGGGCCCCGCCGCCAGCAGGGTGCCATCCGCGGCCACCTGCACGCGCTCGAAGGAGCCATGGTGGATGCCCGTCTGGAAGCGCAGCGCATCCGGGCCCTCGAGCGCGACCACGCGCCGCCAGGGTTGCAGGACGGCATGCCGTCCCCGCCCCGCGAGCAGGAACGGAGAGATGTGCAGCCCCACCTCCTCGCTCTGACGCAAGGGGAGCATGGCCACCGGGGACGACACACTCCCGGCGCTCAGCGCATGCCGCTCCACGACGTAGGAGCGCGTGGTGCCGTTCAGGCGGACCCACTGCACCAGGAGGTCGTCCTTGAAGAGCACGAAGCCCACGGGGCGCTCCCAGCGCACCGTGCCCTCCACGGGGAGGAAGGACTTCACCGGGGTGGGCGTCGCCGAGCCGCCCAGGTCGTCCAGGCGGTACACGAGGATGCGGCCCAGCTGCCCGTAGCGCAGCAGCTCGTGCGCCACGACGTACGTGCCGTGGACCTGCGCGCGGAACAGGGACAGGGTCCCGAGCAGCGCGGGCTTCAGCACCGGCTCCGCGGGGTTCGTCACGTCCACGGGCACCAGCCCGCGCGTCGTCCCGACCCAGAGCGTGTTGCCGTCCTCGGACACGGACATCGAGTTGCAGGTGCCGGGAAGCTGGAGGACGTGCGTGGTGTCCGCCACCAGGGCGTTGTCGGCCTCCACCCGGTAGGGCGTCACCGCGCCGCCGTTGCACATCCAGAAGTGGGCGCCCCGTCCCGCGCCCGCGAGGATGCTGTTGCTGCTCGAGTGCAGCGGCAGCTGGGACAGCGTCGTGATGCGGTCGCCCTCCAGGCCCAGCAGCTCCAGGCGCTGCCGCGTGCCCACGACGACGACGCGGTCCGGGCCCAGGGGCAGGAAGAAGGTGAGGAACCGGTCGGACCAGTCCGTGGCGCCGAAGAAGCGGTCGACGCGGACGTCGAGGACGCGATGGTCCAGGCGCTGGAGGCCCTCGGGTGTCACGCGCACCAGCGACACCGACAGGCCGCTGCCACCCAGCCGGTCGCCGAAGAGGAGGCGGTCGTCGGACACGAACTCCGCCAGGCCCTCCAGCGGCGTCGCGGCGCGCTCGGCCGGGGCCGTGCCAAGGCTCCACGCCGTGCCGTGGGTCGCGGGCGGCCGCGAGGAGGGCTCACCCCGGCACACGCCGGCCAGGCAGCGGTCCCCGGTGGTACAGACGTCGCCGTCGCCACAGGCCGTCCCATCCGGGGCAGCGGGAAACACGCAGACACCGGCGTCGTCCAGGAACTCCGCCGTGCACGGGTTGTCGTCCAGACACGTCCCGGCGTCGCCCGCCGTCCCGCCGTCCTCCACTCCCGCGTCCGGGAGCCCCGCGTCCCCTGGCCCCGCGTCCTGGAGGCCCGCGTCCGTGCGGGGCTCCTCCGGGGAGTCCCCTGACGCGCAGGCGGTGATCAGGAGGGCGAGCAACAGGCCCCGGACGCTCGACAACGCGGGAATCATCATGCGTGAGCCACCCCGGGCATCCGCCCTGCTCCCTCCAGGTCATGCCGGGCCGCCGGGCGGTCACGGCCGGGCGCGGAGGGAGCCGCGCCCGGCGTCATGGCAGGGTGCTGCTACTCGCTCAGCGTGGTGCAGCCGCGACCGAAGTTGTTCACCACGGTCTGGTAGTCGCCGGTGTCCACCACGCCGCTGCGGTTGAAGTCGGCGCCCGTGCCGACCGGGACCTTCTGGCCGTACTGGCTCAGCACCTGCGTGCGGTCCGTCACGTTCACGCAGCCGTCCAGGTTCGCGTCACCGGGCAGCGGGGTGGCCTGGGTGGCGGGGGTCTTCTGCGTGACGCCCGCGTAGCGGCCGCGGGTCGCCTGGGCCAGCCCGGAGAAGAACGGCACCTCGGTGGCCGCGCTGGGGGCGGCCTCGTAGGGGACCCGCACCGTCTGGCCCTCGCCCGGCTCACGCCCCTCGTAGTCGCCCTGGAGCGGGATGTTGTCCGTGAAGAGGAAGTCCACGTCGGCGACCAGCGTGAGGCCCGGGGGGTACGGCGGCACGAAGACGCCGCAGGGGCCCGCCGAGTTGGCGTCGCCCGTGCACGCCTTGTTGCGGACCTTCGCCTGCCAGCTGCCGACGTCCAGGGTGGGCCAGACGCCCACGCTCCATGTGCCAGCGCACTGGTTCAGGGCGGGGGTGGAGTTCTCGTCGCCATCCGTCACCAGGTAGACGCGCTTGGTGTGGAACTGGTTGGGCAGGAAGTTGATGAGCGCGTCCACGGCCGAGCACACGGAGCCGGCCAGCGGCGTGTTGCCGCCCAGCGTCGTCGCGTTGACGGCCGCGCTGATCTGCGCCGGGGTCGCGTTGGCCGCGAAGTTGATGACCTGCGTGGGGCCGGCGTTGTCGAACGTCCAGAACGCATACTTCGTCGGCACGCTGGGGATGATCTGCAGATAGCCGTCGATGCGCGCCTTGGCCACCTGCAGGCGCGTCAGGCCGGGGACGGACGTGCCGCCCATGCTGCCCGTCTTGTCGAGCAGGATGAGGACGTGCTCGTCGGCCAGGGCGGTGCTGGAGGCCAGCCCCCCGACGCAGGCGAGGGCGACGGCGGCCTTGGACAGGAAACGACGCTTCGATTCAGTACGCATGGGATGAGCTCCTGGGAGTCAGAGGAACCAACGACATGCAGCGGTACGACGGGGGACACTCTTTGACACTGTCTGGGATGAGCCCGGCGCTACGGGCAGCCCTTCCCATAGTTCTGGAGGATGATGTTCCGGTCGTAGATGTCGATGCGGCCACTGACGTCCAGGTCGTATGCGGGGTTGCCGGGCGGCACGAGCTGCCCGATGGAAGCGGTGACGAGGTTCAGGTCCTCTTCGTTGATGCAGCCATTGCCGGAGACGTCACCCACCAGCAGGGTGCCGCCGTTCACCACCAGGCCGTAGTCGGCGTCCACCGCCGCCGTCTCCAGGTGGTTGTCCTGGATGACCTCGTCGCCCAGCACCTCCACCTTCCACAGGCCCGCCGCGGGATTCGCGAGGAAGACGTTCTCCACCGTGTCGACCTTGTTGGACGTGCCTCCCGGCGTGGAGAAGTTGCCGGCGCTCAGGCCGTTGTTGCCCCAGTAGACGGTGCCCGCGGGGTCCGTCACGCGCAGGGACAGATCATTGATGCGGGCCTGGGCCGCGCCCACCGTGCCCATGGGGTCCGTGTAGGCCAGGGTGACGTTCAGCTCCGTCTGGCCGGAGGCGACCTTCACGCTGTAGGTCCTGACGCCCAACGGGGTCACCACGTCCGTCTCATCGATGATGCTCGTGACGGCGGCGCGGTCCAGCAGGCGCTTCACGTCCGGGTTCCCCCAGCCCTGCTTGTTGCGGTCGATGTCTGCGTTGGCGCCGCCCACGGACCAGTTGTAGCGGTGCGCATGGCTGATCATCAGCGCCTTGGCGGTGGCCATCTGCGGGCGGCTGGTGAAGACATCCGCCTTGTTGCCGTAGCCCGCCCACACGCCCTGGTGCCACATCTGGAACAGCAAGCCGAAGTGGCCGGCCGTCTGCGGCGTGGCGGAGCTGGTGCCCCCGAACTCCGTGTAGCTGGTGTTGGAGCCGCCGCTCGCCGAGCGGATGGAGTCGTAGAAGTACGACAGGTCCGGCTTGATGCGGCCGTCCTGCGCCGGGCCGATGCTGCCGCTGAAGCCCCAGCGGTCATCCGCGCGCGACAGGGTGTTGAGGTGCTGGAAGGCGCCCACCGAGACGATGTTCTTCGCCCAGGCCTGCGGGCGGGACTGCCGGCTGCCCGCGTTGCTCTGGGATTGCGTGCTGAGGATGGGGTGCCGGAAGAGGTAGTCATCCACCTCCGCGGAGACGGTGGTGTACGACGTCGTCAGCGCGCTGCCCACGCTGGAGGTCTGGAACACCGCGCGGTACGGGCCCGCGGGGTTGATGAGCTCCTGGTTGATGTCGTAGCGGGACTTGGCGCCACCGAACTGGGTGGACTCGCTGTAGAGGAAGAAGATGCCCTGTCCGCTCGGAATCATGCCCCGCGCGGCCGGGTCCACGCCCCGGGCGAAGTTGTTGCTGTAGCAGCTGGTGCCGTGCAGCGACCCGGTGGTGCCCGTGCTGTGGATGATGGGCGGGGTGGCCCACTCCTGGTGGGTGGTGCGCAGCTCGGTGTCGAAGATCTCCCCGCGCACGCCCTGGCCCGTCCACCCCTTGAGCGACTGGAGCGCGTTGGCGCCCCCCAGCTCCCGGACGATGTCCATGTCCACCTCGCCGGGGCCACCCCAGCGATCAACGAACTGCACCTCGTTGGCGCGCACCACCTGCGCCAGCTGCTCATGCGTGAGCGTGGCCTCCACGCGCAGGCCGCCCGGCTCCACCAGGTCCACCCGGCCGCCGACCGCGCGCACCCGCTTCACCACGGCGTCCTGTCGCGCGGCGCCGCGCTCCCCCAGCATGAGGGAGTAGCGCTGCGTGTCCGGCAGCCGCGCCGCGCGGCCCAGCAGCGCGTCGCGCAGCACCGGCTCCAGGCGGTACTCGGGATGGTAGGGCCCCACCCAGCGCACGTAGGGCAGGTCCGCCACGCGCTTGTGGGTGTCGCCGTCCATCTCCACGAGGAAGGTGTGGTCGGTGAGGAAGCGCAACACCTTGCCCCCCTCGCGCTCGACGGCCTCGTGGAACCCGGGCAGGGGCGTGCCCAGGAACTGCACCAGGTGCAGGGTGTTGCCCGCGTCCGCGGCCAGCAGGTTGCCTGTCTGGGATTGTCCGCCCTGGAGCGGATCAAACCCGGCTCCCTCCAGTCGCACCCTGTATTGGGTCTCACGCACCCGCCCGAGCAGCTCCGTGCCCCCGCGCGTGTAGGCCATGAAGTCCTGGCGCGTGCCATCCGGCTGCTGCTCCCGCCAGACGTGCAATTGGACGGCGGGCCCCGGGACGGTGACGGTGCGCAGCGAGGAGACGGGACGCACGGTGCGGTGGAAGACGAGCCCGGACGCGGTGACCAGCGAGGAGCGGCCTGCCCCAGAGGTGAGGCCCGGGGCCCGCTCAATGACGAGCTTCGCCGGCGGCAACGCCGCTTCACGCGAGGTGCCCGGTGGCGGCGTGCCTCCGGACGCCGGGGCCGCCATGGCGCTCAGCGGTGGGAGGAGGGCGCAACCCAGTGCCAGGGCAGAGAGGGGACGCCAGGACTTCACGCGCCAGGACGAAGACGTTCGCATGTCGGTGCTCCTTGGGATGGCTCAGTGCTCGTACGCGTCCGTCAACGACGCGCTCCCCGCCGCACTACGACACCGACCTCATCCGCGAACCCCTCACCTGGCGTTCGCGTGCGACCCGGTGGCCTTCTGATGAAAGACGATCATCTCTCCGCAAGTAACTGAATGCTTGTAAATCCTGCAATCAACTCCTGTCAATGGAGGGACGGTTCTTCCATGGGGGCCGTGATTTTGCGTCCCGGGCATCTGGAGTTTGACGGCATTGTCACATGCGGGCCGCCGCTGAATCCCAGACAAGGTCCCCTCGGGTGACGCGGTCTGGTTTGGCATGTCTGACGCACCCTGTCCGCTCCCTGCCGCGCTGAGCCACACGGGGCCCGCCTCCCAGGCTGTGTGGGGGCTCCCACGCGGCCGGCCCGACAGCGCGCCGCCAGGCGACGCCCGGGGGTTGGGGCCGGGCGGACGGGTTGGCGGCAGGCGGAGGCGCCACCATCGTTGAAGGCGGAAGGGCCCAGGCTGCTCTTCCCGGACCCATGGCTCGCCTGCACGACAGCCCGGCGCATCCGACCCTGGGCGGGGCTCCGCCAGGGCACGGCCACATCCTCGAGTCCGTCTTCGCCAGCATGGGGGAGGGCGTCCTCGTGGTGGACGAGCACCATCAGCTGGTGCTCATCAACCCGATGGCGGAGCACATCCTGGGCATGGGGGCGGTGGGTGTGCCCGTCTCCCGGTGGCCGGAGCACTTCGGCATCTACCTGGCGGATCAGGTGACGCCCCATCCGGCGGACTCGCTGCCCATCGCCCGGGCCCTGCGTGGCGAATCCGTCGTCCGCGCGGAGTTCTTCCTGCGCAACGCGCAGAGGCCGGCGGGGGCCTGGCTGCTCGTGAACTCGAGGCCGGTCCACGACGAGGCCGGCAGGCTGCGTGGCGCCGTCTCCCTCTTCACCGACGTCACCGAACACAAGCGCATGGATGCGGCGATGCGCGCGGGGTGGGAGAAGTACCGCTCGCTCTACAACAACACCCCCGTGATGATGCACTCCATCGACCGGCAGGGGCGGCTCATCAGTGTCAGTGATTGCTGGTTGAACAAGATGGGCTATGCGCGCGAGGAGGTGCTCGGGCGCGACTCGGTGGAGTTCCTGACGCCCGAGTCGCGGCGGTACGCCCGTGAGGTCGTCCTCCCCGCGTACTTCAAGACGGGGGGCTGCTGGGATGTGCCGTATCAGCTCGTGAAGAAGGGCGGGCAGCGCATGGACGTCCTCTTGTCCGCCATCGCGGAGCGGGACGCCTCTGGCACGGTGGTCCGCTCCCTCGCGGTGCTCATCGACGTGACCGAACGCAAGCGGGTGGAGGATGCGCTCCTCGAGAGCGAGCGGAGGCTGCGCGCCATCCTGGACAACGCGCCCACCGTTTGCTTCCTGCTGGATACGCGGGAGCGCTTCATCTTCGTGAACCGCGAGTGGGAGCGTCTCTTCCACCGCACCCGGCAACAGGTGGCCGGCCGGACCGTCTTCGACGTCTTCCCCCGGGAGATCGCGGAGGCCCTGCACCACACCAACGAGGGCGTCCTCCGCTCCCGCGCCGCCGTGGAGGTGGAGGAGCGGGTCGCGCACGACGACGGGATGCACATCCACCTCACGCAGAAGTTCCCGCTCTTCGACGCCACCGGCGAGGCCTATGCGCTCTGCGGCATCGCCACCGACATCACCGAGCGCAAGCGGATGGAGCGCTCCCAGCGCTTCCTGGCCGAGGCGGGCCGCGAGCTGGTGACCTCGCTCGACTACGAGACGACGCTCCAGCGCGTCGCCGAGCTGGCGGTGCCGGGGCTCGCGGACCTGTGTGTCGTCTTCGTGAGGACGGACGGGGGCGAGTCCCTGCGGCCGGTGGCGGTGGCGGACAGCTCGCCGGCCCGCGTGGCGGCCGTGCGGGAGTTCCTCCAGCGCCACCCGCCTGTCTTGGAGGGCGAGGGAGGCCCTGCCCGGGTCCTGGCCACCGGCAGGTCGGAGGCGTCTGGCCACTCGCGGGGCCTGCTGGACTCCGCGGCGCTGGCGGAGGAGCGGTGGGCCGTGGTGCGGACGCTCCAGGGGCGGCCCTCGCTCGGCGTGCCCCTCCAGACGCGGGGCCGGACGTTGGGCGTGCTGTTCCTCGTCTCCCCCAGCCCGGGGCAGGCGTATGCGCAGGCGGAGCTGGCGCTGACGGAGGAGCTGGGCCGGCGGGCCGCCAATGCCATCGACAATGCCCAGCTCTACTGCTCGGCGCAGGAGTCCATCCGCGCGCGGGATGAGTTCCTGTCCATCGCCTCCCATGAGCTGAAGACCCCGCTGACCTCCATGAAGCTGCGCGTGCAGCAGCTGGAGTCCGCCCTCACGGCCGCCCGTCCGCTGCCCACGGAGAAGGTGTCGCGGATGCTGGAGGTCTTCGGCTCCCAGCTCCAGCGGCTGTCGGAATTGGTGGAGCACCTGCTGGACGTCACGCGCATCAACGAGCAGCGGCTGGACCTGCACCTGGAGTCCATGGACCTGGTGGCGGTGGCCCGGAGCGTGGCCAGCCACCTGGCGGAGCAGTTCGAGAAGACGGGCTGCGAGTTCGCGCTGGTGGCCCCGGAGCCCGTCTGGGGGCGGTGGGACCGGCTGCGGATGGAGCAGGTGATGTTCAACCTGCTGACCAACGCGATGAAGTACGGCGCGGGGCGGGCCATCCGGATGGAGGTGGTGTGTCATGACCGAGAGGCGGGACGAAAGGCGCGGCTCGTCGTGCAGGACGAGGGCATGGGCATCGCGCCCGAGGCCCAGGGCCGCATCTTCGAGCGCTTCGAGCGCGCCGCCTCGCGCAACTATGGCGGGCTGGGATTGGGGCTCTTCATCACGCGGCAGATCGTCCAGGCGCACGGGGGATGCATCTCCGTGAAGAGCGCGCCGGGGCAGGGGGCGAGGTTCGTCGTGGAGCTGCCGCCAGGGCCTCCGGAGCACGGCTGAGGCGTGCTGTATCCTGACATGAGGCTGTCAGAGGGGCGGGGGTAGGGTCCGCCTGAGCCTGCCCGTAATCCGAACCGTCAGGTTCCTTCACGCCTGAGGCCGGGAGCCGCGAGCGCATGCGGCCTTCCGGCTTCTGTCGTTCCGCACGAACCCTGACATCCTGTGCGCTCGCGCCTGTCACGTCCCTGTAGATTGCGGTGGGACGGATCCGGAGGAACGACGCCATGGGCTGCTGCCACCATCCCGCTGTCGGTGAAGGCTGCGACGGCGCCTTCACCGTGGACACCTCACGCATCACCTTCGGCCGGGGGTGTCTGGCGGAGGTGGGCGACCGCGCCCGGGCGCTGGGGATGACGCGCGTGGCGCTGTTCTCCGACGCGCGGGTGGCGCGGCTGCCGCACTTCGAGAAGGTCCGCCAGTCGCTGCTCGCCGCCGGGCTGGACGTGGCCGTGTACACGGACGTGCACGTCGAGCCCACGGACCAGTCCTTCCTGGACGCGGCGCGCTTCGCCTCGGAGCTCCGGCCGGATGGCTATGTCTCCCTGGGTGGGGGCTCGGTCATCGACACGTGCAAGGCGGCGAACCTCTACGCCACGCATCCGGCGGACTTCCTGGCCTACGTCAACGCGCCGGTGGGGGAGGGGCGGCCGGTGCCCGGTCCGCTCAAGCCACACCTCGCGTGCCCCACCACGTCGGGGACGGGCAGCGAGGTGACGGGCATCACCATCTTCGACCTGCTCTCCCTCTCGGCGAAGACGGGCATCGCGTCACCGGCGCTGCGGCCCACGGAGGCGCTCATCGACCCGGACTGCACCACGACGCTGCCCGGCGAGGTGGTGGCCGCCAGCGGGCTGGACGTGCTGTCCCATGCGCTGGAGTCCTATACGGCGCGGCCGTACGTGCGCCGCCCCGCGCCGGCGCGGCCGAGCCTGCGGCCCATGAGCCAGGGCGCGAACCCCTGGAGCGACCTGGGCTGCCGTGAGGCCTTGCGGCTGATGGGCCTGTACCTGGAGCGCGGCGTGAAGGACGCGGGGGACGCGGAGGCGCGCGAGCAGTTGATGTGGGCGGCCACGCTCGCGGGCATCGCGTTCGGCAACGCCGGTGTGCACGCGCCGCACGGCATGGCCTACGCCGTGGCCGGGCGGGTGCGTGACTTCCGGCCATCGGGCGGCTATCCGGACGACGAAGCGCTGGTGCCGCATGGCATGGCCGTCATCGTCAACGCCCCGGCCGTGTTCCGCTACACCGCCACCGCGAACCCCGAGCGACACCTGGAGGCCGCGGGCTACCTGGGCGCGGACCTGCGCGGCGCGGGGCCTGGGGATGCGGGCGAGGTGCTCGCGGGCAGGCTGGTGGAGGTGATGCGCGCGGTGGGCATGCCCAACGGCCTGGGTGGGGTGGGGTACACCGACGCGGACGTGGCGGCGCTGACGGAGGGCGCCTTCCCGCAGCAGCGCCTGCTCCAGAACGCGCCCCGGGAGATGACCCGGCCCGTGCTCACCGACCTGTTCCGCCAGGCATTGCGCTACTGGTAACCGACGAAGGCCCGGAGCCCACCGTGTCCAACACCGAGACCGCCGACCGCTACCGCTACTTCCTGCCCATCACCACGCGGTGGATGGACAACGACCTGTACGGCCACATCAACAACGTCACGTACTACAGCTACTTCGACACCGTCGCGAACCACTACCTCATCCACGAGGGCGGCCTGGACATCCACGCGGGGAGCGTCATCGGGTTGGTGGTGGAGTCGAAGTGTGGCTACCACGCGCCGCTCGCGTACCCCGACCGCCTGCGGGCGGGGCTGCGCGTGGACAAGCTCGGCAACCGCTCCGTCACGTACGGCATCGCGCTCTTCAAGGAGGGTGAGGAAGAGGCGGCGGCCCACGGTTACTTCGTGCACGTCTTCGTGGACCGCCAGACGCGCAAGGCCGTGGCGATGCCCGAGCGACTGCGGGAGGCGCTCGGGTGGCTCGTCCTCACGCCATGACGGACGGGCTTCAGGGGCAGCCGGAGCTGACCTCGAGCGCGTCGTACGCCATCCAACCGTTGCGGCGGGTGCTGGTCGCGGCGATGACGTAGCCGTAGATGAACTTCATCGTCCCGGACTGCTGGCGGTAGCGGCCCACGCTGTCCTGGACCCAGAGCGGGATGTCGATGGACGGGGCGCCGGAGTTGGTGGGCACGTCCAGGCGCTGGAACTTCGTGCCGGCGGGGAAGTGGTCCACCGCGACGCCGCCCAGGCCGAAGCCCGGCACGTTGAAGGTGAGGTTCGCCGAGCGCAGGCCATTGGCTCGCACGAGCGGCAGGTAGTCCCCGGCGCGCTCGTGGGTCGCGTCGCTGTCGTAGACGACCTTCTTGAACTCGAGGTTGGTGTCGTGCCAGTTGCGCACCGCGTAGCACGCCATCTTGGACAGGCCGGAGCTCAGCGCGGAGACGTGCCCGACCTTGTCCTCGAAGGACGTGCGGCCCTTGATGGCGGACATGGGGAGCCAGCCCGCACTGGAGTTGGACGTGGACACCGCGAAGGCATGCAGCTCGCCCGCGAAGGTGCGCGTCTGGCCATGGTTGAACGTGGCGCTCGTCCGGGTGGAGATGCCCACCACGGTGCCGTTGCCGTCGCGGACGGGCCCGCCCGTGTAGAGCGCCCAGGAGTCGTCGTCGTCCGGATCATTGGTGAGGACGCGGTTGCCACCGGAGGGGCGCAGCTTGCAGTTGTACGGGCTCTCCTCGCACACCGTGCCATTCACCCCCGAGAACGCCGCCTGCTCGGTCGAGCCCACCGCGCCGTCGTCAACGGACGCCTCGCCGCCACAGGCGGAGAGGGCCAGCGCCACCACTCCAAACACCGGGTTTTTGAAGTTCATGATAAAGAGGGAAATCCGACTTGGCCGGTTTTGTCAAACCCATGCACGGTCCGTGGCTCGGTGATGGCGCTGGGAGGATGGGTATATTAGAATTGACTAATATGAGCCCCGGCTGTAGTGACTTCGTGAACGCAGGAGGTCCACACATGCTTCACAAGCTCATTGGCGCCGAGTTCCGCGCATGCGTCGAGCGCGAGCACGAAGGCAAGCCGGCCCACGTGGTCGTCGCACACCGCGTCTATTCCACCGACATCGAGGACCTGTGGGACGCGGTCACCAACGCCGAGCGCATCCCACGCTGGTTCATGCCCATCGAGGGGCAGTTGCAGCGGGGCGGCCGCTATCAGCTCAAGGGGAACGCGGGAGGGACCATCACGCGCTGCGACCGGCCCACGGCGTTTGATCTCACCTGGGAGATGAACGGCGGCATGAGCTGGGTGACCGTCCGCATGGCGCCGGAAGGGAAGGGCACGCGGCTGACGCTCGAGCACATCGTGCACGCCGCGGACGTCGAACAGTTCTGGAGCCAGTTCGGCCCGGGTGCCACGGGCGTGGGCTGGGACCTGAGCTTCCTGGGGCTGGGCCAATACCTCGAGACAGGCAAGGACGTGGCCGCGGAAGCCGCTGCCTCCTGGAGCGCTTCCGACGAGGCGAAAGCCTTCATGCGTGCGAGCGCCCAGTCCTGGGCCGACGCCCACGTGGCGGCCGGAGAGGTTCCGGACGTGGCCCGAGGGATGGCCGAGCGCACGGCCGCGTTCTATACAGGAGGCTGATGCACGCCTTCGACGTCCTCGGAGATCCGGTCCGCCGCCGCATCCTGGAGCTGCTGGCGGAAGGCGAGCACGCCTCGGGCGAGGTCGTGGCCGTGGTGCAGCGCGAGTTCGGCATCACGCAGTCCGCCGTCTCGCAGCACCTGAAGGTCCTCCGGGACAACGGCTTCGCGACGGTGCGGGTGGATGGCGCCCGGCGGCTCTACGCAGTGGACGCCGCGCCCCTGGCGGAGGTGGACGCCTGGCTGGACCGCTTCCGCGCGTTCTGGACACCGAAGCTGGACGCCCTGGCCACGGAAGTCGCGCGGGGGAAGAAGAAGCGCGGCGAGTAGGGAGCAAGCAACAGCGTCGGACGGCGTCGTCGTGCCAGGGGAGGACGGCGTGCGCTTCCTCCCGCGTCACGCGCTCTCGACGCGCACGTCCTCTGCCAGCACCAGGTGCTCGTAGGGCCGGAGGGGCTCGTCCGGGAGCCCCAGGGGCGCAAGATGGCGCTCCCGGAGTGAGTCCGGGGTCGGCTGCGCGAGCGCCCGGAACCCGAGGTGGCCCAGGAACGCGGGCACGTCAGCGGGGCGGATGCCCCAGTGCATCGGCTCTCCCGCCAGGCGCAGGGCGAAGCGGATGGGGCGATCCAGCACCCCGAGCCGCGGGTTCCCGTGCTCGTCCGCGCCCACCGAGGAGAAGGCGATCCTGCTCCCGGTGCCGGTGAGTGCGCGCGCGGCATTGAAGAAGCCCTTCACCTCCGCGGGCTTCAAGTACATCAGCAGTCCCTCGGCGACGAGGATGCTGCGCAGCTCCGGGTTCCAGGGCGATCGCGACAGGGCCTCGGCCAGCGACTGGCGGGAGAGATCGGCGGTGATCACCTGATGGTTCGCGCGCGCCAGCCCCGCTCGCAGGATGCCAGTCCGCTTCGGCTCCGCCGTCTGGGGCGCATCAAGCTCCAGGCAGAGGACCTCCGGGTGCCGTGCAGCGACCATCGCGGCGAGCGGATCAAACCCGGCGCCGAGCACGAGGAGCTGCCTGGCACCGGCAGCGATGGCGGCCTCGACCTGTTCGGCCATCCAGCGCTTGCGAAGGCCGAACCACACCAGCTGTCCCTGTCCCAGCAGCCGCTCGCTCAGGTGCGCGAACCGGATCGTCGCGGGGCTGCGCATTCCCTCGACCTGGCGGGCTGGAAGCGCCTGCGAGGACAGGAGGATGCGCTCGACGGTCGCTGCCGCGCCGGTAGGAAGCACGTCGCGCAGGTGGGGCATCGCGTCCAGCAGCACCATGAAGCGCGCGATCTTCAGCGCCGTCCGGCTCGGTGTCGTCTTGGCCATCCGCGAACGCTAGCCTCGCGACCGCGCACTGTCAGCGCGTCAGGCGGCCTGTTGTGACTGGAGCGTCGTCCATGAATACGCGTTGAATTGCGCTCGTGGGTCCTCTCTGGGAAGGTCCCGGGCCTTCTCGGAGCGTGAACATGAATTGTCCCACTTTCGCAGCCGTGGTCGCCCTCTGGGGTGCACTCGTCCTGGGCAGCCCCGCGCACGCGGCCGAGCAAGGCACGGCGCCCCGTGCGGATGGGTTCGTCGGTTGCCAGGACGCGAAGAAGGATGCCGCTCTCGCCGGTTCCCTCTGCGCCCGCTTCAGCGCGCCGTTGGACTACGCGGACCCCAGCCGTGAGCAGATCGAACTCTTCGTCCGCAAGTTCCCGGCTCCGGGACGGTCGGCCGGGCACGTCTGGCTCGTGGCGGGTGGGCCCGGCGAGTCAGGGGCTTCGTTCTACCCGCTGCTGAAGACGCTGCGGGCCTCCTTCCCGGGACATGACCTGCTGATCCCGGATCATCGCGGGACGGGTTTCTCAAGCCGGCTCTGCCAGAAGGAGGAGGCCGCCGACAGCGCCGGAGGCGCCGCGCTCGAAGGCGCCGAGTGGGCGACCTGCTTCGAGGCGCTGGAGTCCGATGCCAAGCGCACCCGCGCCTTCACCATCACCCACTCCGCCCACGATTTGCGCGCGCTGATGGAGCGCTACTCCGCCGGCCAGAAGACGTGGCTCTATGGGGTCTCCTACGGCACGCAGCTGGTGTTGCGCATGATGACGGTCGCCCCGCCGAAGCGCCTGGATGGGATCGTGCTCGACTCCCTCGTTCCTCCGGAGACGACCGAGCAATGGGACCTCAGTCATCGCTCGGCTGTCGTTGACGAGGTGGGCCGCGCGGTGCTCGCGCGTTGCGACGCGGATCCGGCCTGCCGTGCGCGTCTCGGGGACTCGGCGGTCGCCGCGATGCAGGGGCTCGTCGACGATCCCAAGGTGTCCGCTGCCGTCCCCGGGGGACATCCGAAGCTCTTCTTTGGAGCCCTGCTGGACAGCCCGAAGCTGCGGGCGCGGATTCCCCTCGTCCTCTCGGGCCTCAAGGGCGGAGACCTCAAGCCGTTGCAGCAGGTCGAGCAGGAACTGGAGGCACTGGGCGCCCAGTTCGACCGTTTCCCGCAGGCCTCGCTCTCCATCCCGCTCGTCGCGGTGATCAGCGCCTCCGAGAACAACGCCCGGCCAGGTCTCACGAAGGCCGAGGTGGAGGCAGAAGCCGCCCGGTTCCTGTTCGTCAGCAGCCTGCCGGGTCAGCTCGTCGGTCGAACGTCACTGGCCTATCCGCGCGACGAGTGGTTCGGCAAGTCTCCCGCCACGCTTCCGCCGGTGCTGGTGCTCCAGGGCGACATGGACCCCAAGACGCCCCTTGCTGGCGCCCAGGCCCATCTGCGCCTCCTGCCCGAAGCGGCTGGCGTCCACCTGTTCACCGTCAAGGGTGGGCCTCACTTCCTGCTCTTCACGGCGCCAGAGTGCTTCAAGGCCGCGGTGAGCACCTTCGTCCAGAAGCGGCGTGCTCCTCGCGCGGCCTGTTCGCTTTGACCCCTTGGGCTTCAGTCTCAGCCCCCCTGGAGGCGTATGAGGACCGTGGATGAATGGAAGGCAACGCTGCGTGCCGCGCTGAAAGACGCACTGCGCACTCGGAATGCACCCGCCTCGGCGGTGCTTCGGGAAACGCTCGCCGCCATCGACAATGCCGAGGCGCCCGACATGAGCGTCGCGCCTGCTCCGGTCAGTGGAGGCATCGCCGGCAGTGCGGGGGGACTCGGGAGTGGTGAGGTGCCTCGACTGCTCTTGTCCCCGGAGGCGGTGGAGGCGCTCCTCCAGCGCGAAATCCAGGAGCGTCGCGACGCGGTAGCGCTCTACACCCAGCTCGGCAGGGCCGAAGAGGCCCGCGCGCTGAGCGCGCAAGTGGATGTGCTCCTGGCGCTTTGAGAAGAAGCCCGGCAATTCGTTGAGGAATGGCACGCATGCTCATGAGCTCCGTGGTGATGATGGCGCTGCTTACGGCCGCGCCTGCTCCCGCTCCCAAGGCTTCACCGCTCACGTGGAAGGTGACCGGCACCGACGTGACGTTCGAGATGTCGTCGAAGGACCTGCGCGCCCTGCGCGATGGCAAGGAGGTCTTCGGCCTCCAGTCGCGCAAGAAGGGCTTCCTCGCGAATCTCGTGGGCGACCCGGAGGACACCCAGGACCCGCCTGAGGGTGCCCCGGACACGTCCGACTGGGAGGCCGCTCAGTCCTACACCGTGCTCTCTGTCGTGGGCCCCTGGGTGAGCTACGAGGACAACAGCGGGGGCTTCACCGGGGGCGCGCTGTATGCGATCCGCATTTACGTCACCGAGGACGTGACGAAGGACAAGGACCGGGGCGCCTTCAACCTGCTGGATGTGTTCCCGGAGAAGGACGTCCTCAAGGCCCTCAAGGCGGACGAGTTCGTGAAGCAGCACGTCCGCGACGAAGCGGCCTTCAAGAAGGCCAGGACCGTGGAGGCCCTGCTGGCGATCCTGGTGCCCGGCGATGACTGCGTCGGGTTCCAGATCGACAACGTGAAGCGCTCGGTCGCGTTCCACCACGTGGAAGGCAACAAGGTCGCGGTGCGCATCGCCTTCGGCTACGAGAGGCCGGTGTGTCGCGGGAAGATGTTCGAGGTGGGCGTGCTGCTGCCCATCCCCGAGTCCCTGCGGCCCGCCCTGGAGCGCGCCCGCACGCGCCAGGAGGGCTTCCTCATGAAGGACGCGAAGGCCGTCAAGGCGCCCGCCGTGCACTTTGAATGGGAAGGCTCCAAGCAGAAGAAGCCCTGAGCCGCTCAGGGAGCGGTGCTCATCGGGCAGCCCGGCGAATGGTAGGATTTGAAGGGCCCTGTCAGGCAGGCGCGGCACGCCGCGTATGCGCATCGCCGGTCACGCTTCGCTCCCTGACCCTTCGCACATGAGACATTGGATGAATCCTGTTCGCTTCGCCGCGGTCCTGGCCGTGGTCGTCCTTGGCGCTTGCACGGAAGAGCGGCCGCCGGCCCCTCCCACGGAGAATCCACCACCCGCCCAGGAGCCTCCGGTGTCGAGCGCGGCCCCCTTCCGCCCCTGTGGTGCCATCGGGGCCGGGGCCCTCGCGGCTTCCGCGCTGTCGCCAGATGGCTCGGTGCTGGCGGTGGCCACCCTGTCGGGTCAGCTCGTCCTCTATCAACCCGCGAATGGGAACCGGATCCAGACGCTCTGGGACCTTCCGGGCGAGCAGGTCGGCGTGGCGTTCTCGGAGGACGGGCGCCGGTTGGCGGCGGCCAGCCGCACGGCGACACGGGTCTGGAGCTTTCCGGATCTGAAGCTGATCCTGAGCCTCGAACGACCCCTGGCCTTCCGGACCACGGCCCTGGCGCTTTCGGCGGACGGCGCGTTCCTCGCCACGGGAGGCTTCGACACGGAAGGAGACAGCCTCGCCAGGGTCCGCATCCATCGCGTCGCGGATGGAGGCATCCTGGGCACCTGGGAGCGGCGGTACGAGCAGCTCGTCCAATCCCTGGCCTTCTCCCCTGATGGGGCCTCGCTGGCCATCTCCATGCACCATTCCATCATCGTCGTGAGCGCCCGGGATGCCTCCGGATCGCGGGCCTTTCCCCTCCTCTCAGGAGGGCAGGTCGCCTGGTCCAGGGACGGCGCGCTCCTGGCCTCGGGCGGCATCGTGGTGCGGCTCGACACGGGGGCGGAGGTCAAGCGACTGGAACAGTCGATGATTCACGATGCGAGCACATTCTCCCCGGATGGCCAGCTCTACGCAGAGGCAGTGGGCCCCGACGTGAAGGTGTACCGGGTGGCGGACTGGACGAAGCTCCACACCTTCACCGAGGCGGACACGTCCTACGTCAGCCGCCTGTCCTTCAGCCAGGACAGCACCCAGCTCATCGTCGACGTAGGGGTGAGTGCCTTCTGGTGCAACGGCGATGGCCAGTTGTGCGGCCCCTGGGGCAACGAGGTCCGCATCCATCCCGTCCAGGACCCGGGCACCGTGCGGACCGTCTCCCTGGGGCCTGTCATGCAGGGGCCGCTGGTCTTCTCCCTGGACGGCTCGCTGCTGGTGGGCTTTGCGAACGGAACACTGGCCATCTGGCGGACCTCGAATCAACACCTGGTGGCGACCTCCAACATCCCGGCCACCGAGCGCGTGCAGTTCAGCCCGGACCAGCGCCAGCTCCTCGCGGGCGATGCCATCTACGACCTGACCACGGGACAGGCGCTCCAGTCATTTCGGGGCCAGGCCCTGTCTCCGGACTTCAAGATGTCCGCGGGGCTCGAGCAGGACCGCATCCTCCTGCGCGATGTCGCATCGAATGAGCGGCTCAAGACCTTCGCGCTGAATGCGCATGTCGCTGACTTCTCTCCGGATGGTCGTTCCATCGCGACCTATGCGTACGACGGACGCATCCACATCCGGTTGCTCGACATCGCCGAGGGCACCGTGAGCCACACCTTCGAGATGGACTACGACGAGGGAGGCTCGAAGGTGGACTTCTCTCCCGATGGACGATGGCTGGCCGTCTCGAACCGGTACAGCGGCTTGTCCTCGGTTGAGGTCCGCGGCCTTGGAACAGACACGAGCGCGTCACTCGCTGCCCACTTCGCCGCGGCGTTCTCGCCGGACAGCACAGTGCTGGCCACCGGAAGCCTTGAGGCTGAGGTGCAACTCTGGAAGACCTCGGGCTTCACCGTTCGTGAGCGGCTGGTGGGACACGGGACGTCCGCCTCGCAAGAGCAGTGGCCCCGCGCCGTCATCGGGGCCTCCTTCGCACGGACCGGCCAGCTCGCGACCCTGGGCGCGGACCGCACGGTCCGGCTCTGGTGCTCGAACTGAGGTGCGCCGCAAGCGCCTCCGCCTGCCGCAGCCCTTCGCGGCTCAGCGCTCCGACTCCTCGTCCTCTTGAAGCAGCCCATGCTTGCGCAGCTTGTCGTGCAGCGTCGCCCGGCCAATGCCCAGCGCCCGCGCCGCCTCCGTGCGCTGGCCCTGCGATGCCGCGAGCGCCGCGAGGATGAGCGCGCGCTCGTGCGCGTCCATCCGCTCCCTCAGCGTGACGCCGGAGGGGGACTGGGGCGCTGAGGCTTCGGGGCCTCCGGGCAGCAGCTCCGGATCCAGCGTCCCGTCGGCGGAGAGCACCACGGCGCTCTCCAGGGCGTTCTCCAGCTCGCGCACGTTGCCCGGCCAGCGGTACGCCGTGAGGCGCTCCAGCAGCTCTTGCGTCAGCGCCACGGGAGGCATCCGGAAGCGCTCGGTGTGGCGCGCGAGGAAGTGCCTTGCCAGTGCGGCGATGTCCTCCGGGCGGCTTCGCAGCGGGGGCACCTGGAGCGTCACCACCTTGAGGCGGTAGTAGAGGTCCTCGCGGAAGCGTCCCTCGGCCACGCGCTGGGGCAGGTCGCGGTGGGTGGCGGCGAGGACGCGCACGTCCACCGGGAAGGCGCGGTCCTCTCCCAACGGGCGCACCTCGCCCTCCTGGAGGACGCGCAGGAGCTTGGCCTGGAGGGGCAGGGCCAGCTCTCCCACTTCGTCGAGCAGGAGCGTGCCGCTGTCCGCCTCGCGGAAGAGGCCCCGTCGCATCCGCACGGCCCCGGTGAAGGCGCCCTTCGCATGGCCGAACAGCTCCGCCTCGGCGAGCTCCGGCGCGAGCGCGGCGCAGTTGAAGCGCACGTAGGGCTTGTCCGCGCGCGGCGAGGCGCGCACCAGCGCTTCGGCGACGCGCTCCTTGCCGGTGCCGCTCTCTCCGGTGATGAGCACCGTGACGTCGCGAGGGCCCACGCGCTGGATGAGCAATGCCAGCTTCGCCATCGCGGGCGACACGAAGACCAGCGAGCGCAGCAGGTTCACCTCGCCCGCCAGGCGCTCGTTCTCCGCCTCCAACCGCACCAGTCCCAGCGCGCGGCGCACCACCGCGAGCACGTCGTCCACGTCGAAGGGTTTGCGGAAGTAGTCCAGCGCTCCCAGCTTCATCGCCTCCACGGCGTGGCGCTCGGAGCCGTGCGCGGTGATGAGGATGACTCTCGGCGCGGGCGAACGGGCCCGCACGCGGCGCAGCAGCTCCATTCCATCCACGCGCGGCATGCGCAGGTCGCTGAGCACCAGGTCCACCGGGGGCTCCTCGTCCAGTCGCGCGAGCGCGGCCTCTCCGTCCACCGCCTCCTCGACCGTCAGCCCGTCGTCCTCCAGCAGGCCACGCAGCGTGTAGCGCACGCCCGCGTCGTCATCCGCCACCAGCACGCGTGCCTTCACGCTCATGACAGGGCCTCCTTCCGCGGGGGCGCGGCCGGGAGGGACAGCTCCGCCACGCAGCCTCCGCCTTCACGCTCGCGCAGGCCCAGCTCTCCGCCATGCTGGCGCATCAGCGCTCGGGCCAGGGCCAGTCCCAGGCCGGAGCCCTGCGGCTTCGTGGTGATGCCCGGCTCGAAGACGCGCTCCCGCACCTCGGGGGCCACGCCCGGTCCCCGGTCACGCACCTCCACCTGTCCTCCGCCCCCTGGCGTCGTCCAGGCCTGGAGCTCCACCGTGGTGCCCCTTGGCGCGGCCTCCAGTGCGTTCTGCACGACGTCGATCATCACCTGCCGCACCTTGCGCGCATCGCACCACGCCTCCACCCGGGGCCCTTCCACGACGCGCAGCCCCACGCCCCGCTCGCCCGCCATGCCCTCGTGCAGCTCCGCCACCTGCCGGCACAGGGCGTCCAGCGGCACGTGCGCCTCGTTGAGCGGGAGCAGCGGCCGGGAGAAGTTGAGGAACCCTTCGAGGATCTCCTGCATGCGGTCCACCTCCCGGCGCAGCACGCCCAGCCGCTCCGCGGGCCGGCCCTCCACCTCGCGCGCGATCATCGCGGCCAGCCCCTTCACGCTCGCCAGCGGGTTCTTCAGCTCGTGGGCAATCTCGCCCGACAGCGTGGTGAGCGAGCGCACCCGCTCCTCGTGCGCCTTCAACACGTCGTCGCGCGCGTCCAGTGCCGTGAGCACCATGCCCCGGAACGTTCGCCGCAACGTCGTGCCGATGAAGTTCGCCCATAGGACGAGGAACACCGTCACCGCGAGCATCGTCAGCAGGAGCGCATCGTTGTGCCCGGCGCGTCGACCGCCTCCGAAGAGCGGGGGCACCAGGTCCGGCAACACGCCCGACCATGTCACCGCCGCCTGCACGCCCAGCAGCCCCAGCAGGTAGCCCGCCCACCTGCGGCCACGCGCTTTCGGAAAGAGGATCGCCGTGGCGAAGGTCGCGGGCACCACCAGCGGGATGAGCGGGCTCTCCAATCCTCCCAGCGACAGGTTCACCACCGTGAACAGGGGAAACGCCACCAGCGGCAGCACCGTGCCCGGCTCCGACGACACCACGGGCTTGCGCCGCCACGACGCGACGACGCCCAGCCCCACCAGCACGAAGAGGAGCACCGCCCCCACGCTCCACTGACGCCACGTGGACGTGTCCCCGATGAGCCCCAGCGACACGAGCACCACCGGAAGCGGGCTCAGGAGCACCAGCACCTTCGTCACCTGACGGAACATCCGCGAGAACGCCTCGCGCTGGACCTGCTCGATTCCGGCGGCCGTGGGCTGGGGCATGGGATGCAAAGGCGTTCTCCTGGACCGTGCGTCGCTACCCTATGCCCAAGCAAGGCGGATGCCTCACCCCGAGCGCCAGGGCCCCGACGTGAAGGCTCGCGCCCTGTGTCCGGAATCCCGACGCCCGGCGCCGGAAATCCGAACACGGCAGGGCCCGCCCTCGCGCGCTCCCGGGGCACCCCGGGCTGGCACGCCGGGTGCTCCAGGAGACTCGTGATGCGCGGGCCAGGGGACGGGGCCGTGCGAGGGAGCGCGCCCAGGGCGTGGACCTCCCACGCAGGGGAAGGGGCGCATCCCATGTGCGGCCACGGCCGCGTCGGGAGGCACGGATGTCGGGGCAGGGGAGTCGTCCAAAACGTTCGAAGCGCGCCGTCGTCGCGGCGGTCGTCCTGGTCGCCGTCATCGTGGGCGGCATCGCGTGGCTGCGACGTCCTCCCACGCGCGAACCGCCGCCGCGCTTCACCGGCTACGTCGTCAGCGACAACGTCTACCTCTCCTCGCCCGTGGCCGGCATGGTGGCGGAGGTGTCCGTGGTGCGCGGTCAGCGCGTGGAGCCAGGCACGCCGCTGTTCCGCATGGAGCCCACGTCCGGGCAGGCCCGAGCCGACCAGGCGCGTGCGCAGGTGGGGCAGACCGAGGCCCAGCTCCTCGCGCGTCGTTCGGACGTGGGACGGGCGCGCGCCTCGCTCGCCGCCGCGCAGGCGGAGGTGGACCGCGCGGACGCGGACCTGGCCCGGCTCGTCGCCGTCCAGAAGGCGATGGACGGGGCAGTGACGCCGCAGCAGCTCGACCTGCTCCGCGCGACCGTGGCGCGGGCCCATGCCCAGCGCGACGTGGCCCTCTCTGACGTGGCCTCCGCGAGCGCGCAGCTGGAGGTCCTCCGCGCCCAACTCGCGAGCGGACGCGCAGGCCTCACGGCCGCGGAGCGGCAGGTCTCCGAGCTGGCCCCCGTCTCGCCCGTCGCGGGCCGCGTGGAGGAGGTCCTCTTCCAGGAGGGCGAGTGGGCCGCCCCCAACGCCGCGGTCGTCAGCATCGTCCCGGACGCGCAGGTGAAGGTGCGCTTCTACGTGCCGCAGGCCCGGGTGGCGACATACGCACCGGGCACCTCCGTGGCCATCGCGTGCGACGGCTGCGACGCCGGGATGACCGCCCGCGTGGACTACGTGGCCTCGCGTCCCGAGTACACGCCGCCCATCATCTACAGCCTGGAGACGCGGCAGAAGCTGGTGTTCCTGGTGGAGGCGGTGCCTTCGCAGCCCACGCTGCTCCTGCCAGGGCAGCCCATGGACGTGACGCCGCTGCCCCAGGCCCCCCTGCGGGTGGCGCGATGAGCGAGCGGGCCATCGACGTGCGCGGGCTCAACAAGTCGTTTGGCGACCGGCACGTCGTGCGGGACGTCGCCATCGCGGTGGAGACGGGCCGCATCACCGGCTTCCTGGGCCCCAACGGCTCCGGCAAGACGACGACGCTGCGGCTCTTGTGCGGCCTGCTCACGCCCGACAGCGGCGAGGGCGAGGTGCTGGGCATGGACTTCCGCGCCCGCGGCGACGCCATCAAGCGCCGGACGGGCTACATGACGCAGAAGTTCTCCCTCTACGAGGACATGACGCTGGAGGAGAACCTCGCCTTCGTCGCGCGCATCCACGGGCTTGACCAGCGGCGCGAGCGCGTGGACGCGACCCTCCACCGGCTGGGCCTCTTCGACCGCCGCCGCCAGCTCGCGGGCGCGCTCTCCGGAGGGTGGAAGCAGCGCCTGGCCCTGGCCGCCGCGACACTGCACGAGCCCCGGCTGCTGCTGCTGGATGAACCCACCGCGGGCGTGGACCCCCGCGCGCGCCGCGAGTTCTGGGATGAGATCCACGCGCTCGCCGCCGGAGGCCTCACGGTGCTGGTGTCCACGCACTACATGGACGAGGCCGAGCGCTGCCACGACATCGGCTACATCCTGTATGGCCGCCTCATCGCGCGGGGCACGGCGGACGCCGTCATCCGGGACTCCGGGCTGGTGACGTTCCTGGGAGAGGGGCCGGGCATCGACCGCGCGGCGCACGTGCTGGCCCAGGTGGACGGCGTGCTCAGCGCGTCCGCGTTCGGCGCCGCCGTGCACGTCAGCGGCACCGAGCGCGAGGCGCTGGAGCGGGCCCTCGCCCCGTGGCGCCGGGAGCCCTTCCGCTGGAACGAGGTCCCACCGTCCCTGGAGGACGTCTTCATCCAGCTCATGGGGCGCGAGCGCGACGAACGGTACGCCTCATGAAAAGGGACTCGCTGCCGCGCATCCTGGCCGTGCTGCTCAAGGAGTTCACGCAGCTGCGGCGCGACCGCGTCACCTACGCGATGATCCTCCTGCTGCCGGTGATGCAGCTGCTCATCTTCGGCTACGCCATCAACATGGACCCCAGGCACCTGCCCGCCGCGGTGCTGTCGCATGACACCAGCAGCGTGGCCGCCGCCGTCGTGGCGACGATGGAGCGTACGGGCTACGTGGACGTGCGCTACCTGCCGCGCTCCGACGCGGAGCTGGAGCAGTTGCTGCGGCGAGGGCAGGTGATGCTCGCCGTCACCATCCCGCCGGACTTCACGCAGCGGGTGCTCAAGGGGGAGCGCGCGCAGATCCTCGCGGAGGCGGACGCGTCCGACCCCCAGGCCGCGGCGGGCGCGCTCGCGGCGGTGGCGATGCTGCCCACGGAGGCGCTGACGCACACGCTGGTGGGGCCGGTGGCGCGAAGGTCCTCACCACCGCCGTTCGAGGTGGTGGTGCACCGGCGCTACAACCCGGAGAGCCTCTCCCCGGTCCACATCGTGCCGGGCCTGCTGGGCATCATCCTGTCCATGACGCTGGTGATGATGACCGCCATGGCCGTCACCCGGGAGCGCGAGCGGGGCACCATGGAGACGCTGCTGTCCACGCCCGCCACCCCCGGGGAGATCATGGTGGGCAAGCTCACGCCCTACGTCGTCGTGGGTCTGTTGCAGACCGTCGTCGTGCTGCTGATGGCGCGGGTGTTGTTCTCGGTGCCCATGGCGCGCACGCCCGCGGGGTGGGGCGCGCTCGCGTGCGGCATCGTGTTGTTCATCGTGGGCAACCTGTCGCTGGGCTACCTCATCTCCACGGTGGCGCGCAGCCAGCTGCAGGCCATGCAGATGTCGCTGTTCTACCTGCTGCCGTCCATCTTCCTGTCTGGCTTTGCCTTCCCGTTCCTGGGCCTGCCCGCGTGGGCACGGCTCCTGGGAGAGCTCCTCCCCGTCACGCACTTCCTGCGCATCGTGCGGGGCGTGCTGCTCAAGGGGCAGGTGCTCGCGGACATGGGCGACGACCTGCTGGCGCTGGGCCTGTTCGTGCTGGCGGTGGCGGGCGCGGCCATCGCCCGCTCGCGCACCACGCTGGACTGACTACCGCACCCCGTCCAATGACAGGGGCCCGCTGTCCAGCACCTGCTGGCGCGTCACCGTCGGGCCGTACTCCGGCGTCTGGACGGGGTGTCCGCGCGAGTCCGTCCCCGCGTGGAGCGTCACGCCCTCCGCGTCCGGCAGGTAGCCCACGCGCAGGCGCAGCTCGCGCACCTGGGCCAGCTCGCGCGTCAGCTCGGGGCCGGTGGGGTAGGGGAGCGACGTGCGCAGGGGCAGCGGCACCACCGCGCGCCGGGACGCCGTGGCACCGGGTTCCACGCGGCTGACCGCGGGGACCTCTGGCGCCTCCACGTCCAGGTTCTCCGGCACCCGCACGAGCATGCGCAGCAGCACCGCGCTGTCACCGGAGAGGTCCACGTAGGCGCGCTCCGGCGCCAGCGTGGGGTGACCGCTGGCTCCGAAGTCCATCAGGCCGTCCACGAGCAGCACCGCGCGGGCGGTCCGGTTGTGCACCGCATAGGTGACGGCGAGCGTGTCCGCCTCGCGCGCCACCGACTCCACCTTCAGCTCCACGTCCGGCTTCACATCCGAGGGGGCCACGCGTCGTCCTTCCGGGTTCACGGGCCGCTCCGGCGCCCGCGTGCAGCCGACCATGATGACGAGGGCCCCGCAGGCGCCGGCCAGGAGCAGGGCTCGCATGCCGGACGTCGGCTAGTAATGCGGCCGGGTGGGCAGGTTCAGCTCGTCGCGCAGGACGTTCTCACCGGGGCGGGAGTCCTGGATGACGTCCGGCGTGGACGGGTCCTGGTCCAGGTCGATGGGCAGGCCCACCGCGGACGTCTCCCGGTTGTTCACGCCGTCCTTCTCACCGCGCGCCAGCACGCCGTTCGCGTAGTCGGACGCATGCACCAGCTCGTGGAACAGGCCGACGACGGGCGGACGGTTCTTCCACTCCTCGGTGCCCAGCGAGGTGCGCGTGGTGTTGTAGTTCACCGTGCCGTCGCTGCCCTTGTTCGGCGTGCCGTCCGTGTTGAGCCAGGTGTCGTCGCGATTGGCGGGACCCGCGGAGTTGCCGCCGCTCGTCTCCTTGATCGTCGTCGAGTGGCCGCTGTCGTCCAGCGTGCGCAGCAGCTCCTGGCCCGAAGGCAGCGAGCGCATCGCGTCCAGGTCCGACTGCGTGCGCGCCTGGAACTCCGCGCTGCCCGACACCGTCACCGACCGGCCGCGCTGGTCGGCGTTCGTCATGTCGACAAGGGTCTTCTCGCCCTTGGCCACGTCGGGGGTGCTCTCGCCCTCCTCCACGTAGAGCTTGTCGGCGCCGGTGCCGCCGCGGACGGTGTCCTTGCCCGCGCCGCCCGCCACCGCGTCATTGCCGGAGCCGCCGCTCAGGGTGTCATTGCCGCGCCCGCCAATGACCTGGTCATCGCCCGCGCCGCCGAAGGCCTTGTCGTCGCCCGCGCCCGCGTCCACGTAGTCGCGTCCGCCGCCGCCCGACACGTAGTCGTTGCCGTCCAGGCCGTAGAGCACGTCGCGGCCCTCGCCGCCGAGGATGCGGTCATCACCCGCGCCGCCCTCGAGGTAGTCGTCACCGTCCAGGCCGCTGAGCGTGTCCTTGCCCTCGCCGCCGATGACGGTGTCGTTGCCCTTGCCGCCGACGAGCTTGTCATTGCCCTTGCCGCCGACGAGCTTGTCGTTGCCCTCGCCGCCGTCCAGCGTGAGGTCCTGGGTGACGCTCGCGTCCAGGGTGATGGAGTCGTCGCCCGCGCCGCCCTGGATGATGGCGCCCTTGGCCTGCTCGGCCGTGAGCGTCACGGTGTCCTTGCCGGACGTGATGGTCAGGCCGCCGTCCTTGTTCTGCGACACCGTGGCGGTGTTGTTGCCCGCCCCCAGGTCCACCACCGTGTTGCCCGCGGCGTTGGTGCTCACCTGCGGGGTCAGCGCCTTCACCGCGTCCTTGATGATGTCCTTGATGGCGGAGTTGATGCCGCCCAGGAAGCCGCCGCCGTCCTTCTTGGCGCCGGCCTTGTCACCCTCACCGCCGCGAACCGCCGCGGCCGCGTCCTTCACCGTCTGGGGCCGGGCGGGGGCAGCGCGAGGCGCCACTTCGAAGCCGTCCGTCATCCGCTGGGAGACCGCGGCCTTCACCACGTTGGGACGCGGGGCCGTGACAGGCGCCTTCACCGGCTCCTGCTTCACGAGGGGGGTGGGACGCGAACCGGGCTTGCCAATCGAGGTCATTCCAGGTTGTCGCGGAACGAGGGGCGCCGGTTGCGTCGCCCCCCTCCAGATTCGCTGATTCCGCGAAACCAGGGGCCCGGGGGGGGCCCCAGCCCCTACTTCGAGGGCAGCTGGGCCTTGCGGAGGTCCGCCCAGCAGGCGTCGTAGTCCGACTGCAGCTGCGGGCTCTCCATCGCCGCGCGGGTCGGCGCGATGACCCAGCGCGTCTCGAACATGAACGCGAGCGTGTTGTCGATCTTCCGGGGAGTCAGCTCCGTGGCGACCGCCGCCTCGTAGGTCTTCCGGTCGGGGCCGTGGGCGCTCATGCAGTTGTGCAGCGACGCCCCGCCCGGCACGAACTGGTCCGCCTTGGCGTCGTAGACGCCGTGGACCAGGCCCATCATCTCGCTCATCACGTTGCGGTGGAACCACGGCGGCCGGAAGGTGTGCTCCGCGACCATCCACCGGGGCGGGAAGATGACGAAGTCGCAGTTCGCGGTCCCCGGCGTCTCGCTCGGCGACGTCAGCACCGTGAAGATGGAGGGGTCCGGGTGGTCGAAGCTCACCGTGTTGATGGTGTTGAACCGCGCCAGGTCATACGTGTACGGCACGTGCGTGCCGTGCCACGCGACGACGTCGAACGGGGAGTGGTCCAGCGTCGTCTCCCACAGGTTCCCCTGGAACTTCTGCACCACGCGCGTCGGCCGCTCCACGTCCTCGTACGCCGCCGCCGGCGCCTGGAAGTCCCGCGGGTTCGCGAGCCCGTTCGAGCCGATGGGGCCCAGCTCCGGGAGCCGGAACGGCGCGCCGTAGTTCTCACAGACGTAGCCGCGCACCGGACCGTCCGGCAGCTCCACGCGCATGCGGACCCCGCGCGGCACGAGCGCGACATGGCCCGGCGGAACCTCCAGCACGCCCAGCTCCGTCACGATCCGCAGCGCCCCGGACTGCGGGACGATGAGCAGCTCCCCGTCGGCGTTGAAGAACGCGGTGTCCACCATGGACGCGTTCGCGACGTAGACGTGCATCGCGGCGCCCGCGGCAACGTCCGGTGAGCCGTTGCCGCCCAGCGTGAACAGGCCTTCGAGGAACGTGGTCGGCTCCGTGGGCAGCGGCGGCGGATTCCAACGCAGCCGGTTGGGCGACGGGGGAACCTCCGTGAACGGGCCGCTGCGCAGGGCGCGGGCGTCCACCTGGCGGTAGGGCGGATGGCCCGCGCTCGGGCGCAGGCGATAGAACCAGGTCCTCCGGTTCTCGCTGCGCGGCGCGGTGAACGCCGTGCCTGAAATCTGCTCCGCGTAGAGGCCGAACGCGACGCGCTGCGGTGTGTTCTGGCCGACCGGGAGCGCACCCGCGAGTGCTTCCGAGGCGTGCTCGTTTCCAAAGCCTGAGAGGGGGCGGAGGGTTTCCATGGTGCTCCAGATGGTAACAAATGAAACCAGTTCGGCAAGGCTCAGGGGGCCTGCTTGAGGACGCGGCTGGCGGTGCGCTCCACCCGTTCGAGCAGCGAGCGCAGCACCGCGCGCTCGGCCGGTTCCAGCTCGCTCAGGACCTCGGCTTCGGCCAGGAGCGCCGCGGGGGCCACGCGCTCGTAGATGCGGCGGCCCGCGGCGGTCAATGACAGGCGCCGCGAGCGGGCATCGCGCTCGTTCTTGGCGCGCCGCACCAGCCCCCGCTCCTCCAGGGCGCGCGCGGCGCGGCTGACGGGCACCTTGTCCATCCGCGTGCGCTTGACGAGGTCCAGCTGCGTGCGCTCGCCGTCCTCCCCGAGCACCGCGATGAGGCGCCACTCCTGCGTGCTCAGCCCGTACTGCTCCGCGTACACGCGCGCGATGCGCTGGCTGACGACGTTCGCGGCGACCGACAGGCGGTAGGGGAGGAACGCGTCGAGGGTCAGGCTCGCGGGGCGCGGACGGCTCATCGCGCTGACTATAGCCAGCGCGAACCCGCTGCCCGTGGGTCGTCACACCCTGACACGACAACGCGCAGTCGTATGACATGAGTGTCAGGTTCAAGAGGGATGGCTGGCACTCGTGGACGCCCTCTCCCTCTGGGATCGCGTGGCCCCTGCCTTGCTAGGCGTGCCTCCGCGACAACTTCCTCCCACTCCCGCGCGTGGCCCCGGACGCACGGGAAACAACCTCCCGGAACTTGAGAGCCCATGAGCCGAACCGGTCCGTCCCCCTTCCCGGAAGTCCTTCCTCCGCCGTCGTCCCCGCGCGCCGGTCTGCGCTCCTGGGCGGCACGTCTGGTGTTGCTCATGGCCTGCGCCGGAACGGTGGCCACGTCGCAGCCCCTGTCCGACGACGTCCTCTCCAATGAGTTGGTCGGCGAGCCCGTGCGCATCACGACCGCCGCGCCCAAGGCCACCCGCCGCGTCATCGTCCGGGCCTCGGCCCCGAAGCCTCCGGACAACTCCGTGGAGGGCGAGCTGACTGCCCGCGTCACCGCGCGGTGGATCCCCGACGACCCCGCGCAGACGACGACCCCCTGGCTCCGGGTGATCGTCTCCGAAGAGGAGGTCGGCTCTGGCTGGGATGGGTCCACCGTCCTGGAGGCGGGAAGGCCGGTCACGTTGGAGGTGTTCGGACGCATCCCCAGGGGTTGCGAGCTGAACACGGGCTGTGAATGGCCCATGAACGTCGGCTTCGAGCTGCAGCCCGACGCAGTCCCCGGCACGGTCGAGCTGGAGTGGACGGCGCAGGCCACGGCCCGGGTGGTGGACACGTCCGACGTGCCCAAGGGCTTCACCGTGAGCGTCTCCGCACCATGACTTCGGCTTCAACAACCCTGGAGCTCCCCATGCGAATCCCCCTGCTGCTGCTCGGAAGCCTCCTGCTGCTGACCCCTGGCTGCGGCGTCGACGACATTGTGGTGGCCCAGCGCACGCCTGGCGAAATGTTCCTGTTGACCCCAGAGAATCCCCACAGCGAGCGCCGCGTGCAGATCGTGGCCCGCGCGAAGCCCGACACGGAGGCGAAGCTCTCCCTGCTCTCCATCGACTTCAAGACGCAGCCGCACTGGGAGCGGCCCGCGTCGGGCGGCTCGGAGGTCCATCCCTGGTTTCGCGTCAGGCTCGTGGACGAGCAGGATGGGCAGGTCGTGGAAGAGCACACCACCGTCGTTGATGACTGGGACACGTCCGAGGAGGTGACCCTGAAGCCGAAGGTGAACGTGGAGGAGGAGGTCTCGCGGTTCGAGCGCACCTACCGACTCGAGTTCGACCGGCAGGGTCCTCCCTCGGACGGCACCCTCTATGTCCAGTGGAGCTCGGACATGGAGGTGCTGACCGACGGCGACCACCCGAATCACATCGAGGTCCTCATGCTCCAGCCCTCGGGAGTCTCAGCGCCATGACTTCAACCCTGGGGTCCCCCTTGAGAATCCCCCTCCTGCTGCTCGGAAGCCTCCTGCTGCTGGCCCCGGCCTGCCGCGGTGACGGCGTTGAGGATTGGGTGACGGCGAGCACGGAGGTGGAATCCGTCGCGTTGACCGCTGCCGAGCCCCACTTCGAGCGACGCGTGCTCCTCGTGGCCCGCGCCCGGCCCGACACGGGGGCGAAGATGTCCCGGGTGGACCTCACCTTCAAGACGGAGCAGCGCTGGGAGCGGCCCGCGTCAGGCGGCTCGGAGGTCCACCCCTGGTTCCGCGTCAGGCTCGTGGACGAGCGGGACGGGCAGGTCCTGGACGAAGGCATCATCATCTTCGGGGAGGAGCGCACGCCCGACTCGCTGACTGTGTGGCTCAAGAGGAACGAGGAGGAGTTCTCGCAGTTCGAGGGCACCTACCGATTCGTGCTCGACCGGCAGGGTCCTCCCTCCGCGGGCACCATCCACGTCAATTGGAGCGGGGTCGGGGAGGCGCTGACCGACGCCGACCACCTGGAGCGCGTCGAGGTCATCCTCTCGCAGCCCTGATGAGCCGCGGAGGGCTCCCCTGGCAATCCTTCCCCGGCCGGTCCGTGTGAAGGTGGGGTGGGCTGTCGCCTGCCCCCAAGGGGAGTCCCATGCGGTCGTGGTTTCGAGATGCTGACGGGCACTGGCGCAACGGGTGGAAGGCCTTCGGCTGCATCGTGCTGGCGGTGGCGCTGATGGTGCCCCTGATGATGCTCCAGACGAAGCTGCCCGACGCCGTGCGCCGGGTCGCGATGCAGCCCTTCGTCGCGTTCCTGGCCACGCTCGCCGCGACCGCCTTCTGCCTGCGGCGGGAGCGGCAGCCCCTGGCGTCCGTCGGCCTGTCGGGGGGCCTGCGCTGGGGCCGTGACCTCGGCCTGGGCCTGCTGGGGGGCATCGTCCTCCTGGGCGCGGTGGCGCTCGCGGTCCGGGGCGCGGACGGCTACCACCTGGTGCCGGCGGCGGTGCGCGACGGCTCCCTCCTCGTGAGGTCCGCCTGGATGATGCTGGGTGTGGCGCTCGCCGAGGAGCTGCTGTTCCATGGCTACGCCTTCCAGCGGGCCCTCCGGGGCATGGGCACGCTCCGGGCGCAGGTCGTGCTCTCCGTCCTCTTCTGTCTCGCCCATCCCTTCGACGACACGATGGCCGGGAGTACGCGGGGGGTGGCGATGATCAACACCTTCCTCGCGGGCTGGATGCTGGGCCTGTGCTACCTGCGCACGGGGCAGCTCGCGCTGCCGGTGGGTGTGCACATGGGATGGAACTGGGCCATGGGCTGCCTGGGCTTCGGCGTGAGCGGCAACACGTCCAAAGGCTGGTGGCAGCCCATCCTCCACGACCGCGCGGAGTGGCTCACGGGCGGCAGCTACGGCCTGGAGGCTTCCGTCGCCAGCATCGTGGTGCTGGGCGCGGCGGTCGTCGGCCTGACGCTCTGGAAGGGGTTCCCGTCGGCGCAGGTGTCCGTCCCTGCCGTGAGCAGCGGTCCCGGACATCCGCCCGCGTTGGGGGCAGGGCAGGCGTAGTCGCAACCGGGTTGCCGGGCGCAAGGGCGGTGCGCTCGGCGACCTTGCCGCGTGAGCACCCGGCGCCATCGTTGGAGGGTCCCTGCTGGAGGCCCCCATGCGCGCCCGTCTGCTCCTTGCCCTCACGCTGCCGCTGCTGTTCGTTCCGGGCCGGGAGGTGGGGGCCCAGGAGGCCTCCGAGCCGCCGCTCCCGGATGCCGCCGCGCACGGAGGCCATGGCACTCCGCCCGGAGGCCTGAGCCTGAAGTCGCTCGCGAAGGGCGCGGTCCTCTTCGACAACCTTGGCACCCACGCGTATCCGGTGACGACGGCGTCGAAGGAGGCCCAGGCCTTCTTCAACCAGGGGTTGCGGCTGGCGTATGGCTTCAACCACGACGAGGCCGCGCGCTCGTTCGCCCGGGCCACCGAGCTCGACCCCTCGTGCGCGATGTGTTTCTGGGGCGTGGCCCTGGTGCTGGGCCCCAACTACAACGTGCCCATGCTCCCGGAGCGGGCCGGGGTCGCGTGGGAGGGCGTGCAGCGGGCCCAGGCGCTCGCCTCCCGGGCGACCCCGGTGGAGCAGGCGCTCATCGGCGCCCTGGGCCGGCGCTACGCGGGGCCAGAGCCGAAGCCGCCTCCGGCGATGAAGCCCTTCAACGAGGCGTATGCCGCCGCCATGCGCGATGTCGCGCGGCGCTTTCCGGACGACCTGGACGTCCAGGTGCTCTTCGCCGAGTCCCTGATGGACTTGAACCCCTGGAAGCTGTGGACGCTGGAGGGCAAGCCAGCGCCGGGCACGGAGGAGATCGTCGCCCGGCTGGAGTCGGTGCTCGCGCGCGCGCCCCTGCATCCCGGCGCCAATCACTATTACATCCACGCGGTGGAGGCCTCGTCCCATCCGGAGCGAGCGCTGCCCTCCGCGCAGCGGCTGCCGGGGCTGATGCCAGGGGCCGGGCACGTGGTGCACATGCCCGCGCACATCTACCAACGCGTGGGCCGGTACGCGGAGGCGTCGGAGAGCAACCGCCGCGCCATCCAGGCGGATGAGGCCTACCTGCGTCAGGTGGAGCCGCTGGGTTATTACCCGATGTACCTGGCGCACAACTGGGGCTTCCTCTCGTTCTCCGCCGCCATGGAGGGCCGTGGCGAGGAGTCGCTCAAGGCCGCGCGCGAGTCGGCCCGCGTGCTGCCCCCGGAGATGCTGGCGGCGATGCCCGGCATGGACTTCTTCGCCGCGGAGCCGCTGCTCGTGATGGTGCGCTTCGGGCGCTACGACGCGCTGCTCGCGGAGCCGCGGCCGGATGCGAAGTACCCGGTGATGACGGGCCTGTGGCTGCATGCGCATGGGCTGGCGCTCGCCGCGCGGGGCCGGTTCGACGAGGCCCGGAAGGACCATGCGGAGCTGGTGAAGCTGGGCGCGACCGTGCCCGACGCGCTCACGGCCGGCAACAACGCCGCGAAGGACGTGCTGAACGTGGCGGCGCGGGTGCTCGACGCCTCCATCGCGGAGCGGCAGGGACGCTCTGATGCACTGGCCCGCTGGGCCGTGGCGGTGCGCGCCGCCGACCGGCTGGCGTACTCGGAGCCCAATGACTGGTTCTATCCGGTGCGCCACTACCAGGGCGCGGCGCTGCTGGACGCGAAGCAGTGGAAGGCGGCGGAGGCCGTCTACCGCGAGGACCTGCGCCGCAATCCGGGCAATGGCTGGGCACTGTTCGGGCTGACCCGGGCGCTGGAAGGGCAGGGCCAGGAGGCGGAGGCCGCCACGACACGCAAGCAATTCGAGGCGGCGTGGGCGAACGCCGACTTCCGCCTCACCCGCACGGCGGTGTTCTAGGCGGGGAACCCGGCTCTGCGGTGACGCATCAGTTGCATCCCTGGCCCGACAGCCAGGTTACGCCGCGGGTCCGCTCGTTCGTGCCGTTCGAGCCGCCATAGTCCACGTTCGAGAAGGACATGGACACAGCGCTCCCCGTGGACTGGTTGGTGATCTCCATCGTCATGTTGTTGGGGATGAGAGCGGTGGCGTTCGGGTAGTTCGCGCCGATGAAGTAGCGCAGCCGGCCGTTCGGGAGGCTCCCGCATTTGGCCATCTTGTTCTCGAGCTGCAACCAGTTGCCACGGTTGAAGTTGGCATCCTGGGGCACCAGGTTCGCCCGAGCCCCCCAGCCCCCGAGCTGTGAGCCGATGAGGTGTCCCCCGTCGTAGTCGTTGCTGGGGTTCTCCGCGTCGCCCCACTGCCCCACGTTCGTCTGACAGGTGTCGCTGCGAGGCGCGGCGACGATCTGCGGCAGGTACTTGTACGCCCGGTTCGGCCGGCCCGCGCTGTCGATGAAGTAGTACTCGCCGTCGAAGTTGTGCCAGATGCTCCGGTCACTCGACGGGAAGAACTTCGGGCAGTCGCTGATCAGCTCCGCGGTGACGTCCCCGTGGATGACGTACCCGACGCCGTAGGGCGCCATCGCCTCCTGGATCTCCTCCTCCGTGTGGCTCTCGAAGAAGTCCATGAGGCCGCTCGGGCCACCGAAGTCCTGCTCGAGCTGACTGGCGACGACTTCGCCGCCCAGGTCCGCGTCCGTGCCTCCGCAACCGCCGAGCAACAGGCCCAACACCACCGCGACTGAGAGCTTGCTCATGGTGCGCATTCTTCCGGATCCTTCCGCAGCGGGTTCGTTGGCTTCGCGACCTTGATTACCAAGTAATCGAAGGAGAAACGAGAAGGGGGCGTCTGGGGCTTGCGCCCGTCACACCTGGAGCAATCGACGACCGCTCAGGGCGTCCCGCTCCGGCGGAAGCCGTGGATCCACGCGCCCGTGGCGACGAGCGAGGGAATCACCACGGAGAGGGTGAGCGCGACGAACACGGTGTCGTTGGCGGCCTGCCCGATGAGGTCCACGCCCGACACCCGCAGCCACGCCTTCACGCAGGTGATGGACCAGTTGGCGTAGTTGGCGACGATGACGGCCCAGGCCAGCCTTTGCTGTCCCACCGCGCCATACCGCAGCATGGGCAGCGTCCAGGCCACGCCCAGGAGGAAGAAGGTGCCCAGCAACGCGTTGAGATGCGCGGCGAGCGCCATCTGCGGATCCGCGGGCACCTTGCCCGTCATCGCGGACGACACATAGCCACCCGTGAGCAGCCCCAACAACATCAGCCAGGCGGCAGCGTGGGCCATGCGTCGCGCGGCGGGAAGGACCGCCGGTGGCGCCACGGGGGCAGGGGTGCTCTGGGGATGAACACCTTCAGGGGAGACTCGGGGGACGGCTGAGATCATGGGGGGCCGGGTGCCATCCTCGCACCCGGCCCAGCACGGACGCCAATCCCCCCGTCCTGACTCCCAGCGTCAGAGGCGGGCCTGGAGCAGCACGTTCTAGCGGCGACGTCCGAGAGGCCGGGTGGTCTGGGCCTCGATGGGCGGTGCAATGACCTCGGTCGTCGCGGGAGCCTCGCCAGGCTCTGGAGGCGGCGCGCCCTTGAGGAGCGACTCGACCTCGGCGGGGGACGGGTCGCTCAGCTCCACCAGCGCCCGCTCGCGCTCCCAGCGCTCCGCGAAGTGCGTCCGCAGCCACCCGGCGAGGTCGACCGCCGGCAACACCTGCCGCGCCGGTTCGAGCGCGAGGTGAAAGGCCCTGGCGTCCGGGAAGCGCTGCTCCGGCCGTGGATGCAGCGCGACTTCCAGCACGCTCCGGAGCACGCGCGACGCGGCGGGGGACTCGGGGCGCTCAATCCCTGGCAACTGGCTGGGCGTGGGGGCCGCGCTCGGCAGCGTGCGGGAGAGTAGTTCGTACAGGATGCAGCCGAGCGCGAAGAGGTCTCCGGACGGGGTCGCCTCCGCGCCCTCCACGCGTTCGGGTGGCATGTACGCCAGCTTTCCGATGATGCCCCCCACCTGCGTGAGCCGACCCACGGCGGGCACCGGGGCTGCCCCGGGAGTCTGCTCCGGAAGCGCTCCTGTGCCCTGGGCAATCCCGAAGTCGACGACCTTCACCACGCCGTCGAAGGAGACGACGAGGTTGTCCGTGCTGATGTCCCGGTGCGTGACGCCCCGCTCGTGGGCGTAGGCGAGCCCGCGCAGCGCCTGCTGGCAGATTTCGACAATCACCTCCAGCGGCAGCGGGCCCGTCTTCCTGGCGCGCTTGACGAGCTCGTGCACGTTCACGCCGCTCAGGTACTCCATGACGATGAACCAGGCGCCGTCGACCTGTCCCAGGTCGTGCACGGAGACGATGTTGGGATGGTGCAGGCGCGCTGCGGTGCGCGCCTCGCCAATGAAGCGCTGCACCTGCACCTCCGGCTCCTCGCTGTCCCCGTCCAGCATCCGCTTGAGGACGACCAGCCGGTGGAAGCCCGCGCGTCCGGTCCGCACCGCGAGCCACACCTCGCCCATGCCACCGCGTCCCAACCGCATGAGCCGGCGGTAGCGGTGGATGCCCGTGCCCAGGTCCGCGCCCCGCAGCGAGCGCGCGGTGAGGATCGCGAGCGCCGTGGAGGACAACAGCAGGAAGGGCAGCCCCACGAGCGCGAACCCGTGCAACCCCTCGCTCCAGCCCACGTCGATGGAGAGCTCACGCCCCAGGAGCGCGAGCGCGCAGAGCGACGCGACGAGCACCGCCACCGCCATCGCACCCCGGCGCTTCAACAGCCGCGTCGCCTCCACCGCCCACGTCCCGCTCACGCCCACCGCCAGGAGCCAGAACAGCGGCAGGCCCAGCCCCGCCGTCGCGATGGAGAGCTGCTCCGACGTCAGGCCCGTCGCCGCGGGCGTGACGAGCGACACCCCCGCGTCCACCACGCGCACCGCGCCGAGCGCGACGGCCACCCCCAGCATCACCCGCCGCCAGCGCGTGAGCGGGAGGTCCAGCAGCGACCACACCACCCGCAGCAGCGTGTAGGGGAGGGGAATGGACGTCAGGACGCCCAGCAGGAGCCACGGGCGCCGGTCGCCGAACAGCGCGCTGGCTTCGCTGCTGGCGACACCCACCGAGAAGCTGATGGCCGCGAACCCCAGGAAGCTCGACGCCAGCCACAGCTGGACGCGCTGCGTCCTCACCGCGGCCCAGGTCGCGAAGTGCACCAGCGCGAGCACGACGAAGGCTCCCGTCAGTGCGAGGTGCAGCATCGTGTAGGAGGTCACGGAGGTGGATCCTAGCCAAACCTGGAAGGCTGCGCCGGCCTTGCCTTGCACGCCTGTCATGGGCTCCGCACCTTGAGGGCGGTGCCCGCGGCACACCGCCCCGGAGCCATCCGACGGAAAGGAAACCCCCATGGACCCGTCACACGAGGTGGGGAAGGGCCCTCCGGCCGCCATGCCCCAGGAGACCCGGGAGCAGGCACCCAGCCTGGGGCCCGAGCACCAGCGGCTGGAGACGTTCATCGGGGAATGGAAGTCGGAGGGCGTGCTGGGAGAGGCGGCCGGGCCCCAGGCGCGGCTCAAGGTCACCGCCGACGCCCACTATGAATGGCTTCCGGGAGGCTTCTTCGTGCTGCACCAGGGGGTGATGCGCTTCGGTGAGGACCGCCTGGAGAGCACGCAGATCCTCGGCTTCGATGCGTCCACGGGCCGCTACTGGATCCGCCTGTTCGACAACCATGGCTTCGCCCGGGATTACGAAGGGCAGGAGCAGGACGGTGTCTGGCATTTCGCGGGCGCGCACGAACGCGTGACGATGTCCTTCGAGAACGCGAACCAACAGCTCAACATCCACTGGGAGCAGTCGGACGACGGCGTGACGTGGCGCTTGCTGTGCGACCTGAAGGGGACCCGCGTCCACTGACGCGCCTTGAAAAAGACAACCCCCGGACAGGGGCCGCCAGGGGGCGGTCCGTCCGGGGGCGTCAGGCGCTACGGAGCGAAAGGCCCTACGGCGCCAGGCTCATGCGCTGCGGCTCGGCGGCGAGCGCGCCGGGCCGGGCGTAGAACAGCGACACGCGGCTCAGCGCGCCCCCGGGCTCGGTCCACAGGTCGTGCGCCGAGTCGGTGACGAGGTTGAACTGCATGCCCATGCGCTGCAGCGTCACCGGCTGGCCCAGGATGTAGCTGGAGATGGGGCCCGGCGTGGCGCTGTAGGAGTTGTAGAGCGTCGTCGAAGTGCCCGTGGCACCCAGCACGCCGATGGTGTCACCGGCGTTCACCGCGATGAAGGTGCGCAGCACCTGCCCCGACGGCTGGCCCACGGCGCGGAACAGCGACGTGAAGGCATTGGTCGTGGCGCTGTAGGCCGGCGGCGTCACGCCCGAGCTGAAGCGCACCACCTCCACGTTCTGGAGCGGCTGGCCCGCATCGTTCGGCACCTGCACGCCGGTGAGGATGAACGCGGTGGGCGCCGTGAACCACAGGCCGCGCGTCGTGGTGTCCGTGTAGTTGTAGCCGAACGGCGGCAGCGCGACCTGGTTCAGCCCGGTGTAGAGGATGCGCACCCGGCCAATGGCGCCGGACGCCTCCGTCCACAGGTCGCGGGCCGTGTTGGACACCAGGTTGAACTGCATGCCCAGGCGGTTGAGCGTCAGCGGATGCCCGAAGATGGACGTGGTGACGGGGCCGCTCGTGGCGGAGTACGAGCTGTTCATCGTGGTCGCGTCACCCGTGGCCCCCAGGATGCCAATCACGTCCCCGGCGTAGACGGGGATCTTCACGGAGAGGACCTGCCCGGAGTTCACTCCCACGGCGCGGAACAGCGACGTGAAGGCGTTGGTCGTGGTGCTGTAGGCCGGAGGCGTGACGCCCGCGTTGAAGCGCACCACCTCGATGTTCTGCAGCGGGTGGTTCGCCTCGTTCGGAACCTGGAGCCCGCTGATGGTGAAGTCCGTGGGCGCCGTGAACCACATGCCGCGCGTCAGCGTGGGGTTGGAGAAGGTGCTGCCGAACGCGGGCGTGGTGACCTCCGGGTCCCCGCGCACGATGCGGCCGCCGCTCACCACCAGGGCGAAGTCGGCGTCCACCGCCGGCGTGTCCAGGTAGGCGTCCTGCACCAGCTCGTCCGCGAAGACCTCCACCCGCCAGGTGCCCGACACGGGGTTCTGGACGAAGACGTTCTCCACCGTGTCCACCCGGTTGGAGACGCCGCCCGGCGGGGAGAAGTTGCCCGCCGTCAGGCCGTTGTTGCCCCAGAACACGACGCCGAACGGCGACGTCACGCGCACCGACAGGTCATTGATGCGCGCCTGCGCCGCGCCCACCGTGCCCATGGGGTCGGTGTACGCCATCGTCACGTTCAGCTCCGTCTCACCCGGGGCGACGGAGACGTTGTACGACCGCACGCCCAGGGGCGACAGCAGGTCCGACTCGTCGATGATGCTCGTCTTCGGCGCGCGGTCCAGCAAGCGCTTCAGGTCGGAGGTGCCCCAGCCCTGCTTGTTGCGGTCGATGTCCGCGTTGGAGCCGCCCGCGGTCCAGTTGTAGCGCCAGGCGTTGTTGATCATCAGCGCCTTGGCGGTGGCCATCTGCGGACGGCTGGCGAACACATCCGCCTTGCCGCCGTGGCCGGCCCACACGCCCTGGTGCCACATCTGGAACAGCAGGGCGAAGTGGCCCGCCGTCTGCGGCGTCGCGGAGCTGGTGCCGCCGAACTCCGTGTAGTTCGTGGGCCCGGAGCCCGTGGCCGAGGTGATGGAGTCGTAGAAGAACGACAGGTCCGGCTTGATGCGGCCGTCGTCGGCCGGGCCGATGCTGCCGGTGAAGCCCCAGGTGTCATCCGTGCGCGCCAGCGTGTTCAGGTGGCGCATGGCGCCCACGGACACGATGTTCTTCGCCCAGGCCTGCGGGCGGGACTGCCGGCTGCCCGCGTTGCTCTGCGACTGCGTGCTGAGGATGGGGTGCTTGAAGAGGTAGTCATCCACCTCCGCGGAGATGGTGGTGTACGCCGTCGTCAGCGAGCTGCCCACGCTGGAGGTCTGGAACACCGCGCGGTACGGCCCCGCGGGGTTGGTGAGCTCCTGGTTGATGGTGTAGCGGGACTTCGTGCCACCGAACTGGGTGGACTCGCTGTAGAGGAAGAAGATGCCCTGCCCGTTGGGGGCCATGCCCCGCGCGGCGGGGTTCACGCCCCGGGCGAAGACGTTGCTGTAGCAGCTGGAGCCGTGCAGCGACCCGGCGGTGCCCACGCTCTGGATGATGGGGGCGTTGAGCCACTCCTGGTGGGTGGTGAGCAGCTCGGTGTCGAAGATCTCACCGCGCACGCCCTGGCCCGTCCAGCCCTTGAGCCCCTCGATGTAGTTGGCGCCGCCCGTGTCGCGCACGATGTTCATGTCGAGCTCACCGGGGCCACCCCAGCGGTCGATGAACTGCACCTCGTTGGAGCGCACCACCTGCTGGAGCTGCTCCTGGGTGAGCGTCGCCTCGATGCGCAGGCCGCCCGGCTCCACCAGCTCCACGCGCCCGCCCAGGCGCTTGACCTGGTCGCTCAGCGCCTGCTGCCGCGCGGGGCCGCCCTCGCCCAGCATGAGGGAGTAGCGCTGCGTGTCCGGCAGCCGCGCGGCCACGCCCATCAGCGCGTCCTTCAGCTCGCGCTCCAGGCGGTACTCGGGGTGGTAGTCCCCCACCCAGCGCACGTAGGGAAGCCCCGTCACGCGGGTGCGCGCGTCCGCGCCCATCTCCACGATGTACGTGTGCTCCGCGAGGAAGCGCAGCACCTTGCCGCCCGACGCCTCGATGGCGGAGCGGAACTCCGGCAGCGGCGAGGCGATGAACTGCACCAGGAACAGCTGGTTGTCGCGGTCCGCCGACAGCAGGCTCGTCATGCGCGGGCTGGGGTCGCGCAGCGGATCAAACCCCGCGTCGCGCAGCCGGATGACGTAGTCCGTGGAGCGCACGCGGCCCACGGGCAGCACGCCGCCCTGGCTGTATGCGTAGAAGGACTCGGTGCCGCCCTCGGCCCGCTGCTCCTCCCAGGTGTAGAGCTGGTAGGCGGAGCCGGGCACGTCCACCGTGCGCAGCGCGCGCACGGCGCGGTCGGTGCGGTGGAACGTCACGCCCGCGCCCGTCGTCAGCGCGTAGCGGCCGGCGGTCGCCGCGGGCGCGATGCCCCGCTGCGCGTCCGATGCCACCTGCGTGGGCTGCTCCACCACGCGCGCCGGGGGAACCCTGGACGCGGTGGCCTGCTGGACCTGGGATGAGGGCTTGTCCGCGGAAGGCGCCGTGGAGGCCGCGACGGCCGTGAGGGCACCCAACAGCGTGCTGCCGAGGACGGACGCAGCCAACGGGCGCCAGGGGCCCGTCAGCCAGGATGGCTTCAGTTTCATGTGGTGCTGCTCCTTGATGTGGTGCGTTGTCAGCGCCCGTCGTCAGCGCTCCCCCCCTCCACCCCACCAGAGTGCCCCGCGTCCGGACGGCGACGCTTCACTCCGTGCACCTCCCGCAATTGTCGGGAAGTACGAAAGAAGTGATAGATGGGTTTTACTGTAGGTGTCAATACACGCACACATTTCGTGTGTCGTGTGGGGGGGCGTGCGTCAGTCGATGCGGCTGTGCCGTTGGGTGTCTGGCATCAGCACATAGACGAGCAGCGAGCAGAGGATGGCGCCGGTGACGTACCAGAAGAACCACGGCTCGTGGCCGGACAGCTTGAGCCTGGTGCCCACGTACTCGGCGGTGCCGCCGAAGAGGGACACGGTGAGCGCGTAGGGCAGCCCCACGCCCAGGGCGCGGATGCGCGCGGGGAACAGCTCCGCCTTCACCACGGCGTTGATGGAGGTGTAGCCGGAGAGGATGATCAGCGCCGCGAGAACCAGCAGGAACGCGGTGAAGGCGTCCCGGGCCTGGGTCAGCGCCGTCAGCAGGGGGACGGTGCACAGCGTGCCCATCACGCCGAACCACAGCAGCACCGGCCTGCGGCCGACCTTGTCGGAGAGCAACCCGAACGCCGGCTGCAACAACATGTAGATGAACAGGGAGCCCGCGGAGATGAGCGTGGCCTCGTCCCGCGTCAGGCCCACCGAGTTCACCAGGAACTTCTGCATGTAGACGGTGTAGGTGTAGAAGGCGAGCGTGCCGCCCATGGTGAGGCCCACGACGATGGCCAGCTCCTTCGGGTGGCTCAGCAGCTCCCGCATGGGCCGGTGCTCGGTCCCCTTCGCCGCCTCCTGGGTGAAGGCCTCCGTCTCCACCATGTTGCGCCGCATGTAGGAGCCGAAGATGGCCAGCGCCCCACCGGCGAGGAATGGGATGCGCCAGCCCCAGTCCTCCAGCTGCTCGCCCGTCAGCACCAGCCGCTGCAACACCAGCAGCGTCATCGTCGCCAAGAGCTGCCCGAGGATGAGCGTGACGTACTGGAAGGAGCTGTAGAAGCCCCGGTGCCGCGAGGTGGCCACCTCGCTGAGGTAGGTGGCGCTGGTGCCGTACTCACCGCCCAGGGAGAGGCCCTGGAGCAGGCGCGCCAGCATCAGCACGACGGGCGCGGCCACGCCGATGCTCGCGTACGTGGGGCACACGGCGATGACGAAGGACCCCAGGCACATCAGCGTCACGGACAGCGTCAGCGCGGCGCGGCGTCCCCGCTGGTCCGCGTAGAGCCCCATCAGCCAGCCGCCCAGGGGACGGATGAGGAAGCCGAGCGCGAACACGCCCGCGGTGTTGAGCTGCCGCACGACGGGGTCCGCGTCTGGGAAGAACGCCTTGGCGAAGTACAGCGAGAACGCCGAGTAGACGTAGAAGTCGTACCACTCGATGAGGTTGCCCACCGACCCGCCGAAGATGGAGCGCAGCCGCTGTCGCAGGCCGGTGTCCTGCTTCATGGCGTGGAGGCCCGGACGTACTTCCAGAACACATAATCCGGGACGCTCAGCCACGGCTCGGGCTCCCGCTGGAACTTCACCCCCTGCAGCACGCGCTCCAGGGGCACCGGCTGGAAGGGCGCCTCCCTGCGCTGGACCCAGACCAGGTCCGACGCGGTCTTCACCCGGGGGGTGTCGTAGGCCGTGCGCTGGTGGTCCTCCGGGGTGGGCACGGGCACCATCTGCGACGCCAGCGGTTGCAGCCCCGCCAGGTGGAAGACATCCCAGTAGCCCCCCATCAGCAGCCTCCCCGGCGCCAGCCGCGCCATCTCCAGCGCCGCGTCCCGCGTGCTCGCATGCTTCGGCTTCACCTCCGGCGGGCCCCGGAAGGTCAGCGCCCCCACGGCCAGCGTCACCACGGTCAGCGCGCCCGCCGCCCGCAGCACGCCCTCCGACACGCGCGCCGCCAGCCACGCCAGCACCAGCACTCCCAATGCCACCAGGGCCAGCGCGTGCGCGGGCGCGAGGTAGCGGATGGAGTAGTCATTGACCCGCACGTGCGACACGGCCACCAGCAAGGGCAGCTGCGCCAGCGCCGCCAGTCCACACCCGAGCGCCAGCCAGGCCGGTTCGGGCAGCGCGGCCCACGCGGACCACCCCCGCCGCCCGTGGCGCACGGCCCACGTCGCGGCGATGGCCAGCAGCACGAGCAGGACGCCCGCCAGCGGAACGGGGCCCGTCCACAGCAGCGCCGTCATCTGGCGCAGGTTCTCCCCGAGGTGCCCCCGGTCCAGCTCCACGATCGTGCGGAACTCGTGGCCGTGGTTCCGTTTCGCGAACCGGTGATACAGCCGCCGCAGCTGCCGCTCGAACGTCCCGCCCACCACGAGAGGGATTGCCGCCGCCGCGAACCGGTGCCAGCCCGTGAGGCCCCGCGTCCGGGCCCGCAGCGCCTCGACGCCCAGGAACACGATGAGCGAGGGCAGGCTCGAGGTGGACATCCAGAGGGTCAGCCCGGCGGCCACCGTCGTCGCCGCGCCCCAGCCCCAGACAGCCGGACGCGTGCGCGCCTCCATCAAGCCCCGCAGCCCCATCCAGGTCCACGCCAGCATCGCGAACTGCCAGCCGTAGGGCTGGGAGATGTCCAGCAGGTACGGGCGCACCTCCTCGGGAAGCGCCAGCACGAGCGGCACCAGCACGCACAGGCCCACCGCCACCACGCCCTGCCGCGAAAGCCATGCCAGGGGGAAGATGGACGTCCACGTCGCCGCGATGAGGACCGCGGCGAGCCCCTCGGCCGTCCAGTCCCGGCCACCTATCAGCCGCGCGAGCAGGAAGGGCCACGCGCCGAAGCGGTCCTGCCCCAGGTAGTACGCGAAGTAGAGGTCGACGCGGGGGGCGCGGGCCATCAACAGCGGGATGGCGCCG
>NZ_RAWG01000189.1 GCF_003611735.1 Corallococcus sicarius | reverse complement strand
GCCCGGGGGTGGGGCCGGGATGGTGGGATCCGGGGCGAGGCTCATGACGCGTGATTCCTTCCGTAGATGATGCGCAGTCCCTCCAGGGTGAGGAACTCATCCACTTCCTGAATGACCTTCGATTCGCTGGCCACCAACGGGGCGAGTCCCCCGGTGGCCACCACTTTCGCGGAGAAGCCCATCTCCGCCTCCATGCGAGCGCACATCCCGTCCACCATGCTCACGTAGCCGTAGACGAGGCCCGACTGCATGGAGTGCACGGTGTTGCGGCCCACCACGTGCGGCGGCCGCGCGAACTCCACGCGCGGCAGCTTGGAGGCGTTCTGGAACAGGGCTTCCATGGAGATGTTGATGCCGGGGCAGATGGCGCCGCCCAGGTACTCGCCCTTGGGCGTCACCGCGTCCAGCGTCGTCGCGGTGCCGAAGTCCACCACGATGAGGCCGCGGTGGTGCTTCTCGAAGGCGGCCACGGCGTTGACGATGCGGTCCGCGCCCACCTCGCGCGGGTTGTCGTAGAGGATGGGCATGCCCGTCTTCACGCCCGGGCCGACGAACATGGGGCGCGTCTTGAAGTAGCGCTCGCTCATCTTCTCCAGGATGAACTGGAGCGGCGGCACCACGCTGGAGACGACGACGGCCTTCACCTGCGTCGCGTCGATGCCGCTCCAGGTGAAGAGCTGGCGCACGAGGATGCCGTACTCGTCCGCGCTGCGCCGGGCGCTCGTCTCCAGGCGCCAGTGGTCCAACAGCCGCCGGCCCTCGTACACGCCGAGCACGGTGTTGGTGTTGCCGACGTCGATGGCGAGGAGCATCACGGCCAGCACTCTACCGCGAAGCGCGCACCTGCTCGACGTCGCCCGCGAGCACCCGCTCCACGCGGCCGTCCGCCGTGCGCACCATCAGGGCGCCCGTGGGGTCGATGTCCTCCGCGAACCCCTCCCAGTCGCCCCGGTCCGTGCGTACCCGGACCTGCTGTCCCAGGGTGCTCGACAGGGCCTTCCAGCGCAGGCGCACCGCGTCGAAGCCGGTGGCCAGGTACGTGTCCAGCCAGGCCTCCAGCCGGGTCCACAGGGCCGCCGTGAAGGCCGCGCGGGCCACCGGCCGGCCCAGGACCTGGGCGAGCGACGTGGCGGTGTCGCGCAGCTCCTCCGGGAAGTGCTCCGCCCCGGCGTTGAGGTTGACGCCCACGCCCACGATGACGAAGTGCACGCGCTCCGGCTCCGCGGACAGCTCCGTGAGGATGCCCGCCACCTTGCGGCCCCCCAGCTGGACGTCGTTGGGCCACTTGATGGCCGCGTCGGAGCCCGCCTCGCGCAGCGTCTCCGCCAGGGCCACGGCGGCCACCAGCGTGAGCTCCGGGGCCCGCTGGGGAGACAGCTCCGGGCGGAGGATGGCGGAGAAGTACAGGTTGAGGCCGGGCGGTGACACCCAGGCGCGGCCCCGGCGCCCCTTGCCCGCCGTCTGCTGTTCGGCCACCACCACCGTGCCGTGCACCGCGCCGTCCTGCGCCAGACGGAAGGCCGTGGCGTTGGTGGAGCCGATGGTCTCGTGGTGATGCAGCACGCGGCCCAGCGCTCGCGTGGTGAGCAGCGGGTGGAGCTCCAGCGCGGAGAGCCGGTCCGGGCGGGCCATCAGCCGGTAGCCGCGCGCGGGCACCGCTTCGATGCGGTAGCCCTTCAGGCGCAGGGACTCCACGTGCTTCCACACCGCGGTGCGCGACAGGCCCAGCCGGTTGGACAGGGCCTCACCGGAGATGAAGCCCTCCCCGCCCTCGGCGAGGAAGCCCAGGATGCGCGCGTCCTGCGTCAGCTCGTTCGTCTCCACGGCCATGCGCGGTGCCTTCAGTTCGTGGCCGGCGCAGGCGCCACGCCTGTGCCGGCGGGAGCCACCTTGAACGTCGTCAGCTCCAGCTCCGTCTGCGGCACGCGCTTGCCCGCGTGCTCCGTGGCCACGTCCACGCGCACGAGCCCCACGCCGGCGGCGAAGGTCATCGTGTTGACGAGCGTCGTCTGCGCGTCCACGCGGTTGCGGCCCTCCACGCTGACGCAGTTCTGGAACGAGCCCGCGGGCACCTGGCAGGCGAAGCCCACCTGCACCAGCTGGTAGCGCTCCGTGGACGACACGGAGACGACGTTGTTCCACCCGCGCCCGGCCTCCAGCGGACCGCGCAGCAGGTAGCGCTTGGGGTCGCGCAGGCCGAAGGCATCCACGGACAGCTGACCGCCCTGGTTGTCCAGGAAGTACCCGTCCTGCTCCTTGACGATCTCCACGGTGACGGGCTTGTCGTCCCGTCCGTCGAGCCGGTACGTCCACTGGTTGCCCACCGCGAGCGGGTAGTACGCGGCGATGGATTCAGGCGCCGGGTCGGTCTCCGTCGCGACGCGCTTCGCGCACCCGGTGCCCATGAGCGTGGTGGCCAGGAGGGCCAGGCCCCCCACCTTCGACAGCGATTGCCTCATACTCAAGGGTCCGCGTGGCCCTGGCCACGCGCCTCCACCGTGACGTGGTTGCGTGATGCGTAGAGCGTGTCGAGCGCCTGCTGCGCGGCGGCCTGCACCGACGGCGTGTCGTGGCCCTGGGCCACCGTGTACAGGTACGCCTCCGCCTCCGGGCCGCCAATCTCGCCCACCGCGAAGACGATCTCCTGCAGGAAGCTGGAGTCGCGGCCGCGCGCCAGGTCGATGAGCGCCGGCACCGCGCTCCGGGCCTTCATCTCCGCCAGCGCGCCAATGGTGCGGCGCACCGCGTCCGCGTCGCTGGTGTCCTTGAGGCGCTCAATCAGGAGCGGCGCGGCGGACGGATGCTTGCGCTCGGCCAGCGTCCGGAGGGCGAACTCGCGGATGCGCGCGTCGGCGGACTGCAGGTCCGCCACCAGCGCATCGTCGGTGCGCTCCAGCGCGGCCAGCTGCAGCAGCGCGGACTCCGTCACCTGCCGGAGCACGCTCTCCAGCGCGGCGCGCATGGCGGCCCGGCGGCCCTCCTGCGAGTCCTCCTGCACGGGGGCCTCACCCAGCCCCACGACCTCGTAGCGCTGGGGCATGGCGCCGCCAAAGCGCTCCAGGGACAGGTTGGCACCCACCTCCGCGAAGCTGTGGGGGTTGCCGTCCTTCAGCACCTCGCGGGTGAAGGGCACCTCCAGCGACATCCGCCAGGGACGGGCCTTCTTGGGGACCTCTTCCCCCACCAGCTCGAAGCGGCCGGAGGACTGGAGCGCGTCGGAGAACAGCTCCCGCACCCCCTCCGGACCGAAGCCCAAGAGCGCGTTGTCCTGCACCGTGGCCCCGGACAGCTCCACCGGCGCCACCGGATGGCGCGGGGCCTGCGAGCGGCAGGCCCCGAGTAACAGCACGCAGGAGGTGAGCAGCAGGGCCGGCTTCATGGCCCCGCTAGGCTAACACTCCCGCGTCCACCGCACCTGATTCCGTGCAGGGGCCTCAGCCCTCTTCACGCTCGGGCGGATCCACCGGACCGGTGGACGGCTCGCGGCCCTCCTCGGGCTGCCCGCCCGGGGACGCGGCGGCCTCGCCGGCCGCCACCGCTTCGGACGCCTCCTCCGCCGACAACGCGGGCCCCGCGGCCGGCGTCACGGCGTCGGACGCGGCCTGCGCGGCCTCGGCACGGGCCCGCGCCGCTTCGGGCGACTCGGGCTCGGACGGAGGCCTCACGGCTTCGCCCGCATGCCAGGCGTTGCCCTCGCTCGGCGCGATGACGGCCGCCTCCCCGTCCGGGGAGCGGGTGGACGCTTCGGTCGCCACTCCCACGACGACGGGCAGGGCCTCGCCCGCGAGCGCGACCTGGCCTTCGCCTTCCACGATGCCGCCCGCGGTGGGCGCGGCGATCTCACCCGAGGCGGCGACGGCCTCACCCGTCACGGGTGCGCCGGGCTCGCCCGCGGGCCCGCCCTCCGCTCCGCGGGTGCCACGGCCGCGACGGCCCCGACGACGGCGGCGGCGGCGCTTGCGCTCGGAGGCGTTGCTCTCCGCGGTGCCACCCTCGGCGCCTTCCTTGGCGCCTCCCACGAAGGCGCTGGCGGCCTCCAGGTCGTCGTCCTCGCCCTCGTCGTCACCCTCGTCGGAGTCGTCCTCGTCGGACGACGGCGTGAACCCGGCGGCGGCCGGCGGCGCGGCGGCCACCGGTGAGGCCTTGGGCTCGGCGGCTTCCGCGGACGGCGCGGCGGCGGCCGCGTCACGGGCCTCGTTGCGCGCACGCTGCCGGTCGCGGCGGCGCTCGGCGCGCTCCTGCCGGTCGCCGCGCTCGGGGCGGTCGGAACGCTCGGGGCGCTCCTCTCGCTCAGGCCGGTCGCTGGTGGTGGTCGCGGAGACCTCCACCTCGCCACCCTCCTCGCGGGCCTGCTTCTCGCTCTTGCGCTCCTCGCGGCGGCGCTGGGCCTCCTCGGCGTCCAGCTTCGCGGCCTCGAAGAAGCGCTCGTCGATGTCGTACAGCTCCACCTGGGTGACGTTGACGCCCGTCTTGGCCTCCAGGAACTTCTCACCCAGCGCGTCGCCGCACCACAGCATCACCAGCGAGCCCGTGGCCTGCGCCTCGGAGCGCGCGTCGCCGCGCACCTCGCCCGCGCTCACCAGCAGACCCACCTGCGCGGAGTAGTGGCCCAGGTCGCGGCGCAGCTCCTGCACCGTCTTGCGGTCCACGCCCGGCATGCCCTTGAGCATGCGCACCGCGTAGCGCAGCTCCACGCTGCCCTCGCGCTTGCGCGCGGTGAGCAGGGGGCCTTCCTTGGAGCGCTTGGCGACCTTCAGCTCGCGGAAGCCCAGGCCGTGCATCATCTTCACGACGGACTTCTCGAAGGTGCCCACGTCCGCTTCGCCCAGGCGCTTGCGCAGCCCGCGCGCCACGGAGCGGCGCGCGTCCTTGAGGGCCGTGCGCGCGGTGGCGATGAGGGCCTCGTCCACCAGGGGCTCGACGACGCCGGGGACAGGCTTGCCCAGCACCGGGCGGCCTCCCTCCAGCGGGATGCCCAGGGCCTGCGCGAACGCCGCCTGCAGCTCCAGGGGCGGCGCCTCGCTCGGCGCACCCGCGCGCTCCAGCGACACCTCACCCGACTCCTGGTTGAAGGCGTACTGGGGCCGGCGGCCCGCGTCGATGCGGCGCTGGTTGTCCTCCAGCAGGGCGGTGAGCACCGCCTCCACCGTGGTCTCCTCGGCGCACAGCTCCTTCGCCTTGGCGCGCTCGATGATCTGATCCGTGCGCAGGCCGACGTCCGCCTCGCTGAGGATCTCGAAGACGACCTCGGGCAGCGGCGGGAAGCGCTTCCTGCGACCCCGCTCCTCGTCGCCCTCGTCGCGGCGACGCTTGCGTTCCGTGCCACGTCCCGACGCGCGCACGTTGTCCGTGCGCGGCTCCGGGTGACGCTCCACCGGCCGCAAGGGAGGCAGTTCTTCCTCCGGATGCGGCTCCATCACGCCCGTCTGAGCAAGTGCCTCGGCATCCTCGGAGAGTGACCAGTCCGTCAGTGCGAAGGTATCCTTCGCCGTGACAATCACCTTGCGATCCCGCGTCCGTCGCGCCATGGCAGCCAGACGCGACAGCATCGTCACTTCCGGTGTCTTGCCGATGTGGGACAGCAGGCTCTGCTGGATGGACTTCTCCGTGATCTCAAGGAAATGCAGGGGGCGACCTTCGCTCTCGAGCACTCGGAGCGCGGCCTCGTAAAATGTCATTGAGTAATCCCCAAGAATTCCGAACGGTTACAAAAATGTAGGTCCGTATGGGCGGCGGATGCTAGCCACCGCTAAACTGGCTTGTCAACGAACGTAAATGACCCGGATACGCATCGGACAGCGTTGGAAGCGCGAACCGTCAGCCTCCCCGCTCGATTCCATCGCGCTGGAGTTGGACGGTGTGAACCTGTTGTCCGGGGCCGTGGAAGAGCCCCTGGCGGAGGTCATTCCCGCTCTGGTGGAGGCCGTGGCGGCGCTGCACGCTGGCACGCGCCGGCTCGCCCAGGTTTCGTTGACGGAGGCCCACCTGGAGCTGGTGCTCCGGCGCATCGGACCGGACATCGAACTTTCTGTCGCCAGCCTCGCCCGCCCCGCCCATCTGCTGCGCCCTCCTATTAAGGTTGACACCGAGGAATTGACCAAGGCGACCCGCCAGAGTGGCCAGCGCTTCCTCCAGGACGTGGCGAAGGTGGCCCCCCGAGCGCTGTCCCCCGCGCTCGTCCGGAAGCTGGGGGAGGCGCTCAAGGGGCTCGCGAAGCCCGCGCCGACCCACGAGGAGGCTGCGGTCCACCCCGTCCCGCTGCGCATCGAGCCCGTCTCCGTGCCGGGCTTCGGCTTCGAGCTGAAGGACATCTCCCCGGCCTCCCGCGAGGGCCCCGCGAAGGGCTCCTCCGGGGCGCTGGCGCCGCTGTTGGGCGCGGGCGAGGTGTGGCTCGCGCTGCCCGGGCGACCGCAGGCGTGGCGCGCGCAGGGCCCTCCGTTCCTCACGGTGCTGGAGCTGTCGCGGCAGGCGGTGGAGCTGGCGCGGGCGGTGGAGCTGGGCGAGGCCCGCTTCGAGTTCGAGCCCGCGGGCGTGCGCCCCCTGCTGACGCTGGACCTGAAGGGGCAGCGGGCGAAGACGGGCCCCACCGGCGCGTACTTCCCTCTGGAGCCCGCGGCGCTCCTGGCCGCCCTCTTCCAGTTGGGCGAGGCGCTGGGGCTGGCCTTCGCGGAGGCCCACCGCGTCCAGGTCTCCAACCCGTACCTCGTGGAGCTGACGGAGCGCTGCCGCGAGGGCCTGTCGCACCTGCGGGGCGCCACGGCGCCGCCCGAGGCCCAGGGGGAGGCGCGGGAGCGCAAGAGCCCGCCCGCGCGCGGCGAGTCGCGCCCGCTGAAGGTCCCCGGGCGGCTGCGGCGGCTGCGCTTCGAGAAGCTGTGGGAGCAGCGCGGGCTGGAGGAGCCGGAGGAGGCACGCCTGCTCGTGGGCCGGCACGGGCCGGTGTACTGCGCGCCGGGGCTCGCGTGCGCGTTCTCCCGCAAGGACGGCGCGGCGCTGTGGCGTCGCTCGGCGTCGCTCGGCGTGGCGGCGTCCGCGGATGGCCACGCGGTGGCGGCGGACGGGGCGCGCGTGTTCGGCTTCACCGGCCGGGGCGCGGGCGCGCGGTGGCTGCATGATCACGACGGCATCCCGCTGGGCCCGCTGCTGCTGCGCCAGGACGGGCTGCTGCTGACGCTGTCGGAGGACCGCACCGCGGTGGCCTTCGCGGAGACCACGGGCCGCGAGGTGTGGCGCCTGGCCCCGCCGCGCACGCAGCGCGGGTGGCTGGCCACGCAGGGCCACCGGGCGCTGCTGTCCACGGACTCGGGCTACCTCTACGGCCTGGACCTGGAGGACGGTCAGGTGCGCTACCGGCTGCGCTCACCCATGCCCTTCCACGGGCCCGCGGTAGCGTGGGGCCGGCGCTTCCTGGTGCTGCTGGGGCGCGGCTCGCACCATGCGCTGCTGCTCGCGGACGCGCACACCGGTGAATCCCTGTGGACGTTCGAGCCGGACCTCACCCTGCCCTCCACGCCGTTGCCCATGGGCGCGCGGGTGTTCCTGGCCGGGATGCGCGACGACGACGGGTTCCTGGTGTGCGTGGACTCGCGCGGGCGCAAGGTCTGGGAGCGTGCGCTGCACCTGGGCCCGGGGCCGTATGCGCTGGCGTCGCTGCCGCGCGCGGTGGTGGTGACGAGCGCGTCCGGGGCCGCCGCTCGCGTGTCCCTGTCCGGTCAGGTGGACTGGCGCGTGGGGGCAGCGGGCGAGCCACTCATCGCGGCGCTGCCGGCGCGCACCGCGCGGGACGTGACGCTGGTGGCGGGCGAGGTGGTGCGCGCGGTGGATCCTCGCGGCGGACAGGTGCTCGCGGAGGTGCGCGCGGGGGTGGGGCTCGTCGCGCTCCAGGCCGACGTGCGCCTCAACCTCTACTTCCTGGACGACGCCGGCACGCTGTCCGCGTACCGGCTGGGGTCCCACTTCGCCGTCGTCGAGTAACGACGGCGAAGGCGTGACAGACGGCTACTCGCCCTTCTTGGCGGAGGCCTTGGCCGGGTCGATCTCCTCCTCCGGCCGCTCCTCCTGGGTGGCGCCTTCCCACGTCTCGTTGGCGCCCAGCTTCCACTCGGACGGCACGTCCAGCTTCCACGTGTACGTGGCGTTGGCGTTGCCACCAGAGGCCGCGTGCGAGGCGACGTTGATGGTCGTCTCCAGCTTCGCCACGTCCGCGGGCAGCAGGTCCAGGTCGTAGTGGCCCAGCACCATCTGCGGCGGGAACTCCGGGATGAGGCGCTCCGGGTAGTCGATCTTCATCGACGGATCCGCGCCGCGCATCTCGCCCAGCAGCTTGCCCTTCGCGTCGGTGAGCTTCCACACGGTCTCGAACGAGGCGCTGGTGACCATCTTCTTCACCTTGCCCTCGTCCTTCTCAACGCGCTGCGCGCCCCACAGCGCCAGTTGCAGGCGCACCTGGGGCTTGCCCATCACCATCACCACGTCGGAGCTGACGACGTCCAGGCGCATGCCCTTGTCGGTGGCGGTCCAGATGGGGCGGTAGCGGCCCTCGCGCAGGCTGTCGAACTGCTTGCGCGCGTACTCGTAGAACGCCTTGCGGTCGCCCGCGCGCGCGTCCTTCTTCTCACCGCCGGACTCCGCGCGCTTCTCCAGCTCCGCGAGGTAGCCGTCGAACTTCGTGTTGCCATCGAAGCGCGTCAGGTGCGCGTCGATGTCCTCGAAGTACGTCTTGAAGAAGGGCTTCAGCTCGTCCCGGTACGAGGCCTCATCCGGGTTCGTGCGCATCCAGCCCACGCGCTCGAGGTAGACGGACTGGACGCGGCGGAAGTCGGCCTCCCGCTCCGCCTCCTTCGTCCGGGCCGCGGAAGTGCGGTAGTTCATCACCGCGGCGACAATCACCAAGGCGATGAGAACAATGAATCCGAAGTAGCGCTTCACGCGTCAGGCTCCTGTACGTTCGAGCAGGCAATGATATGAGCCTGCATCATCGTGCTCCAGGCCGGGGGAATCCAATCGTTCACCGTGCCCCTTCCCTTGGAGGAAGGGGAGCTGCTGGGCAACCCCCAGATCGCCTGGCAGGCCTACGGGAAACCGTCGGATGGCAAAGCGGTGGTGGTGCTGCACGACCTGTCCCATTCACACCACGCGTTGGGCACCGGTCCGGACGCGCCGTATCAGCCCTTCGGCTGGGGGCGGGAGCTGATCGGTCCGGGCAAGGCGTTGGATCCGGAGACGACGCCGGTGCTGGTGCCGAACCTGCTGGGCAGTCCCTTCGGCTCCACGTCCCCGCTGTCGGTGGAGCCGACGTCGGGCCGGGCCTGGGGCGTGTCGCTGCCTCCGCTCACCGTGCTGGACATGGCGCGCGGCGTGTCCGCGCTGCTGCGGGCCCAGGAGCTGACGCAGGTGCGCGCGCTGGTGGGCGTGGGCCTGGGCGGCGTCGTCGCGCTGCGGCTGGCGGCGCTGTTCCCGGAGCTGACCAGCAGCGTGGTGGTGATTGGCGCGGCGCGGGCGCTGCCCGAGGGGCTGCGCGAGAAGCTGGGCCTGACGTCGCAGGTGCTGCGCATGGCGCCCGACAACGAGGACACCCCTCCCCTGCGCGAGCGCGTCCCCAACCGGACGCTGAGCCGGCTGCGGCTGGACTACCTCAAGCTCATCTACGGGCGTGAGCACCTGAGCGCGACGTATCCCGACAACGCGACGGCGCAGGCGGCGCTGGAGGCGGAGGCGGCGTCGTTCGCGGACACGTTCGATCCGCTGTCGTGGTCGCTGCTGTGTTCGGCATACGCGGGCTGCGACCTGACGGACACGTTCTCGCAGGTGCGCGCGCGGGTGCTGCTGATGACGGGCGCGACGGACACGCTCGCGCCGGCGGGCCGCGTGCGCGACACGTATCACCTGCTGACGGCGGCGGGGGTACAGGCGCGGTTCGTGGAGCTGCAGGGGCCGGGAGATCACGGCACCCTGCTGTCGGACGCGCACCGGCTGCGCGGGCCGGTGCAGGACTTCCTGCGCTGGCGTTAGGCGTACTAGCGCGCCAGGTGCGGCGCGGCGAGCCGGGCCCGGAGCGCGCCCACGAGCATCCCGATGGCGATGTCGTTGTTGCCGCCGTGCGGGATGATGATGTCCGCGTGGTGCTTGGACGGCTCCACGAAGCCCATGTGCATGGGGCGCACGTGGCGCAGGTACTGGCCCACCACGTGATCGAAGTCGCGGCCGCGGTCCTTGATGTCGCGCGTGAGGCGGCGAAGGATGCGCAGGTCGTCATCCGCGTCGACGTAGATCTTCACGTCCATCTCGTCGCGCACCTCCTTCATGTGCAGCACGAGGATGCCCTCGATGAGGATGATGTCCCCGGGGTCCACGCGGTGCGTGTGCGGCTGGCGGCTGGACGTGACGAAGTCGTAGACGGGCTTCTGGATGGGCTTGCCCTGCTTCAGCGTGCGCAGGTGCTCCACCAACAGCTCCGTGTCGAAGGCGTCCGGGTGGTCGAAGTTCACCTCCCGCCGGTCCACGAGGGGCATGTCCTTCAGGTCCCGGTAATACGAGTCCTGATCAATGAAGGCGACCCGGCAGTCGGCGAGGGCTTCACGCACCTTGCGGGCCACCGTGGTCTTGCCGGAAGCGGTGCCGCCCGCGATACCAACGACGAGGGGTGACGACATGCGGCGGGCAGTACCCCACCAGACAGGTGGGCGCAAGGATCCGTTGAAAGGCGGACACCCTGCCTCGCTTATGCCCTCCGCAAGAGCCCGCGTGCCTGCCCTTCCTCCAGCAACCACGCAGGCAGGTCCTCCACCGGACGCGGGCCGTCCGCCAGCCCTCGCAGCCCGTCCGCCACTCCCGGCGGCAACGTCACGACCTCGAAGCCCGGCCCCTTGCGGCGGATGGCGAAGCGCCACGGGCCAGGGCCGGGCCGCGCCGCGACCTGCGCCAGGGCCTCCAGCCCGGACACCTCCATCGCACCGCACGCCCACGCACGGCCGGTGAGATGCCGTCGCAATGCGCGTGTGGCGAACACCAGCTCCGTCAGGTCGGCCGGGAAGGAGCCCAGCCGGACGTCCTCGGCCAGGGCCACCTGTCCCGGCGCGGGGGCCAGCGGAGCCTGCAGGAAGGCGTGCGGCAGCATCATCTCCAGCGACAGCGCGGCGGCCACCCCGTCCTGTCCCTGCTCCTGCCCCGAGGTCGCGCTCATCACGCGCTTGCGCGCCCAGGACGCGAACGCGTGCGACAGCGAACGCCCCAGTCCGTCGAAGAGCGCGCGGTACTCGCGCGAGCGGGTGAAGGCCTCCAGCCCCTCCGGCGTGGCCGCGAGCAACAGGCGCGTCAGCGGCCACTCACGGTCCAGCTGCTCCGCCACCACCGCGAGCCGGAAGTCCCGGTCCGCGCGCGTCCCTTCCGGATCCGTGTCCTCCGCCGCGGGCGTCACGCCGTGGCCCGCGTCGAACAGCGCCCACGGCTGGCTCTCCTTCGTGAGGGCGGGCGTGGGCTCACGCGACATGGGATACGCGATGGGAGGTCGCGACTCCTTCGGCACCAGTGCGCGCAGGCGGCGCAGCGACGTGAGCGCCACCTCTGGCGGATGGCCATCGCCCTCGAAGGTGACGGCGCGCAGGCGTTGGCAGCGCGGGAGCAGCTCCGCCAGGAGTTCGAAGAGCTCTTCGCGCACGGGCTGCGTGTGATCATCCACGTAGAAGGTCCGCGAGCCCCGGCGCGTCACCACGCCGCCCGCGAGGTGGATCTCCACGACCTGATCCAACGGGAAGCCGTCCAGCCCCGTGCGCAGCGGCAGGCCCGCGGAGAGCTGGTGGCTGAGCAGGTGGCCCAGGTCCAACAGCAACGGCAGGCCCGTGCGCGCGTGCAGCTTCGCCATGAAGTCCAGCGCGTGCATGCTGCCGCGCGTGGCGAGCACCGCGGGGTTCTCCACCACCAGCGGGACGCTCAACGCGGCCTGGATGTGGAGCGCGTGCGCCGCGCAGTCGCGCAGGCCCGCTTCGTTGAAGGGCGGCGTGACGTAGAGGTAGCCCGGGAAGGGCTGGCCGCCCGCGTGCCACCAGCCCACGTCATTGCCCACCCACGGGCTGCCCACCGCGCGGGCGTGCGCATCCAGCTCCGCGAGCGCGGACGCGGGCTCCAGCTCCGGTCCCCAGAGGTTCAGGTGAACCGGGTGGAAGAGCACCGGCACGTCCGCGCGACGCCGCCACATCTCAGGGAAGAGCGTGGCCTGGGCGCGCGCCTCCTCCAGCGCGATGGGGGCGCTGTACTCCACGAAGTCGAACAGGCCAGGGGCCACGTCGAGCAACCGGTACGGATGCGGCACATCCGAAGCGCTCAGGTTGCTGCTCAGCCCCAGTCCCAGCCAGGGCAGCGTCCACGAATCCGATGCAGGGCGCGTCATGGACACACCCTAACCAGCCCGGGCCCCGCGTGGCGCTAGCGTTCTGGCGGCTCCCGCACCAGGCGCGTGTCCTGGAGGTCCAGCAGCCGTCCGTCCGCCGCGCGCAACTCCAGCGGCTTCACGGGCAGCCCCTGCGCCGCGTCGAGCATCACCGTGCGCGGCTCCCCCTCCTCGAAGCAGTGCTCCGCGCCCCACTCGCGCAGGGCCACCAGCACGGGGAAGAGGCGCCGGCCCTTCTGCGTCAGCACGTACTCCTGCCAGGCGCTGCCGTCGGACGCGGGCTGCACCTCCAGGATGTCGTGGGCCACGAGGTGCTTCAGGCGCTGGGACAGGATGTTCTTCGCCACGCCCAGGCTCTTCTGGAACTCACCGAAGCGGCGCAGCCCCAGCATCGCGTCGCGCACGATGAGCAGTGACCACCAGTCCCCCATCACATCCAGCGACCGGGCCACGGGGCAGGCCACCCCCTCCATGCTCGTCCGCTTCATCCGCGCCCTCCTTCGATTGTCTCCACCTTCTGGTTGCATAACGAAACCACTGCCTTTATCCATCCCTCAATTGGTTTCATCATGAAACCACTCAAACCGGAGGCACTCGGATGCGGCTCAAGGGAAAGACGGCGCTGATCACGGGCGGCAACAGTGGCATCGGGCTGGCGACGGCCCGGCTGTTCGTGGCGGAAGGGGCGCGCGTGGCCATCACCGGGCGCAACCGGGAGACGCTCGACGCGGTGGTGAAGGAGCTGGGGACGAACGTGCTGGCGGTGCAGGCGGACGCCACGGATCCGGCGGCGCTCGAGCGCGCGGTGGCGCAGACGGTGGAGCGGTTCGGCAGCCTGGACATCGTGTTCGCCAACGCGGGCATCGTGGGGCCGACGTTCGTGGGCAAGACGTCGCAGGAGGCGTTCGAGTCCATCCTGAAGACGAACGTCACCGGCGTCTTCTTCACCGTGCAGGCGGCGGCGGAGCACCTGAAGGCCGGCGCGTCCGTCATCCTCACCAGCTCGGTGCACAGTGAGCTGGGAGTGCCAGGGTACGCGGCGTATGCGGCGAGCAAGGGCGCGCTGAAGGCGATGGTGGCGGTGCTGGCCTCGGAGCTGGCGCCCCGGGGCATCCGCGTCAATGCCATCTCGCCGGGTGCGACGCGCACGCCCATCTGGGACGCGCTGGCGCCCAACCCGGAGGCGTACGCGAAGCTGGAGAAGGGGCTGTCACTCACGATTCCCATGGGCCGGTTGGGTGAGCCCGAGGAGATCGCGAAGGCGGTGCTGTTCCTCGCCTCGGACGACGCGGCCTACGTGCATGGGCAGGATCTCTTCGTGGACGGCGGCGTCAACGGCGCTCCTGGGGGCACGCCCCTGCTCCGCGGCCCCCAGTAGGATGTCGGGACCGACGTGCCCTCCCTCACTTGAAGAAAGGCTGCACCCCCATGACCTCCCCCCTCAAGCCCACCGCGGTCGTCATGGGCGTCGGCTCTGAACAGGGCCTGGGCGCGGCCCTGTGCCGGAAGTTCGCCGCGCAGGGCCACCACGTCCTCGTCGCCGGGCGAAGCGGTGCGAAGGTGTCGCAAGTGGTCCAGACGCTCTACGCGCGCCAGGGCAGTGGTGAAGCCATCGTCGCCGACGCGACGAACGAAGCGGACGTCGTGCGCCTGTTCGAGCGGGCCGTTTCCCCGGGGCCCGGGTTCGCGCCCGTGGATCTGGTCGTGTTCAACGTGGGCAACAACCGCCAGGTCCCCTTCCGGGAGCTGGACGCCGCGCTGTTCGAGGAGTTCTGGCGGGCGGGCTGCTTCGGCGGGTTCCTCGTCGGACGCGAGGCGGCCCGGAGGATGGTGCCGCTGGGCCGGGGCACGGTGCTCTTCACCGGCGCCTCCGCCAGCCTGCGGGGCAAGCCGGGCTTCGCGCAGTTCGCCGCGGCGAAGGCGGGCCTGCGGATGATCTCCCAGAGCATGGCGCGCGAGTTCGGCCCCCAGGGCCTGCATGTCGCCCACGTCGTCATCGACGGCGGCATCAACGGGGAGCGGTTGCGCTCGCTCGCGCCGCAGCCGGTGCTGCCGCGCGAGGATGACGGGCTGCTCGACAGCGACGCCATCGCGGAGACGTACTGGCAGCTCCACCGTCAGCACCGCTCCGCGTGGACGCAGGAGGTCGACCTGCGACCGTTCAAGGAGTCGTTCTAGCGGGCACGGCGTCCTCGTGACTCAGGAGGTCGGCTTCGGCGGGGCCGCCTTCCTCGCGGCCTCGCGCGCGGCTTCGAGCACGTCGTCCACCGCGGACTCCACCGCGTCGCTCACCAGCTCCGGCGCGGACGTGCGCCAGCGCTCCAGCGACGCCTCGTGCATCGCCTCCGGATCCTGGAGGCGCGCGTCCGTCTCCGGCGCGACCTCCGCGATGCAGTCCGGACACACGCCTTCGAGCGCGCGCGACCACACCTCCAGGTGCGTGGTGATGAGCACGCCCTCCATGGCCAGGGCCTCTCGCAGTCCCCGCTGACCCGCGCCGCGCATCTGCGTGCCGTGCACCCGGTCCAGCATCGTGCGCATCCACGAGGCCACGGCCTCCGCACGCGGACACGTCTGACGACCACAGACCCGACAGGTCGTCTGCCAGGGCTGACCTTCCAATGGATTCATCGCGTCATCCTCCTCGCGCCCCGGTTCGGCTCCGCTTTACCAAGGCCTCCCTCCCGGCGCACGTAGACGCGAGGCTCCGACAATGCAGAGAATCCATCTTCTCTGATTCCCCCCGAGGAGTGGTCCATGTCCCGAGCCGAGATCGACGAGTCGCACGCGCAGTTCCGAGGAGCCTGGAGGCTGTTCGCGCTGGGCTTGCCGCTGGGCGAGGTGGTGGAGCGTGCCGAGGTGTTCCTCACGGCGGGGCACGTGTCGTGGTCCCTGATGAACATGGCGTTCCTCCAGAAGCCGGTGGAGACGGAGGCGGAGCTGGAGCGCGCCGTGGACTCGGCCGCGCGCTACTTCACGCAGGGGCCGCATGGCTGGTCCTTCACGCTGACGCCGGACTGGCTCGCGCCGGCGCTGCGGGAGCGCGCGGACGCGGTGCTCGCGTCGCGGGGACTCCATCCCGGGATGACCACCACGGGCATGGTGGCGGACAGGCTGCTCGCGCCCCTCCGGCCCCTGCCGAAGCTCGACCTGCGGCCCGTGCGGGACGAGTGGGGCCGCAACGCGATCGCGGACGTGAACGCCTCCAGCTACGACATGCCGCAGTCGCTCGGGCGCGAGGCGCTGGCCGTGCCGGGCATCTACGGCTCGGAGTGCCTGGCCTTCGTCGGCGCTCGTGACGGGGCGCCGGCAAGCACCACCGCGGCGATGCGCGTGGACGGCATCACGTACATCGCGCTCGTGGCGACGCTCGCCGAGCACCGTCGCCAGGGCGCCGCGGAGGCCGTGATGCGCCATGCCCTGGAGGAGGCGAAGCGCACGTGGGGGCTGGAGCGCACGGTGCTGCACGCCACGCCCGCCGGAGCGCCCGTGTACCGCCGCATGGGCTACCGGGACGTGACGGGCTTCGTGACGTATTTCGCCCCGGCGAAGGGGGCCTGAGCCAACGCCTGAGCCGGCCTCCGAGCCACTGGGCCCGGCGCACGTCGCGGGCCCTTCGATGGCACAAGGGCCCGAGCCTGCTGGACCGGGCCCCCGCGACCGGGAACAATCCGCGCCTCGATGGAGCCCCCCGGACCGCAGGAGCGCGTTGGAGCACAGGTGACGCGCTCGCGCGCGACGTGGGCGGTGGTGGCCGGCGCGCTCGGCGTGACGTGCCTGTTCTTCTACCGGGCCGTGTTCAGCGCACAGGTCTTCACCGCGCGCGACATGCTGCTCGTCTACGCGCCCCTGCGCCGCTACTGGGTGTCGCGCATGGCCTCCGGCGGGTTCCCGGGCTGGTACCCCTATGACGGGCTGGGCCAGTCGTTCCCGGGGATGATGCTGTCCGCCGCGTTCCACCCGTCGCAGTGGCCGGGGCTGGTGCTGTCCACGGGCGCGGCGATGAAGCTCACCGTGCTGCTGTGTCCGCCGCTGGCCCTGCTGGGCACGTATGCCCTGCTGCGCCTCTACGCGGTGCCCCGGGCCGGTGCGTTCTTCGCGGGACTGGCGTTCGCGTTCAGCGGCTACCTCGTGTGTCTCACGAGCAGCCTCGCGTACCTCATGGCCGGCGCCACCCTGCCCGCCGCGCTCTGGGCCGCCGTGCGCTTCCTTCGCGAGGCCACGCCTGCCCGCGCTGGCGTCGCGGCCGTCCTGCTCGCGGGCGTGCTCCTGGCGGGTGACACCTGGAGCTATGCGTTCGCGAACGCCTTCGTGCTGCTGCTCGCACTGACAGAAGAAGGGCCTCGCGCCGTCCGGTTGCGGCGGGGACTGGGGCTCGTGGCGCTGGGTGCCGGGGTGGCCGCGCCGCAGCTGTTCACGGGCATGGCGGTGTTCGCGGGCGGTGCTCCCGGCGCGAGTTCCATCGAGGACGCGCAGCGCTGGTCGTTGGATCCCTGGCGCCTCCCGGAGCTGTGGCTGGGCCCGTACCTGGCGAACGCTTCGGTGGAGCGCGCGGTGCCGGAGGAGGTCGTCAAGCCGCTGTTGCACACGGGCGGGTTCTCCACGCTGTGGTCGGATTCGTTGTTCGTCGGCGTGCCCGTGCTGCTGCTCGCCCTGGCGGCCCTGCGCTTCATCCCCTTCCGCCGGTGGGCTCCGTTTGGCGCGGCGTGGAGCGCGCTGCTCGCGCTGGCGCTCGGATCCGCCCTGCCCTTCTACGCGCTGCTCTACGACGTGCTGCCGCTGTGGCGACCGTTCCGCTACCCGGAGAAGCTCGTCGTGCACCTGTCGCTGGGCCTCGCGGTGCTCGCGGGGCTGGGATGGAAGGCCGTGGTGGCCGCTCCGGAGCGCGCCCGCTGGACGGCTCGCGCGGCCGGCATCATGGCCGGCGTGCTCGCGGCCGTGGCCCTCACCGAGCGCGTGGGTGGCGCGTGGTCGCACGCGTTCGTGCTCGGACGCTGGCCCCAGGTTCCCGCGGAGACGCTGTCCACGCTGTCGCACGCCTTCAGCACCGCGGGCTTCGTCGCGGCGGCGATCGCGCTGGGCTGCGCGCTCGTCGTGCCGGGCCTCGCGGACTCCCGGCTCCGCATGGGCGCGCTGATGACACTGCAACTGGGCGCGTCGTTCACCGCGAACGAGCCGCTCTACATCCTCGGCTCGGAGGAGCTGTTGGACAGCCCGCCCACCTTCGTCCTGAAGGTGCGCGAGCACGCGGCGCAGACAGGGAGCACCGTGCCCCGGGTGACGTCCCGCATCCAGCGCTACCGCCTGCCCCGCTTCGAGGGCTTCGAGTTCCAGGACAGCGTGGCGTTGATGTCGCGCGCCTCGCTGATGCCCAACACGCCCGCGCTGTGGGGCATCGGCACCGCGGAGGCGTACCTGCCCGCCGCGAGCCCGCGCGTGTTGCACCTCCAGGACACCGCTCCCGGCCTCTTCACGGAGCTGCTGCCCGTCTTCGGCGTGCGCTTCAGCGCCTACACCCCGGAGACCTACGAAGCGCTGAAACAGAAGCCGGGGCCGGTGGTGGCGCGCGACACCGTCTTCGACCTGCTGCTGGTGGAACACACCGATGCCCGGCCACGCCTGTCCGTCGCGAGGCCCCGGTGCGTCCGGGATGCGGAGGCGGCGCTCGGCCTCCTCCGAGACGCGTCCTTCCGGGCCAGCACCCAGGCCGCGGTGGAGTGTGGCGACGCGCCCCTTCCCGACTCCGGCACCGCGCCCCTCAACGGCCTTGTCCGGGTGGAACGGGATGCGCCCGAACACCTGGTGATGGAGATGCAGACGCCCGAGGACGCGGTGTTCCTCGTCAACGACGCATGGCAGGCCGGATGGTCCGCCGCCGTTGACGGCGTCCCCGCGAAGCTGCTCCCCGCCAACATCGCGGTGCGCGCCGTGCCCATCCCCAAGGGCCATCACCGCGTCGAGCTGCGCTACCGCGTGCCCGGCCTGCTGCCCGGTGTCCTCCTCTGCGCCGCGACCTGGCTGGGACTGGCCATGGCCGAAGGGTGGCGACGTCACCGGCGCACCCGCAAGGCGCCGTCCTCCGCGAGCCCGCCCCCTCCCAACCGGGTGTCCTGAGCGACCACCCGACCGAGCGGAAGGCTGCTCCCTCAAGGGTCGTCCATTCAACGTTCCATCGCCCCGAAGCAGGGGGACGGGGGTTGGAAGCGTGGCGCGAGTGCCTAGCTTGGCCCCCCACCC
>NZ_RAWG01000188.1 GCF_003611735.1 Corallococcus sicarius | reverse complement strand
CACGAAGGAACCCGCGCCGGTCACCACGACGGAGCCCGCCAGCGAAACGTCCGAGCTGAAAGCCAGCGAGCCCCCGCCGCCCGCCCTCACTGATTTCGAAGTGGCGCAGAACCGTCTAGCCATTCGCCTCCGCCGACTCAATACGCGGATGGAGGAGAGCCGGAAGAAGGGAATGGCGCTCCCTGTGGAGATGGGGGAGGAGCTGAGCCAGGCCTTCGCATCCTTCCCCACGGCGACCACGGAGAAGAAGTGCGCGAGCATCTCGAAGAAGCTCAATGCGTGGGAGGACCGCTACAAGCAGTACCTGCCCCCGCCCTAACCCCGGTCGTCCTCGTCCTCATCATCCAGACCCTCGGGCGACTCCAGGAGCCGGCGCGCGCGCTCCATCATCTCCACGACGATCTGCCCCGCGGGCTGCACCGTGTCGATGCGCGACATGCTCGCGCCTCCCGCCGGCAGGCTCATCTCCTCCAGGTCCCCCTGCGTGTCCGGCGTGGGCAGGAAGGCGCTGAACCTCGGCATCACGTACCGCACGTCCAGCACGCCCGGAAACAGCAGCGTCGTCCCGATGGCCTCCGACGCCTGCGCCTGCGTCGGCACGCGCGACTCGCGCCCCGCCCACTCGCGCACCACGCGGTTGCGGAGCACCCGCATGCGCGTGCCCGGCCACTCCGGGCCGAACAACGTCGTCATCGTCGTGTCGCCCGCGTCCCCCTCCACCAGCCGCTGCTTGTAGAGCGGGTGCGCGTACGCCTCCACCGATGCGATGAGCCGCGTGCCCACCCAGACGCCGTCCGCGCCGTGGAACAGCGCCCGCGCCGCGCTGAAGCCGTCCGCGATGCCTCCCGCCGCCAGCACCGGCACCTCCGCCGACAGCGCCCGGAACTCGCGCACGAGCGCCAGCGTCGGCGTGCTGCCCAGGTTGCGCCCCCCGGCCTGCCGCCCTTGTGCAATGAGCCCCTCCACCCCCGCGTCCAGCGCCTGCCGCGCCAGCTCCACCGTGCCCGCCTGCATCCAGACCCGCGTCCCCGCGGCCTGCAGCGCACGGATCCACTCCACCGGCGGCAGCCTCCAGTGGAACGCCACCACCGGCACCTTCGCCGCGATGCACGCATCCACGTGGTCGCGCGACGTGAAGCCGCCCTGCGTCTCCAGCCGGTCCACGATGAGGTCCACGCCGTAGGGCCTTCGCGTGCCTGCCTGGATGGCCTTCAGGCGTGCCTCCAGCACGGTGGCCGGCTCCGGTGCCGCGCCCAGCATTCCCAGACCGCCCGCCTCCGATACGGCAATCACCAGCGGCGGCAGTGACACGAACGCCATTCCCGCGCCCACGAAGGGGTAGTGCACCCCCACCGCGCGCGTCAGGCGCGTCTTCAGCGTGTTGCCCTCCAGCACGTAGATGGGTGGAGGACGCGGCAGGCCCGGCAACCCCGAGCCGTCGGACTCGCCGTCCGTCAGCGGCTCCGCGTCTTCCTGGGAAGAAGAGGGCTGGCCGGGTCGTCCGTCGTTCGCGCCGTTCATCGCGTCTCCCGCAAGAGTGCTGACGTGCCGGATTCAAGATTAGCAGTGCCCCCGGGCGATTCAGCCGCGACCGGGCAGGGCCGTGCTCACTGGCCAGCAGAGCGACCTTCACTCCGTCCATCACCCATCGTCGTAAAGGCTCTCGTCCCCCAGCCCCGCGTCCGTCAACACCCGGCCTCGCCCCAACCGCCGCGTCAGGGGCCGGTAGCGCTGCGCCACGAGCGAGCTCAACCGGAACGGCAGGCCCCGCTCCTGCTCCACGCGGCGGGCCTGGGCGACCAGCGCCTCGCGCGTCAGCCGCAACGGTCCCTCCAGGCCCACGAGGATGCGGTTGGTACTGGACGGGACCTCGAAGAGCGACAGGCCCTGGAAGCTCACCTGGTAGGTGCGCACCATCGCGTCGTAGAGCGGGTTCGCCGCCGACTCCCACACGTTGCCCACCACCACCCCGCCCCGCGTCAGTCGCGAGCGCGCCGCCCCCAGGAACTCTCGCGTCGCCAGGTGCAGGGGGATGTGGTCCGCCCCATAGGCGTCCAGGATGATGACGTCGTACGGCGGCCCCTCCGCTTCGATGAAGGCCCGGCCGTCCGCGACGTGGGCCCGCAGCAGCGCGTCCTCCTGGAAGCCGCAGTACTGCTTCGCGGCCTCCACCACCCCAGCGTCCACTTCCACCACGTCGATGTGCGTGTCGGGCAGCACCGTGCGCAGGAACATGGGGATGGCGCCGCCGCCCAGCCCCACCGCCAGGATGTTCTCCGGCCGGGGCATGAACGCCAGCGCCACCATCGCCATGCGCGTGTAGGGCAGCTCCAGCCGCAGCGGTTCGCCGGGCCACACCACGCTCTGGCGCGCGCCCCCTTCACCAAAGCGCAGCGAGCGGCGCCCGTCGTCGTCCTCGGTGATGAGGACGGGGCCCGCCCCTTGCGTGCGCTCGTCCGCGCCGTCTTCTGGCGAGGCCAGGACCGGCGCTCCCTACTTCGGGCCGGACACCGGCTGGGGGCCACTGTCCAGCACGCGCTGCGCTGTCACCGCGGGCCCGTACTCCGGCGTCCGTGTCTGCGTGCCCTGGGAGTCCTTCCCCTCGTGCAGCTTCACCGTGTCCGCGTCCGGCAGGTAGCCCACGCGCAGGCGCACCTCGCGCACCTGCGCCCCTTCGAGCGTCTGCTCCGGACCCGTGGGGTACGGCAGCGACGTGCGCAGGGGCAGCGGCACCACCGCGCGCCGGTTCGCCGTGGCGCCGGGTTCCACGCGGCTGACCGCGGGGACCTCCGGCGACTCCACCATCAGGTCGTCCGGCACCCGCAGCACCATCCGCGACAGCACCACCTGCCCTCCGGACAGGTCCACGTAGGCCCGCTCCGGCGACAGCGTGGGATGGCCGCTGAAGCCGAAGTCCATCAGGCCGTCCACGAGCAACACCGCGCGCGGCGTCCGGTTGTGTACCGCGTAGGTGACCGCGAGCGAGTCCGCCTCGCGCACCACCGACTCCACCTTCAACTCCACGTCCGCCTGGGCCACGCGACTCCCTCCGGGGTCCGCGGGCCGCTCCGGCGCCCGCGTGCAACCGACGATGACAGCCAGCGCCACCCAGGCGCCAGCCTGACGGAAGCCTCGCATCCAATACCTCCTGCTAGTAGCGCGGCCGGGTGGGCAGGTTCAGCTCGTCGCGCAGGACGTTCTCCCCGGGACGGCCGCCCTGTACCACGTCCGGCGTGGACGGGTCCTGGTCCAGGTCGATGGGCAGGCCCACCGCGGACGGCTCCAGGTTGCGCGTGCCGTTCTTCTCACCCAGGGCCAGCGTGCCGTTGACCATGTCCGAGGCGTGCACCAGCTCGTGGAACAGGCCGACGACGGGCGGACGGTTCATCCACTCCTCGCTGCCCAGCGAGATGCGCGTGGTGTTGTAGTTCACCTGCGCGTCCGTGCCCTTGCCCGCCGTGCCGTCCGCGTTCATGAAGCCGTCGTTGAAGTTCGTGCCGCCCGCGCTGTTGCCGCTGGCCGTCTCGCGGATGGTCGTCTTCTTGCCGCTGTCATCCAGCGTGCGCAGCAGCTCCTGGCCCGAGGGCATGGAGCGCATCGCGTCCAGGTCCGACTGCGTGCGCGCCTGGAACTCCGCGCTGCCGGTGACGGACACGGAGGTGCCGCGCTGGTCGGCATCCGTCATGTCGACGATCGTCTTCTCGCCCGTGGCCACGTCGGGGGTGCTCTCGCCCTCCTCCACGTAGAGCTTGTCGGCGCCCGTGCCGCCGCGGGCGGTGTCCTTGCCCGCGCCGCCCGCCACCGCGTCATTGCCGCTGCCGCCGCTCAGCGTGTCATTGCCGCGCCCGCCAATGACCTGGTCGTCGCCTGCGCCGCCAAAGGCCTTGTCGTCGCCCGCGCCCGCGTCCACGTAGTCGCGTCCGCCGCCGCCCGACACGTAGTCGTTGCCATCCAGGCCGTAGAGCACGTCACGGCCCTCACCGCCGAGGATGCGGTCATCACCCGCGCCGCCCTCGAGGTAGTCGTCGCCGTCCAGGCCGCTGAGCGTGTCCTTGCCCTCGCCGCCAATGACGGTGTCGTTGCCCGCGCCACCGACGAGCTTGTCGTTGCCCTTGCCGCCCGTGAGCTTGTCGTTGCCCTCGCCGCCATCCAGCGTGAGGTCCTGGGTGACGCTCGCGTCCAGGGTGATGGAGTCATCGCCCGCGCCGCCCTGGATGATGGCGCCCTTGGCCTGCTCGGCCGTGAGCGTCACGGTGTCCTTGCCGGACGTGATGGTCAGGCCGCCGTCCTTGTTCTGCGACACCTTGACGGTGTTGTTGCCCACGCCCAGGTCCACCACCGTGTTGCCCGCGGCGTTGGTGCTCACCTGCGGGGCCAGGGCCTTCGCCGCGTCCTTGATGATGTCCTTGATGGTGGAGCGGATGCCGCCCAGGAAACCGCCGCCGTCCTTCTTGGCGCCGGCCTTGTCACCCTCGCCGCCCGGAGCCTGCGTTCCAATCTCCTTGAGCACCTGGGGCCGGGCCGGGGCGGCGCGAGGCCCCCCTTCGAAGCCGTCCGACATCCGCTGGGAGACGGCGGCCTTCACCGCGTTGGGACGGGGGGCCGTGACAGGCGCCTTCACCGGCTCCTGCTTCACGAGGGGGGTGGGACGCGAACCGGGCTTGCCAATCGAGGTCATTCCAGATTGTCGCGAACGTTTCGCCCGGGTTGCGTACCCCACCTCAAAACGACACAGCGCGGCACGGAACCTCCCGGAATCGCTGCGTTTCTCAAGAACCAATTCCCGAGAATGTGACTCGGCTTTCGTGTATTACCGTTTCTACGTCTTACCTGACATCCGTGGGATGCGGGTTATGGACGGGAGGGAGCACCCCATGAAGCTGAAGAGCTTGATGACCACCGTGGCGGCGTTGGTCGCCGCGGTGTGGGCCGGTCCGGCGGCGGCGGCCACCGCGAACGGGCCCATCTGCGACCCGGCCGCGTACGTGAACTCGACGACGTATTACGGCTGCACCGGCAGCAGCCACACGGCGTTGGACATCGGCAACGGGTCCTGCGGCGAGTGGAACCACCGGGGCATGCTGGTGGGCAACTACTACTATTACTACTACGGCGGCTGCGCGGCGGCCTGCAACGGCTCCGTCTGCAACGGCGGCGCGGGCAACTACTACGTGGTGTCCGGCGGCAGCGGCTGGGACTTCCGCCAGCTGCACATCTACGCCAACGTCAGCTCCGGCACGAAGACGTGTGACCGCTGCGCGCTGGGACTCGTGGGCGGCACGGGCAGCGCCACCGGCCCGCACGTGCACGCGGACAACCGTCAGTACGGCACGCGCAAGTCGGCCTGGTACACCAGCGTCGGCACCACGTGCGGCACCAACGCGAACTGCACCAACCGCCTGGGCGTCCCCACGCTGTAGCCCCCGCGGCTCCCGAGCAGGGGCCGGCGTTCCGCGCCGCGTCCCCTGCCCGGCTCCTGCGTCTCCGCCCGCTCCCGCTCCGCTGCGCGGAGTGCGTGCGCCCTCTTCCTTCCGCGTGAGCCCCCTGCCGACATGACCTCCCGTCCACCCATCAAGGTCGCGCTCGCCGGCCTCCTCGTCCTGCTCGTCGCCGTGGGCGTCGTGCTGTGGCGGGGCGCGGCCCGCTCCGATGACGCCGCACGTCCACCGTCCGGGGACACGAATCCCTCCACCTCCACCGCCAGCGCACCGGGCAGCGCCCCCGTGGCCGCCGCGCCTGGCGCACGTCCACCGCGCGGCGAGCAGATTCCGATGCCCGGGTGCTGGGACGGGCTGGCCGCGTTTGATCAGGGCGCGACGCTGGACTCGGTGCACGCGGCCGTGGCCGCCGCCATCCAGGCGCGCGACACGGCGCTGGTGGCGTACCTCCAGGAGCGCCTCACGGAGCTGGTGGGCAATGATCCGGACCGCGCGCTGCAACTGGTGACGTGGGCGCTGAAGGCCGCGCCGCCGGAGCCGGCCATCTACCTGGAGGCGCTGAAGGCCGCCCCCGCCGTGCGCCATCCGCGCGTCAGCGAGAAGCTGCTCGCGGTGGCCGAGGACAAGTCGCTGGCGGCGCCGGACCGCGCCTCCGCGCTGGACGCGCTGGAGACCCAGCACCGCTTCACGCCCGAGACGCGCGGCCGGCTCAAGACCATCGCGCTGGACGACTCCGCGGACGCCGCCGCCTGGATGGCCGCGCGCACGCTGGGCCGGGTGATGAAGGAGGACTACACGCGCACGGGCACCTATGCGCCGTACTGGAAGGACCTGCTGGACATCGGCACCACGTCCGAGGACACGGCCGTGCGGCTGCTCGCGCTGGAGATGCCGTCGTACTCCGACCCGCTGCTCGACTCGGACTCCATCGACGTGCTGGCGAAGGTGATGCGCACCGACAAGGAGCGCGACGTGCGGGAGATGGCCGCCTTCCGGCTCGCCGTCACCGAGGATCCGCAGAAGGCCCTGGCCGCGTTCCGCGCCGCCTTCGACGGGGAGCAGGACCTGTGCGTGCGCTGGGCCTTCCTGCGCTTCGCGGTGCGCGCGGCCGGCGCGGACGCCCTGCCCCTGGTGGAGGAGTTCGCGCGCAAGGATCCGCGCCTGCGGCAGGACTACCTGGACTTCAAGGCGCTGTACGCCACCGGCACGACGGACTTCGCGCGCATCTGGCTGGGCAAGAAGGAACACCACGACTGCGTGGTCGAGGAAGGAGCGCCGCACTGATGGGCTCGCGAACGAAGACAGCCTGCGTCCTCTGGCTGGGGCTGCTCCCGGGCCTCACCCTGGCCCAGCCCGCGCCAGAAGTCGCCGTCCCCACCCCCACGGCCTGCACCGTGGAGGGCATGCTGGACGAGGTGCGCGTGGCGATGAAGACGGGCTCCCCTGCATACCAACGCTACGCGCGGCTGCGCCTGAAGGAGGCCGCCATCGCCCTGCCGCCCCAGGCCCTGGGCAAGGCCGTGAGCGAGGAGAGGGATCCGGGTGTGCTGGAGGCGATTGGCGCCGCGCTGGCCACCAAGGCGAGCAACGCGCAGCAGCCGGAGTTGCTCCAGCCGCTGCTCTCGCGCGCGAAGCAGGACGCGGATCCCGGCCTGCGCGCGGCGGCGGTGCGCGCGCTCAAGGGCGCCCCGTCGGTGGAGTTCATGGCGAAGAACGGCGACGTCGTCACCTACGAGCAGCTCGTGCGCGACAGCGCGCCGGAGGTGCGCCAGGCGGTGGCGGAGAACCTGGTGACGGAGAGCGCCGGCATCTACTACGGCCACAACGCGGAGCTGGCGGAGAAGGCCATCCAGGTCGCGGGCGCGTCGCAGGACCCCGCCGTGACGAAGCGCCTCCTGGGCGAGGTCTCCATGGAGGCCGCGAGCCCGGAGGCGGTGCGCAAGCTCACCGGCCACCTGCGCTCGGAGGACCCCGCCCTGCGCGCGGCGGCGGCGAAGGCCCTGGGCGGCGTGCCGGGAACCGAGTCCGCGGCCGCGCGCCGCTCGCTCACCGCGCTGTACAAGAGCGACAGCGACCCCGCCGTGCGCAAGTCCGCGCTGGAGGGGCTCGCGCGTCTGGGCCAGTCCCAGGCCCGGCCCCTGCTGGAGTCGCTGCGCGGCGTGGATCCGCGCATGGACCCTGAAATCGACGCATGGCTGGGCGCCCTGCGCACGAACCTCCAGGAGTGGCACCTGCTCCTGCGCGAGAAGCAGCGCCTGCGCCCATGACGCCCCCTGACCCTTCACACCCGAGAGCCCCCATGCGCCGCACCCCGCTGCTTCCCCTCGCCTCCCTGCTGTTCCTCGCCGGCTGCGCTCCCGAGGCGCTGGACGACGCCGCCGAGAGCGCGCCTCCCACCACGCAGGCCCAGGCCGTGGCGGTCCCCGTACCGGCGCGCCTCCAGGCGGAGGACTACAAGACGGGCGGCGAGGGCGTGGGCTACCACGACACCACGGCCGGCAACTCCGGCGGCGTGTACCGCGCGGATGACGTGGACCTCCAGCCCACCACCGACGTGGGCGGTGGCTACAACGTCACCGCCATCGCCCCGGGCGAGTGGCTGGGCTACACGATTCAAGTCACCCAGGCGGGCACCTACAGCTTCAAGGCCCGCGTCGCGTCCGGCGTCACGGGCACGAAGACGCTGCACCTGGTCATCGACGGCTTCGTCCGCCCCGCGGTGAGCTTCACGCAGGCCACCGGCGCGCAGTCGTGGTCCACGGTGTCGCTGGGCAGCTTCACGCTGGGCGCCAACGTCCACTCCGTGCAGGTGGTGGCGGACACGGGCGGCTTCAACTTCAACCACCTGGACGTCGCCATGGACGGCGGCGGCGGCGCGGCCGGCCTGAGCGTGGACGGCGCCTGGCTGCTCCGCGACGGGAAGCCCTTCCTGCCCCGGGGCTTCAACATGGTGGGCGTGCTCGCGCCCGACGGCTGCGCCAATCCCCCCAGCGTGCCGCGCAACGCCCGCAACGCCTTTGGCCAGACAGAGCTGCTGGCCGCGCGCGACGCGTGGTCCGCCAACACCGTGCGCTTCCAGGTGAGCCAGGGCGGACTGGATCCGCAGGACCCGATGTTCCGCCAGTCCTACGTGGACCGCGTGAAGGCGAACGTGCAGCTGGCCCGCTCGCTGGGGCTGGTGGTCATCGTCTCCATGCAGGACCAGTTCTATTCCTGCGGTGACGTGCACCCGCTGCCGTCCGCCGCCACGCTGCGCTCCTGGTCCACGCTGGTGCCGGTGCTGAAGGCGGATCCGGACGTGATGTTCGAGCTCTTCAACGAGCCCCAGAACGAGGCCACCAGCGCGGGCTGGGCGCAGTGGAAGAACGGCGGCACGTCCCCCCTGTCCAACCTGGGCGTGCCCGCGGTGGGCTACCAGCAGCTGGTCAACCACGTGCGCTCGCTGGGCGCCACGCAGGTGCTCATCGCGGACGGCGCCAACTACGCGGGGAAGCTCCAGGGCGTGCCCCTGCTGACGGACACGCTCAGCCCGGCGCGCATCATGTACGCGGTGCACCCGTACTACTTCCACATCGCCGACAACGCGACGCTGGCGGCGGATCAGAACAACTGGAACACCCGCTTCGGCTCCCTGACGGCCACGCACCCCGTCATCGCCACCGAGTGGAACGCCAACAGCGACACCTGCAAGGTGGGCACGGAGGCGCGCATCCCGGACTTCTTCACGTACCTCCAGGGCCACCGCATCGGCCTGCTGGGCCACGCCTTCGACGTGCCTGGCACCCTGGTGAAGGACCTGACGACCTGGCAGCCCACGACGTTCGACGGGGGCGGCTGCTCGGTGCCCGGACATGACGCGGGCGCGCTGCTCCAGGCCCACTTCCGTCAACTGGAAGCAGCCGAGTCCCCCTGAGGGCCTTGGAGCCGACACGGGAAAAGGTGGCCGCGCGCCGGGGACTGGGACAGGTTGGGGGGCCATGTCCGACAGCGGCTTCGGCACCTCCACCTTCGTCCTCGCACTCGCCGGCAGCGCGGTCACCATCCTGTCCACCAGCCTGGGCGCGCTGCCCGCCCTGGCGGCGCGCGACATCTCGCGGCGCTCCAAGGACGTGCTGATGGGCTTCAGCGCGGGCGTCATGCTCGCGGCCACGGCGTTCTCGCTGGTGGTGCCCGCCATCGAACTGGGGGAGGCGCGCTACCTGTCGCGCTTCACCTCCGCGCTGGTGGTGGGCGGCAGCATGCTGGTGGGCGGCCTGTTCCTGCACCTGTGCAACCGCTTCATCCCCCACGAGCACTTCATCAAGGGCCAGGAGGGCAACGCCGAGGCCGCGAACTTGAAGCGCATCTGGCTGTTCGTGCTGGCCATCGCGCTGCACAACTTCCCGGAAGGGCTGGCGGTGGGCACCGGCGTGGGCAGCCGCTCCATGGAGATCGCCGCGCCCATCCTCGTGGGCATCGGGCTGCAGGACGTGCCGGAAGGCTTCGTCGTCGCGCTGGCGCTGATGGGCGTGGCGTACAGCCGCAAGCAGGCGGTGCTGGTGGCACTGTACACGGGGCTGGTGGAGGGGGCCGCCGCCCTGGTGGGCTTCTTCGCCACGTCGTTCGCGTCGGGCATCCTGCCGTGGGCGCTCGCGTTCGCGGGCGGCTCCATGCTGTACGTCGTCAGCGACGAGATGATCCCGGAGAGCCACCGCCAGGAGTTCGCGCGCGAGGCGACGGCCGGCCTGATGCTGGGCTTCGTGCTGATGATGTTCCTGGACGTCACGCTGAGCTGACGCGGCCAGACGCGCGAACGCCCATGTGTTCACCCGGCTCCGTGCGGCCCCGCCGGGGGGCCCCGGACGTGCTAGCTTGAATTTCATGTCTGTGTCGGATCGAACCCGCGTCGACGGAAGCCCGGGGGAGCACAAGGACAAGGCCGCCCGCCCGGAAGAAGAGGAGACGGAGGCCGCGCTCCACGTGACGCTGCCCTACGAGCAGGCCCGCCGTCCCGGGGACCTGCCCGTGGTGCGTCGCTTCCGCCTGTCCGTGGTGGAGGGCCCCGGTGCGGGCACGGTGTGGGAGTCCACGTCGGACACCTGCTCGGTGGGCTCGCACCCGCTCAACGACTGCGCGGTGGAGGACTCCACCGTGTCGCGCTTCCACTGCGAGGTGAAGATCGGCCCCAAGGGCCCGCAGGTGAAGGACCTGGACAGCCTCAACGGCGTCATCGTGGACGGCGTCCAGGTGGTGGAGGGCATCCTGCGCAGCGGCAGCCTGCTGCGGCTGGGCCGCGTCGTCCTGAGGTTCGACTTCAGCGCGGAGAGCAACCGGCTGCCGCTGTCGGACCTGACGCGCTTCGGCTCGCTGGTGGGCACGTCGGTGGCCATGCGGGGCTGCTTCGCGATGATGGAGCGCGCCGCCGCGCGCGACGTCACCGTGCTGCTGGAGGGGGAGACGGGCACGGGCAAGAGCCAGGCGGCGCTCGCCATCCACCAGGCCAGCCGGCGCAAGGACGCGGCGTTCCTGGTGGTGGACTGCGGCGCCATCCCCGCCCACATCCTGGAGAGCGAGCTGTTCGGCCATGAGAAGGGCTCCTTCACCGGCGCGGTGAACCGGCGCGCGGGCGTCTTCGAGGAGGCCGACGGCGGCACCGTCTTCCTGGACGAGATTGGCGAGCTGCCCCCGGAGCTGCAACCCAAGCTCCTGCGCGTGCTGGAGAACCGGGAGATCCGCCGGGTGGGCAGCAACACGTACCTGCCGGTGGACGTGCGGCTGATGGCGGCCACGCACCGCGACCTGCGCGCGGAGGTGAACGCGGGGCGCTTCCGCTCCGACCTGTTCTTCCGGCTCGCGGTGCTGCGCATCGGCATGCCGTCGCTGCGCCAGCGGCCGGAGGACCTGTCCATGCTGGTGTCGGGCATCCTCCAGTCGCTGGGCGCGGATCCGGAGCGCACGGGCGCGCTGCGCACGCCGGAGTTCCTGTCGCGCCTCAGGCACGCGGCGTGGCCGGGCAACGTGCGCGAGCTGCGCAACCACCTGGAGCGCTGCCTCGTGTTCGAGGACGCGCTGCCCCTGGCGGAGGAGGACTCGCGGCCGGAGGGCAGCCCGCTGGAGGTGGACCTGTCGCGCCCCTACGCGGAGCAGCGGCGGCGCGTGGTGGACGACTTCGAGCGGCGCTACCTGCGCGCGCTCCTGGAGAAGCACCAGGGCAAGGTGGCCCAGGCCGCCGTCACCGCCGGCATGGACCGGGTGCACTTCTACCGGCTGCTGCGCCGGCACGGAATCAAGCCCTGAAGCGAACACACGCTGCCGCCGGGTCATCTTTTCCCTCTGTGCTGGAGAGGATGACCGTGCATCAAATCCCTGGAGGGAGCCTCCCTGGGTTCGGGATTCCAGGAGTCCCTCAAGGAGACACACATGAAGAAGCAGCTGATGGCCGTGCTGATGGGTGTGGGCCTGCTGGCGGGCTGTGGCGGTGTCGAGGCGGACGTGGACGCGCCGGTGGACCTGGCCACGCGCGAGGACGAGCTCCCCGCGTGTGGCCACCAGTCCTACGAGCGGGTCTTCTACTCGGAGCCGGAGAAGATCAACGAGGTCGGCTGGTGGATCTGCGGCTGCGATTCCAACACCGCGTGGGTGTATGGAAAGACGACCGCCTACTCCACGACCTTCGGCGCCACGGCGTGCCCGCAGTGGTGAGCCGTTCAGCGCCTCGCTGAGAGCCAGAAGCGGTCCTTGGCACCCGGCACCGGACTGGAGACGAAGTCCGCCTCCAGTCCGCGCAGCGCCGCTCCGGTGACGACGAGCGCGCCGTCCCCTCCGTCCTGGACCCACGCGGGCAGGTGGAGCAGCCCGCCTTCGTTGCCGGCGTCATCCCACGCGGAGGCCGCGGCGTCGGGCGCGCTCCGGGAGGCAGCGTCGGACGCGAGCCGGTCCACGTGCACGGTGACGGCGAGGCTCGCGGCGGCCTCCCCTCGCGTCAGCGCGAGCCCCACGTCCAGCACCCGCGCGCGCAGCTCCCGTTCGCGGCGCACGTCGTCCGGCAGGCTGGCCACGGCGAGCAGGCACGCGCTGCCCACCACGCGCACCTCCAACCCGGCTTCCAGGGCCAGGGCACTCGCGCGCTCCAGCCCCGCGTCCAGGTCCTCCATGCCGGCGGGGCCCGGGTCCGCCGTCGTGCGTCCCTGCACGTACAGGCCCAGCGCGCGCGGCACCTCCACCGGTGCCGCGCCCCCGAGCACCGCGCCGCGCAGGTCCTCCAGCAGCGCGTCCACGTCCGGGTAGCGGTCCTCACGCTCCTTGCGCAGACAGCGCAGCACCACCGCGTCCAGCGCCGCGGAGACGGGTGCGTGCTCCCCGGGGCGGGGCGGTGGCGCGTGCAGGTGCTGCTGCTCCACCTCGTGGCGCGTGGTGCCCTGGAAGGGCGGCATGCCGGTGAGCAACTGGAACAGCAGCACACCCACCGCGTACAGGTCCGTGCGCGCGTCGGGCACCTGGCCGCGGATCTGCTCCGGCGCCATGGACAGCGGCGTGCCCAGCACCACGCCGGTGTGCGTGAGCGACGAGCTGCCCGGGGCGCCCGGCACCAGCCCCTTCGCCACGCCGAAGTCCACCAGCTTCACCGAAGGGCCCCCCTGCCCCTGCGCGAGCCGCACCACGTTCTGCGCCTTCAGGTCGCGGTGCACCACGCCCGCCGCGTGCGCCACCCGCAGCGCGGCGCCCACCTGCTCCAGCACGGCGAGCACCTCGCGCGGGGACAGCGGCCCGCGCGTGGCCAGCTCCGCCGCCAGGTCCTGGCCTTCCAGCCACTCCATCGCGATGAAGGGCCGGCCGTCCGACAGCTCGCCGTACCCCAACACCGTGACGATGTGCGGGTGGTGCAGCCGCTGCAGCGTGGCCGCCTCGCGCCGGAAGCGCCGCAGCGCCACCGCCGCCGTGGCCACCTGCGGGTGCAGCACCTTCAGCGCGGCGGGCACGCCCGTCCTGGCGTGCCGGGCCCGGTACAGCGCGGACACCGGACCCCGGACCTGGACGCGCTCCACCACCCACTCGCCCACGAGCGCGCCCGGCCGCAGCTCCTCTCCGTACAGCGCCTCCTCGCCGTTCCCCGCCATGGGCTCAGCGCTTGCGCGGCTCCACCGGCGTCTTGTCGGTGCCACCGCCCTGGCCATCCTCGCGGGGCGGCGGAGGCTCCGACCAGCGCGCGCACAGCGCGCGGTGCTCGGAGTCCACCAGGTCGCAGGCGCCATTCAGGAAGACGGTGGCGGGCTCCAGCCAGCGGTTGTCGAGCGGGTCCGCGCAGTTCTCGAAGTCGCCGTCGCCCGTCAGCAACGCGCCATCCTCCGTCTTGCACTGGCGCGGGGCGCCGGGGTTCGCGTCCCAGCAGGGGCCCGTCACGGTGGCCGCGCAGTCCTGGTTCGTGCCGGGCAGCGCGCACACGCGGTAGGTCGCGTAGGCCATGCCGTACACCCAGCCCGGGTCGTAGCAGGAGTAGAGGTCGTTGAAGATGGGCTGCGACTGGGGCGACGTCGGCCGGTTGACGACGTAGCGCTTGCGCCTGAGGTCCAGCGTCACCGTGACGTTGATGTCGTCGCGCAGCGCAGCGGAGCCGAACAGGTTGCCGTAGAAGGCCCCCTCGCGCACCCGGTACACCCCGCGCTCGGAGAGCGGCGCCTGCGCCCCCGCGCTCACCGCCACGTTCGCGGTGCCGGCCGCCGTGCTGCTCCAGGGCGCGGTCATCACCGTGAAGTACCCACCCTGCGCCGGACAGGCGACGCTCACCGACGGATCCGTCGCGGGCGAAGGCAGCGGGGAGGTGGAGCCCGCCGCGCAGCCCTGGCTGTTCGCCACCAGCCGGCCGTCCGTGCTGTCACACCCGGCGATGCCCCGGCACACGCGCAGCATCATGCGCGCGCCCGAGCTGGAGCCCAGCGGCGCGCCCGACCCGCAGGCCGCCGGGCCTCCCGTGGGGCCTCCCGCGCCCACCGACACCGTCTGGCCCGCGGGGCACCAGCCCACCGAGTGCATCGCCCAGCCGCAGTCGCGCCCGGAGCCCACCGCCGCGCTGCCACAGGGCGCCGCGCTGTTGAGCGGTGCGGTCGAGCCCGGGACGTAGTCCAGCGGCGCCGTCCACGAGTCCAGCGTGAAGGGCTGGTGGAGGGAGAGGAGCGGCTCGTGGATCTCCCCGCGCATCGACAGCTCCACGCGTCTGCCCAGGCCGTTGTTGCGCGCCAGCAGACAAGCCGTCACGCGCTTGAGGCACGCGGAGTCCGGCAGCGGCGCGCTCGTGAGCCACTGGGGGCACAGGCCCGCGGAGCCCACCCATTCGCTGCGCTGCGAACCCACGGGCAGGGAGGGGTTGAGCCACTCCAGCTTCTCGTCGGGTCCCAGCGCGCAGCCCACGAGGTACGCCATGAAGCGCTGCGCATACGGGTCATGGAGCTGGTTGGCGATGAGCGCGCTCTCCGCGCTGGCCTCCACCACGTCCGGGTCGAAGAGCGACTCCAGCGAGTGCGTCGCCAGCGCCTCGTTGGCGCCGTGGTTGGCGGCGATGGCGTTGAGCACCAGCTCCTGCGTCCTGAGCGAGTTGGCGATGCGGATGTCGGCTTCGCTCGTGCCGGGCACCTCGGCTTCGGGGCCCTCGGTGACGGCGGGCTCGCAGCCGGTCAGCGCCAGCAGCAGGAAACACCAGGGGACTCTGGGGAAGAAAGAGGCCATCGCGCGAACGCTCCTAGTCAGGCTTCGGGGGACGAGGCAGGCCGGACCAAGCACCCGGCGGGCCAGGGCTTCTGGCAATGCCGCCGCCCCCCGAAGGAAACCCCAGACGCGGCCTTCTTGTCTCGCTGTAGCGCGAAACGTTACGGAGCGCGGCCCGTGTAGCGCTTCGCGCTACAGCGCTTCGGCGGCGAGCGCGGCCTGCACTGCGTGGAAACGCGTAGACCACAGCGGTGCCTCGGCCACCGCCTGCGCGGCCCGCGCCAGCCAGGCCCGTGCCTCACCCATCGCGCCCGTGCCCCGGGCGATGCGCGTGGCCTGCAGGAGGATCTCCATCTTCTCGTCCGGGGAGGCCAGGGCCTCCGCCTCGGCGTGGAGCGCGTCCCAGTCCGGCGCATGGAAGGCGCCCGCGGCCTGCTGGTGGACCTGGAGCTCCACCAGCCGCCGCATGATGGCCGTGGGCGGCAGCGACTCCGGCGGACAGCGCTGTGAAATCCAGGCGAGCTGCCGGGCCGCCGCCCCTTCGTCTCCCGCCGCGGCGAGGATACGGGCGATGAGCAGCGCATCCACCGGCACCGGATGCTCGCGGAAGAAGCGCACGCCCAGTTCGTGGGCACGCCAGGCCAGGGGCAGCGCTTCGTCCAGGCGGCCCTGCATGTAGAGCACCTCCGACAGGTTGAAGGTGGACCAGCGCTCCATCTGCGCGTGGGCCAGCTCGCGCCCCAGCGCCATCGCGCGGCGCAGGTCCTCTTCCATCCGCGCCACGTCGCCCTGACGCAGCCACAAGAGGACGCGGTTGCTCAGGACCGCGGCCTTGTGCAGCCCGTCCCCCGCGGCCTCGCAGCGCGCCAGCGCCTCGTCGAAGCGCGCGGCGGCCTCCGGGGCGCGGTCCAGGAAGGTGAGCGAGGCGCCCAGCAGGGCCAGCGACACCACCAGCGTCTCGTGGTCCCTCGCGCCCTCGGCGCCCTCGGCGGTGGAGGCGAGCACGCGCGCCGCGGCGGCCCACTCGCCCTGGCGCACGTGCAGCCGGCCCCGGGCGAGTCCACAGCGCAGGGACAGGCGCGGCGCGTCCAGCGGCTCGATAGCGTCCATCGCTTCGCGCGTGCACGCGGCGGAGCCCTCCGAGTCCTCCATCCAGTCGCGCGCGGTGGCCTCCTCCAGGAGCAGGTCCACCTCCAGGGCCGCGTCCTTGCGCGCCTTCGCGAGCGTGCGCGCCGCGGCCAGGTCCGCCAGGCTCTCGCGGAAGCGCTGGAGCCGGTGGCGCACGCGGCCCCGTCCCGCCAGGGCCTGGGCCCGCCTCGCGGTGTCGGACTCCGGCAGGAGCGCCAGCGCGCGCGTGTAGTGCTGCTCCGCCTCCACCGACAGGTGTCCTGCGCGCGCCTCCTCCGCCAGCGCCAGGTAGTCGCGCGCGGCTTCCTGGTGGGCGCCGCAGGCCGCGGCGTGGCGGGCACGGCGTCGTCGTTCCGCCACGTCGTCGCCCACGCTGGCCCTCAGCGCGGCGGCGTGCAGCGCGCGGCGGGGCGCCGGAGGCAGCAGGGCCTCCAGGGCCTCGCGCAACAGCGGATGGCGGAAGGCGAAGCGGCCGGGGCCGGCGGGGCGCAGGAGGCCTGCTCGCGCCAGCCGCTGCAACCCCGCGCCGGCATCCAGCGTCGCGGCGCGCGACAGTTCGGGCCCCACGGCCAGGTGGCGCAGGGCCGCGTCCACGCGCGCCACGTCCACCTCCGTGCCCAGCACGGCGCACAGCCGCGCCAGCACGCGGTGCACCTCCGGAAGGCCGGCCAGGACGCGCGGGGCCAGTCGTTCGAACAGCGGCGTCACCGACACGTCCAGCAGCGCGTCCGGGGCGACGTACCACCCGCCGCCCGGAGCCGACCGCAACGCGCCCGCCGCCCGGAGCGCCCGCGCCAGCTCCACCAGCGACAGGGGCACGCCCTGCGCCAGTTGCTCCAGGCGCGCGAGCACCGGCTCCGGGATGTGCTCCGCGGGGCGCAGCAGGTGGACGAGCACCGCGCGGCTCGCCTCGGGCGGCAGTGGCGGCAGGGGGTGCTGGGAGGCGTGGGCGCTCCGCTCGCCCAGGTGTGGACGCAGGCCCAGCAGCGAGGGCCGTCCGGCGACGCACACCCACAAGGGCGCGCGCGGACCGGCGAGCGTGGCGCGCTCCAGCGCATCCAGGCTCAGCGGATCCGCGAGGTGCGCGTCGTCCAGCAGCAGCACCAGGGGTGCCTCACGGGCCCGCGCGAGCAGTGCGTCCGCCAGCACGCGAGGCTCCGCGGACGGACGGCCCACGACGGCACGGAGCGCGTCCAGCAGCGAGTCCGACACCGACGCGTCTGGAGGCGGCGCGCGCAGCCGCACCACGCGCACGCGGCCCTCGCCCTCCAGCCGCGCGGCGAGCGCCTTGAGCAGCCGCGACTTGCCGTGCCCCACCTCGCCCGTGAGCACGCACAGGCCGGGCACGTCGTCCGTGAGGCTCCGGTCCGCGTCCGCCGCCAGCGCGTCCAGCACCGCCTCGCGGCCCACGAACGGAGGCGTCTCTCCTTCGACGCGCGCGCCCTCCTCGTCGTGGAGGCGCAGGCGCAGGTCCGTGCCAGCAGTGGGCTCGGTCCATCCGGGCTCCAGCCGCGCGGCGGCTTCTGGAGTCACCCACACCTCTCCCGGCGGGACGGCCGCGAGCCACCAGGAGTCGGGACGCTCCAGCGCGGCCCCGGCGACGCGGGGCACCGTGGTGCCCGGGTGCACGTACAGCTCCGCGACGTGGAGGACGGCCACTGCCTCCGGGGATTCCACCAGTCGCCGGGCCGCAAGGGCTCCCGCGCGCAGGTTCGCCTCGGCGGACAGCGACTCGCAGAAGACGAGCAGGTAGCCCCCCGCCGCGACCCGGGCCAGCGCACCGCCGAATGGCTCCAGCGTGGCGCTGAGGCCCTCCACCGATGCGGGCGTGCGCAGGCCCAGCACCGCCACCGGTCGTGCGCCCGCGAACGTCGCCACTCCGTCCACCGACACGGGCTGGCGCAGGCCAGGGGCCGCCGTGCCCGCGAGCGGATCCAGCGTGGCACTCCGCCGGTCCACCAGTGCAGCCGGGCTCAGGCCTGGTACCGCCTCCGGCCGCGCGCCCGGATCCGCCGTGGCGCCCCGCCCATCCACAGCCCCAGGCGTGCGCGGGCCCTGCACCGCATCCGACCGCGCGCCCGCGAACGTCGCCTGCGCCTGGAGCCGTGCGCCCGGCCTCCCGATGACATCCGGCAGCGCGGGCTCGTCGCACGCGGCCTCGAACGCCGCGAGCACGTCCAGTGCGCTCGCGAAGCGCTCAGCGGGCTCCTTGGCCAGACACCGCGCCACCACCGCGTCGAGCGCCACGGGAACCCGCGCCCGCTCCGACACGCGCGGCGGACGCTGGCTCACATGCCCTTCGCGCACCTCGTCCGGGCTCCCCCCCGGAGGCCTCGGTCCTCGAGGACGAGGTGGCGTACACGCTGCCCCTGGGCGCGGTCGGTGACACGTTCGGCGGGGGCTACCTGCGCCGGCGGCTGGAGCGCATCTTCGGGTACC
>NZ_RAWG01000187.1 GCF_003611735.1 Corallococcus sicarius | reverse complement strand
AGATAGGCTCCGGTCTCGTGGGCTCGGAGATGTCTATAAGAGACAGCCGTCGATATGCGCAGCCCGGCCGAGCGTTTGCTGGAGGGCCCGGGGCAGCCAGCGCCCCCGGCAGGACGCAGCGGGCAACGGGAAGACGGCATGGATGCAGCCGTACAGGGCTTTGGGATGATGACGCTCCAGTCGCGCCAGGAGACAGGCGGGGCCGCAAGGCCCGCGGCGGCACCGGACGAGGAGGTCCTGTCCCGCCGCGCACTGGCCGGAGAGCGGGCCGCATGGGACGCGCTCATCGCGCGGCATCAGCGGCGGGTGGTGGTGTCGCTGCTCGCCCGGGGCGTGCGGGCGGACCGGGCCCAGGAGCTGGCCCAGGAGACGTGGGCCCGCCTCATCCAGCAGCAGCAGCGCGGGCTGCTCACGGAGCTGCGCCTGCCCCACCTCGCGCTCACCCAGGCGTCCTTCCTCGCCTCGGACGAGGCCCGGCGCGTGCGGCGTGAGTCCGTGGACGGCACGGTGGAGGACCTGCCGGAGCGGCACCAGCCGGTGGACCCCGCGCAGTCCGCGGAGCGGCGGCTCCTGTCAGAAGAGCAGCTCGCCCGCGCGAAGGACGCGCTCGCCCGCGTGTCGCCGGGCGCGCGCAACGTCTTCCTCCTGGCCTGTGACGGCCAGGGCCTTCCCCACTCCGAGGTCGCCTCCCGCGTCGGCTTGTCCGTCCAGCGCGTGCGACAGATTCTGTGCGAGGTCCGCAAGCAGCTGCGCACCGCGCTCGCAGAGGAAAACCATGTCTAGGCCCACACTCCACCTCACCCGCGACCGCACGGAGCAGTACCTGCTGGGCGCACTGCCGCCCGACGCCGCGGCGGAGCTGGAGGCCCACACCCTCACCTGCGAACCGTGCGCGCGCCTGCTCCAGGAGGAGGCCCTCCTGGAGGAGCAGCTCTACGAGGTCGCCGCCGCCGTGCCGCGCGAGGCCGAGGTCATCCGCCCCGCGCGCTGGCACCGCCCCGCCGCCGCGGCAGCCGTCGCGATGGCGGTGGCCGCCAGCGTGTTCCTGCTGCTGCGCCCCACCGAGCAGCCCACGCCCGGGTCGGAGGCTCCCGTGGCCACGCGCCTGGGAGACCCGGTCCCAGAAGAAGACGCGCCGCCCCAGGACATCGTGGTGGCGTGCCCGGACCTGGCCACGCAGGAGCACTGCCTCCGGTCCGCCAGCGCGCGCGGGCTGCTCGTGTACCACCCGGGCGGGATGGGCGATGTGCCCCGCTACGACGCTTCCAGTGGGCTGTCCGAGGTCGCGCTCCGCTCGCGGCCGGCCGCCCTGTGAGGACCTCCGCGATGACACCGCGAACCCGCATCCTCGGTCTGTTGCTGTCCGTCTGGGCCCCCCTCGCCGGAGCCCAGGCGCCCGCGCCCGCCGCGACGACGCCGCCCGCCTCCCAGGGGCTGCCCGCGACCCGGCCTGGCGCCACGCAAGGAAAGCTGCCGCAGGGCTGGTACGTCACGGAGAGCGCGCCCCAGCACTACGAGGCTGGCGTGGACGAAAGCGCGCCGTGCGAGGGCAGCCGCAGCGCCTTCCTGCGCTCACGCACCGGGGCGACGGACAGCTTCGGGACCTTCATGCAGGCCTTCAGCGCGAAGGACTTCCTGGGCAAGCGCCTGCGCTTCTCCGCCGCCGTGCGCCACCAGGACGTGAAGGGGTGGGCCGGGCTGTGGATGCGCGTGGAGGGGGCGGATGCAAAACAGCCGCTCGCCTTCGACAACATGCAGTCGCGCGCCCTGGTGGGGACCCACGGCTGCAAGCGCTACGAGGTGGTGCTGGACGTGCCGAAGGAGGCCACCACCATCATGGCCGGCCTCATCATGAGCGGCACGGGCCAGGCGTGGATGGGCGGCGTGCGCTTTGAAACGGTGGATGCGTCGGTGAAGACGACGGACCTGCTCGTCCCCCCGCAGCCCGTGGCCTCCGGGCCCCAGGGCCTGGAGGACGCGCCGCCACCGCAAGAGCCGGAGCTGCTGGGCCGCGTGGGCGACTACTGGTTCGACGCCCTGCGCGTGAAGACGGAGAACCCGCTCGTGCGCGGCAAGGGCCAGCTGTGGCAGGGCACCGTCGGCGACGAGCTGTTCGAGCACGGCATCGAGGTGACGGGCACCTACCAGCGCTACCCGCTGGAGGTGAAGGTCCGCGCGGGCGGGGCCGTCACCCGCATCCACGGCCAATGGGGCACGTCCGACGTGGACATCCGCCTCAGCGCGGAGTCGCTGGTGATGCGCTGGGGCGTCTTCGAGCGCAAGCTGACAAGGGACAGGAAGGCCGCGGCGGAGAAGGGCTGCAACGTCTACCGCCAGATGGACGGCGTGCATGAGATGGACCGGCTCGACGTGTGCGGCGTGGCGCTCGCCACCCGTCCGCCGCTGACCCAGCTCGTGGTGTCGTTCCTGGCCAACGGCTTCCGCAGGGACCCGTCGCCCGTCACCCCGCCGGTGCCGCGCACCCCGGTGCGCTCGCCCCAGGCCTACGACGCGTCCACCGGCCACATCCCGCCCTCGCAGCGGCAGTGAGCGGCGGGCCGGGCGGGAGCACTCCCACCGGCCCGCGCATCGCCCCGCGCCTCTCAGAAGGCGATGTCCCGCTCCAGCGTCTCCTGCCCGGCCTGCACCGTGAGGTGGGCCGCGTGCGCGCCGGTGGCCACCGCCGTGGACAGGTCGAAGGACAGCCCCTCCGGTCCCTGCGTCGGCTTGAGCGAAGGACGTCCGGGCGACAGGAACACGGCGGCCGTCACGGGCCGCGAGCCCAGGGGCTGCACCAGGAGCCTCACCCGTTGACGCTCGCGCACCAGCACCACGCGGAAGTCGCGCCGCTCCTCCAGCACCTCACGGTGCTCCGGCAGGCGGGCCGCGCCCGGGCGCCGGGCCCCCTCCGCGCGGGACTCCCTCGCCGCGCGCGGGGCGGAGAGCCCCTCCTCCTCCAGCTCCAGCGCCTCGTCGATGGCGGCGTCGCCCTCCTCCAGCGCCAGCACCGCCTGCGCGCACTCGCCACACCAGGCCGTGTGGGCCTCCACGCGCGCCTTCTCCTCGCGGCCCATCTCGCCCGCGTCCAGCCGCCACAGCTCGTCGTCGGTGAGGTGCCGCCGGGGCGGCGTGTCCACCACCGCGGTGTCCACCCGGTCCGCGCGGCATGCGACGCAGTCCTTCAGGTGGGCGGGGTCCTTCAAGGGCTTGCCCGTCCAGGTCGCCACCAGGTCATCGCAGCCGGCCCGGGCGGAGAACCACCAGGCGCCGGGGCGCTCCACGGGATCCAACAGGTCGCACTCGGCGCGGCGCTCGGCGTTGAGGGGGATGAACCAACGTGCGCGGGGGCGCAGCGAGGTGTCCAGGTGGCCCAGCGCTCCAAGGAAGCGCTCGCGGGCGGAGGCGGCGTCCCCTTCCAGCGGGCCCTTCAACAGCTCCCAGGTGACCAGCGCGCGGGCGGCGGAGGCAGCCCGGTCCCGGGCGGCGAGTCCTTCCAGCGCGGAAGCGCGCCACAGCTCCGCTTCGTCACCGGCTTCGCCCAGCGCGACCTCCATCGACTCCTCGGCGGCGCGCAGCAGCAGCGGTTGGAGCGCCTGCGGTTTCTGCGCTCGCAGCCAGGCTTCCACTTCCGGGCGGCCCAGGCCCTTCAAGGCCTCCTCCACCCCTTCGGTGCCGAGCCGGTCCGAGCGGCGCAGCACGTCCCCTACCCCCTCCAACAGCTCGCCCACCGGAGCGGGGCCCGCGACCAGGCGCGCGAACCGGGCCTGATAGCGGGACAGCGCGTCTGTCTTCATCGCGACATCCCGAGTGGGGCGGAGGACTGCATCCCGCCGCGGGAAATCACGAAGGCTCTTCCGGCTGTCCGTCCCGCTGCAACTCCAGCAGGTACAGGCGCAGGTAGGCCTGGGCGCGGCTGACGCGCTTGTACGAGTTCACCACGCTGATGTCCAAACGGCGTGCGCATTCCTCGTGATCCTCCACGTCCTCGTGGTGATACAGCTCCCATGCGGAAGCCTCCTTGGGGTGCTCCTGCTGGAGCCTGGCGTAGGCGGCCCAATACAGCTCCTGCGCTTCGGCGCGCTCCTCGCGACGCCGTGCGCCCTCCACCGCCCGGGCCACCTCGGACGGGGTCTCTTCCATGACGTCATCGGGTGATGACGGCGCGGGTGCCAGCTCCTCCCGGTGTCTCCGGTAGAAGTCGATGGCGACATGCTTGACGATGCGCAGGAAGAACGTCTTGGGCGACGCGCTCCTGCCCGGCATCTGTTCGGACACACCGCGGAACTGGTCCAGGCCCCGGTCGAGGAACTTCCCCACCGCGTCCTGGAAGAGCTCGTCGGCGTCCGCCGGGGACCCGCGCCCGTAGCTGCCCTGGATACGACTGATGACGTAGCGGGCCGGACGGGCCCACCGTGAACAGAGTGCACCCAACGGGGTGCCCACGGCCTCGCCCGAGGCGCGGCGGCGGGACACCTCCGCGAACAATTCCTCATCCGTGAGCTGCTCGTACACCGGAAGGCCCTGGAGGCTGTCCCGGGACGGCCGTCATCCCGGGAGGTTGGATTACGGGGATGTGGCGCGGCAAGGTACCACGTTGGCATCCGCGGACAGCCTCCCAAGAAGTCGTGGGGCCCCCGCGTGCCGGAACCACCGGACAGTCGGGAGCACCTGAGGCCCTCGACGCCCCCCGCCGCGGGTTCCTGACAGGCCTTTTTCAAAAAAGATGCCCTGGCCCCCCCCGGGAAATCCCCTGTCAGGAATCCGGCCAGGGGGGCGTCCAGGGCGGCATCGCTTTCGAGCGCCCGGCCGAAGAGGCCCTACACGCAGTGGTTCGACTCCACCCCTCCGCTCGCAAGGCGGGGGGCCGCCGGCGGTCCGGCACTGAACTCCGGTTTCAGACCACCGGCTTCTTCACTCGGGCGCTCACCTTTCCCTCCCACCCTCGCCTGCCCTTGCCGGGCATGCCCTTGCCCGGAGCCCCGAAAGGGGGACTGTCATGACGACGCGCACCCAGACGACCCTGACCGAGACGCAGCGGGGACCGGCCGAGCGACTGCTCGACGTGGTGCTCGGCGCCTCCGCGCACCTGTGGCACCACCGCCCCGGCCTGGACGTGGCCGGCACCTGGGTGGCGGCGGCGCACGCGGATGCGAAGGCGCAGGCGCGCGGCCGCAAGGTGGCCCCGGGCCTCTTCGTGCCCGCGGCGGTGAAGCTGTACGGCCAGCTGCTGGAGCTGTACCGCCTCAACCCCACCCTGATGGCGCACTTCGCGTCGTACGCGCTGACGCAGACAGACTGGCGCGACCTGAAGGTCGCCACGTGCGCGCTGATGCTGGTGCAGGAGCACGCGGGCCTGCCCGTGCGCGACGGCCAGGGCCAGGTGGCCTTCCACGACGACGACTTCCGCGCCATTGGCGAGGCCATGGTGCTGCACTACGTGCGCCGCTCCACGCGCATGCTCACGCCCAAGGCGGTGCTGCGCGTGGCGGAGCTGCTGGAGACACCGGAGATCGCGCGCCTCAACCGCGCGGCGGGCTTCGGAGACCCCGCGTCGCGCAAGCCGCCCCTCGGCCGCTGGAAGCGCGTGGCGCAGAAGTGGCTCGCCGCGCGCGAGGCGAACCTGCCCATGCTCCAGGGCCTGGTGAAGGCCGGCTACAAGGAGACGCTGAAGAAGCTGGCGCGCAAGGCCGGCTACAAGCCCGCGTCCCAGGGCTTCTTCGAGGTGCTCGGCTGGAAGCAGAAACAGGCGGAAGCGGGCCACCGCGAGGTGGGCCTGCACGGGCTCACGCTGGTGAAGCGCGAGCGCTTCGACGGCCTCAGCGAGGCGGAGATCTGCGAGTGGATTGAGCTGGAGCGCCTCTCCTACAAGGAGGTCGTGGGCCGCCTGCCGAAGGACGTGGGGCTCACGCCGGCCATCCTGGCGGCGCTGTTGCCGTCGCTGTCGGACCGCGACCTGCGGCTGATGACGCCCACGCTGGAGGAGCTGGGCCTGCTGGCGGAGGCCAGCGTGAAGGCGCGCTGGGAGCGGGCGGTGTCGCGCGCCACGGATCAGCGTTCGCTGAACATCGCGAAGAACGTCCGCGGCGAGGACCTGCGCCGCAAGCTGGAGGAGGCGAGCGACAACGCCGCGCGCCAGGCGGTGGCGGAGGCGACGGCGGACGCGGACGTGCGGGTGATGTTCCTCATCGACAAGTCGGGGTCCATGGAGGGCGCCATCGAGCAGTCGAAGGAAGCGCTGTCGCGGATCCTCGCGGGCTTCCCGCTGGACAAGCTGCACGTCGCGGCGTTCGACACGATGGGCACGGTGCTGCAGCCCAAGGCGGCCAGCCGCGTGGCGGTGCAGCACATGCTGGCCGGGCTGAAGGCTTCGGGCGGCACGGTGCACGGGGCGGCGGTGTACGCGCTGCACCGCGCGGGCGTGCGCATCCCGGAGGCGGCGAAGCTGGTGGTGATGGTGGTGGGCGACGAGGCGGGCGAGGCGGGCGACCAGTTCGCGCGCGCCTTCCGTGCGAGTGGCTACACGGTGGCGGCGATGGCGCTGCTGGTGAACGTGGCGGGGGCGCGCGGCAACACCGTGCGCACGGGGGCGTCGCAGCTGGGCGTGCCCTTCAGCGAGGTGAGCGTGGGGCAGTTCGCGGACCCCTACCAGGTGCCGCGCGTGCTCCAGGCGCTGATGGACGCCCCGCGCGTGGCAGGGGCCAGCCAGTCCGGCTGGGTGGACCGGGTGATGAGCACGCCCCTCTTGAAGGTGGCGTGAAGGAGGCAGGGGCGTGGACTACCGGAAGCTGCTCGGGAAGGTGGAGTCGGCGGTGCTGCCGTATTTCGGCGGCGGGACCGTGGACGCGCCTTCACGCCGCCTGCGCCTCACTACGCCCGTGGAGCCGGGCTGGTGGCGCTTCGAATTGAAGGGCCGTCAGGCCACCGCGCGCGAGCCGGCCTCCTCGCAAGGGCTGGACGCGCTGCCACGCGTGCGCGGACACCTGTGGGGCACCCGGCTGGTGCGCGAGGGCGCGGTGGCGGAGCCCCTGGCGCTGATGCCGGAGGAGGAGCCGCCGCGCCTGTCGCCGGTGACGGCGCGCCGCTGGCATGACGGCACGCTGCTCTTCGAGGGCGTGGAGTTCGAGGGCGAGGCGGAGGAAGCCGCGCGGCGCGCGCTCGAGGAGGACCGGCCGCTGGGCGAGGCGCGCGGCGTGGGGGCGTCCCTGCGCGCGGCGTTCGGCTTCGCGGTGCTGGAGACCGCGTCGCGCGGCACGGGCATCCCCTTCGCGCCCGTGGAGGCCCGTGCGCGGGTGCTCGACGTGGCCCTGGGCGGACGCGAGGAGGCGCAGCGGTGTCTGCGGCGGCTCGCGGACGAGCGCGCCCGCTTCCTGCGGCTCCAGGCGGAGCAGCAGGCCCGCTGGGAGGCGGAGGCACGGCGGACGGCGCAGGCGCTGACGGACCGGGAGCGCGAGGCCCGGGAAGCCCGGTGGGAGGCGGCGGCGCGGCAGACGGCGCGAACGCTGGAGACGTGGGAGCAGCAGGGCGTCACGTCCGGGCAGCGACAGCGCGCGGAGGCGGAGGTCGGCGCGTGGGCGGAGCGCGCGTTGGACAAGGCCGGCGCGCGGATGATCAGCCACCGCCGGCTGGGCGGGGGACTGCTGGAGGTCATCTACACCTTCATGGGCGAGCGCTTCGTCACGGTGGTGGAGAGCGCGACGCTGCGGGTGCGCGACGCGGGCGTGTGCCTGGCCGGTGCGGACGCGCGGGTGACGCTGGAGAGCCTGCCGTCCGTGCTGAAGGAAGCCATCGACACGGGCGAGCTGGTCATCACCCGCCATGCCTGAACACGCAGCCGCGCGGGACGAAAGGGAGGATGGTCATGTCGACGCGTGAGGTGTGTCTGCTCATCGGGCCCGGGGACGTGGTGCTGTGGGGGGACTCGTTCGATGATCCGCAGGCGCTGCCGGACTCGCGGGAGCGGTGGGAGGCCATCTGGAGCCTGCGGGACATGCTGGTGGAGGTGACCCACAGCCATCCGGAAGGGCCGCTCGGCTTCTCCTCGGAGGACGAGACGACGATGGCCGCGTTGCAGGCGGCGCTGGGCCGGCCGCTGCGCTTCTCCGTCGTCGCGCCCGACGGCATGGTGGCCCGTGTCGGAGGAGAGGACGTGCCCGTGCGGCCCGAGCCCCCCTGGGCCGCGCCGCTGCGGATCGCCTCGGGGCTGCTGTACGGCCGGCCCCGGCTCAGCCGGGGAGCAGGATGATGCGGGCGATCTCCGGCGGCGCGCCCACGCGCATGGGCGGGCCCACGAAGCCGCACCCCCGACTGACGTAGAGCTGGGAGTTGCCCAACTGGCTCAGGCCCGCGTTCTGCTCGCCCCAGATGAGGCGCCCCAGCACGTTGCCGGGGAACATCTGTCCGCCGTGCGTGTGCCCGGAGACCTGGAGGCCCACGTCGCGGCGGGCGACCTCCTCGAAGTTGGAGGGCTGGTGCGCCAGCAGCACCGACGCGCGGTCCGGACGCAGCCCCCGCAGCGCCGCGTCCAGGTCGTAGCCGGGCTCGCCCAGCTTGTGCGCGCTCCAGTCGTCCACGCCCGCCAGGTCGAAGGACGCGCCCGCGTCACCAATGGACACGGAGCGGTTGCGCAGCACGGTGAGGCCCAGCCCCTGGAGGAAGGACACCCACGCGCCCGCGCCCGAGTAGTAGTCGTGGTTGCCGGTGATGAAGTACGCGCCGTGCCGGGCCTTGAGCGCGCCGAAGCCCTCCACGTAGCGCCCCAGCGCCGGCACGGTGCCGTCCACCAGGTCCCCCGTCACCGCGATGAGGTCCGGCTTGAGCGCGTTGGTGCGCGCCACCAGCTCGTCCACGAAGCGGCGCTGCAACACGCCACCGATGTGGACGTCCGTGAGCTGCACCAGCGTGAAGCCCTCCAGCGCCTTGGGCAGCCGGGGCAGCCGCACCGGGATGTCGCGCACGTCCGGCGGATGGAAGGCCCTCCAGGAGCCGTAGGTGCTCACCGTCGCACTGGCCACGGTGGCGCCCGCCGCCAGCCCCTTCGCGAGGAAGGCGCGGCGCTCCGGCGACGGAGGCGCTGGTTCCTTGCGCACGCGGGAGAGCACCCGCTGCCCGACGTCCAGCATCAGGGTGAACATGAGCAGGTACAGCACCAGCCCCATCCACAGCAGCAGCACGATGCCGGTGGTGCGGGCCGCCTCGGAGGACAGCATCGCGCCCACGGTTCGCGCGCCCACGGAGCCGACGAAGCCTCCCGCGAAGAGCGCGATACCGGCGCGGCGCAGCGCCTTGCGCGCCGTGAGATCCCTCACGAGGCGGCGGTACAGGTAGACGTGCGCCACCGCGAGCAGCGAGGTGACCGGAACGATGAACAACGCGAGGCTGAGCCAGCGGGGCATGGACAACGACTAACCGCGCAGCAGCCGGTCCACCAGCGCCACGTACTGTTGTTTCGCGGCGTCCTTCGTGAGGCCCTTGCGGCCGGCCCAGGCGTCGTACTTCGCGCGCCCCTTGAGGTCGAGCATGCCGGGGCGCTTGCCCTGCACGTCCCCTTCGGTGCCCTGCTTGTAGAGGGAGTACAGCTCCAGCAGCGTGTCGTTCGAGGGAGCCTTGGAGAGCGTCTTCACCCGGGTCTGGGCAGCGCTGAAGTCATCATCGAGGGCCATGGAGGTCTCCGGCAGGGTGGGCCGGAGACCTTACCAGGGTTCACATCGTCGGCAGCCAGAGGTGGCGGATGTCCTGCGGCAGCTGGGCGCTCACGTCCTCCGCCTCACCTTCGCTGATCAGATGCCGGATGGAGTCCATCACCGCGCGCACCACCGGCTCCACCGCGTCCGGATTCAGCGCGAGGTCGTCCCCCACCTGTTTGAGCAGCTCGTCCTTGCCGAACCGCTCCGGACGGGCTTCGGCGTCGTGGCGCTCGCAGCGGTGGAGCAGCTCCGTGAGCTTGCGCGGAAGCTGGGCCTCCAGGTCGTGCGCCTCGTCGGCGTAGATGCGCTGCTCCAGTCCACAGAGGACGGAGACGGCCGCCTGTTGGGCGACGCTGGGAGACATACCTCCCCGGTCGCACAGATGATCGATGAAGCGGGCGTACGTCTGACTCGCCCGCATCGCGCTCCGCCGCGCACGCCGCTCTTCGATGGACGGCTCGCGATGCTCCTCCGCACGCTCCTCGCCCTGAGGTGCGCCCGAGCGGCGCTGCGGGTCACGGTCTTCAGCCATGGGGGTCCTCCCTGTCGGTCCCGGTGGGAAACAGGGTGACCATGGCCGTCCCGGAGGGCACGGGATTGCGGCCTGCGGCACTGTCCGCCGCACGCCCGCCTGCTAGGCGGCCATCCGTCGCACGTAGGTGTCGTAGAGGGCGCCGAAGAAGAAGCTCCCGAAGCGCGCCAGCGCCTCCAGCCGCTGCACGCCGTCGCGGGCGTTGAGCACGCGCAGGGTGGTGAGCTGCCGGGCGAACTCCTCCGCCGTCAGGCGCAGGAAGCCCCGACCGATGCACGGCGCCATGGCGTCCTGCCCCTTGTGCAGCGAGACGAGCAGCGTGGTGGTGTCCTTCCACAGGTCCGGACCCGGATCATCGTAGAGGTCCTTGTACCCCTCCAGGTAGTACGCCTCGCCGGCCTCGCTGAGCAGGTTCAGCAGGTACTCCATCCGCTGGCCGCCCGGCCGCGCGTGCTCGCGGGTCATCAGGCGCAGCTCGCCGCGCGTCACCACCAGCGGGCGCGAGGACAGCACGGGCGCCGTCACCATGCCCGCCAGCTTCAGGGGGTGGCGCTCATCGCTCAGCGTCGCGTCCAGGTTGTCCGTCGTCACCGTGAGGACGAAGCGCAGGGGCGTGGCGTCGTCGCGCTCCGGATCCCCGGCGTCCAGGTGCGGGGCGGCCACCGCGCCGGACACGAAGCCGTGCATCGTCTCCGTGAAGCGCACGCCCACGTGCCCGGGAGTCTGCCGGACGTCGGCTTCCGGCAGCGGCGTGTAGTCAATGGTCCAGCCGTGGCGCCGGGCCATCAGCGCGCAGGCCCGCTCCGCGACCGCGGAGATGGTGAGCAGCGGGTTGATGCCCAGCGAGCGCGGCACCACCGAGCCGTCGGACACGTACAGCCCCTCATGCACCGCGCGGCCGGAGGCGCCGGAGAAGACGCGCCCCTCGTGGTCCACCACGCCCTCCTCCGCGCGCTCGGCCATGACACAGCCGCCCAGCGGGTGCGTGCAGAGCACCTCCTTGCCAAAGGCCTCCGACCAGAGCGGGTAGCGCACGTAGGTGCCCCCCAGCGCGGCGGTGGCCCGGCGCAGGCGCTCCTCGACGCGGAGCAGTTGGGGGTCGCGGCCCGCGTCCGGCCAGCTCAGGCGCACGCGGTCGTGCTCCAGCGTCAGCTCGCCCCGGGCTTCGTCGTGGGACATCACCATCAGCGTCTGGGTGTGCTCCACCGCGCCGTGCTCCGAGCCGCGCACGAAGCTGTCCGCCTGGCGCAGCCGCTCCTGGACCCAGTCCAGGATGCCCTCGTCGGTGTCCTCGCCCACCAGCACCGCCGCGCCCGCGAGCGCCGCGGGCATCAGCGAGGCGAGCGCGCCGGGGATGGCCCCCTCCTCGATGATCATCCCCTCCTCCAGCCGCGCCGTGTCGCGCTGGTCGATGATGCCCGTGATGCAGGGGCCCACCGGGTCGCGCGACTCATGGGTGTGCTCGCCGTGGCCCACGCCGTGGACGGGCATGTCCAGGTTGTAGCCGAAGGCCAGCACGTCGCCGTTGGTGCTGAAGCGGTGGCCCAGCTTCGAGGACATGGACAGGCCGCGCTCGCGCGAGCGCAGGAGGATTTCCGCGGTGCCCATGGTGCCGGCCGCGAGGACGACCCGGTCGGCGGTGAGCCACGCGTCGGGCGCGTCGAAGCGCTCGCGGCCGGTGTGGAGCGGCCGGTAGTAGACGCGCCACTTCGTGCCGTCCGGCACCACCGCGCGCACCGCCACCTCGGTGAAGATGCGCGCGCCGTGCGCGTGGGCGTCCGGCAGGTAGTTCATCTGCACGGTGTTCTTCGCGCCGGTGTTGCAGCCCGTGGCGCAGTCACCGCACAGCGAACACCCCGGCTGCCGTACACCCGCGGCGTTGACGCCCGGCTCGAACGTCACGGCCAGGGGCGGCCGCTGGAGCCGTCCGCCCAGCTTCTCCGCGGAGATGCCCAGCGTCTTGAGCTTCTGCAGCGGCGGGTGGTCCTCCGGGTACGGCAGGGGCCGCAGCATCAGCTCCGCGTGCGCGTAGCCGTCCTCCAGCAGGCCGTGCACGTCGGCGCGCAGGGCCTCGGGCCAGCGCGGGTCCTCGAACACGCGCGGATCCGGCCGCATGACCACGCTGGCGTTGATGAGCGACGTGCCGCCCAGGCCGCAGCCGTTGATGACGGTGACGTCGCCGTTGCGGTGCACCTCGATGAGGCCGCTGGGGCTGCCCACGTCCAGGTCGCCCTGGCCCGGGGCGCAGTGGAGCTGGAACTCGGCCACCGCCTGCGCGGGCGTGCGCGGGAACTCGCCGGGGAGCCACTCGCGACCGCGCTCCAGGACGCACACCTGCTGACCCGCGCGGGACAGGCGGCTGGCGGTGATGCCACCGCCATACCCCGAGCCCACCACGACCACCGGGTAGTGCGGGGCCAGCTCGCTCAACGGGGACGACAACCTGCGCATGCTTGCTCCTGACGGCCTGACAGCCGTCCATCCGAATGCCACGTCGAGTCGGGCCGGGGCCGAAAGACGGGGGCCGCATGCTGCGCGGTTCAACGGCGGGGATCCACTCCCCGTCCGGTTGGCGTCTCCCCCAGATGCGCCCCACCAGCCCCCTGCCCGGTCACCCGGACAGCAGGCGGGCGACCCGACGAGGCAAGTCCTGCCGGACAGACGCCGACCCCGCCCATCCTTGAGCAGAAAACCTCTAGAGGAACCGGCGCAGCACCCAGGCGCCCAGGCTGAGCGCCACGGACACGAGCAGCATGGAGGTCAGCGGCGCGAAGAAGCGGGTGTGCCCGCTCTCTATGCGGATGTCCCCCGGCAGCCGGCCGAACCAGGAGAAGGCGCCCACCCAGACGAGCAGTCCCACGGCCACGAGCCCCAGGCCCGCCACCACCAGCATCAAGCCCAGGGGCTTCATCCGGGACGCCCCTCCTCCAGCTCCGACGCCTCGCCGCCCGCCCGGCGGAAGTTATTGACCAGCCGGTGCGCGTGGCGCGTCGTCTCTGGCTCACGGTAGCGCGGGCTGGCCTTCAGCACCCACTCCACGGCGGTCTCCAGGTCCATCCGGTGGCCCGGGGAGACGTACACGGGGCTCACGCCCTGGCGGGTGCGGACCGCCATGCCCACCACCTCGCCCTTGTGGGTGATGGGAGCGGTGGCCCCGCGCCGCTCCGCGAGCTTGCCGGGGGTGCCCACGAGGAGCGACTTGGCGCAGCCAATGGAGGGCATGTCGAAGAGCAGCCCTCCGTGACAGGCGATGCCGAACCGGCGCGGGTGCGCGGTGCCCTGACCGTCGAAGACGAGCACGTCGGGCCGGACCGTCAGCCGCGCCCAGACCGCGGCCAGCACCGGCAGCTCCCGGAACGACAGCAGCCCGGGGACATAGGGGAAGGACAGCGGCACCGCGGCCACGGCCCGGGCCACGGGCGCGAGCGTCGCCGCGTCCAGCACCACCATGCCGCCGTAGCCCGTGTCGTTGCCCTTCTCCGTGGAGATGTCCGCCCCCGCCAGCCGGGTGACGCTCAGCCCCGGAGGCGGTTGGAGGATGAGCTGCTCGCGCAGGCGCTTCTGCAGCGCCACGGCCTCCGTGGGCGTCATGCTCCAGTCATGCGGTGCTCGCGGCGACTCCATGCGCCCCTCCTGGAGCCCAACAATGTGCACGGTCCCCCGGGAAGGGGAGAACAGACCTGGACGGGCGGCGCCAGGCCGGCTGTCAGGAACGTCGTGGGGGTGACGTCCCGGGGCTCGGGTTTGGGAACAAGCACGCATTCAAGGAGGCACCGACCATGGCCACCATCAACATCACCTTCGACGGGCGGTCCGCGGACGTACCGGTGGAGCTGGAGCGGATGATCAGCGACACGGACGTGCGCCGCATCGCGGTGGAGCTGGTGCGCTCCGGCGGAGTGCCCGGCCTGCAGCGCTTCGAGCTGCGGGAAGACGCCTTCCAGCACTACGTCGTGGACCGCTTCCGGGGCGCGCACGGCGAGGAGCGCATCTACCTGCGCCCGAAGGTGCCCTTCGGGGCGTGCTGAGGGCCGCCATGCGCATCGTCTTCTGCGGGGTGGGGGCCATCGGGTCCACGGCGGCCCTGCTGTGCCGCAACCTGGACGCGACGTTGGTGTTCATCGACTTCGACCGGGTGGAGTCGAAGAACCTGTTGTCGCAGGCCTATGTGAAGCCGTCCGTGGGGAAGAACAAGGCGGAGGCGCTGAAGCTCCAGTTGCACAACCTGCACGGCGTGAAGGCGGAGTCCTTCGGCGTGCGCCTCACGCGCGACAACGTGGAGACGCTCTGCAAGGGCGCGGACCTGCTGGTGGACGCCTTCGACAACCAGGACAGCCGCCAGTTGCTCAGTGATTTCGCCCGGAAGGCGGGCACGCCGCTAGTGCACGGCGCGGTGTCCGCGGACGGGACGTTCGGCCTGGTGCGCTGGGACGAGCGCTTCGTCCCGGACGCCGAGGACACGCAGGGTCAGGCCACCTGCGAAGGCGGCGAACACCTGCCCTTCCTGGGGCTGCTGGCCGCCACGCTCGCCCGGGCGGTGCAGGACTTCCGCAAGCACGGCGTGAAGCGGGACGCCTTCGTGCACCCCACCGCCGTCACGCCGGTCCCGACCTGAGGCGCACGGCGGTGTGCGGGCGCCTCAGCCCCGGAGGGCGGCTCGGGTTGGCACTTCCCGCACCGAGGGACGACGGGGGGGCGGTGGCGGCTCTCCCCCAAGCCAGTCCCATTGCTCGCCGGTCCAGCGCTGCTCGCGCCAGCTCAGCTGGGCGGCCGCCTCGCGCGCCTTGGCGCCGTGAGCGATGAGCGCCCAGCCCACGCGGGACTGCTTGCACTCGCCGCTCTTGAACTTCAAGAGCCGGCGCTCGCCGCGGGCCTCTTCGCGGTCCGCATCCCAGAGCGCCTGGTTCTTGAGCCCTTCTCCGTGGCAATCCACCTGGTTGCGGTCACACCAGGCGAGCACGTCCTTGGCCCGGACAAGCCGGGAGCCCCTTGAGAGTTCCGTGACAGCTTCGACGAGGAGGGTCGAGGTGAGGACACGCATGGTGGGCACACCTGATCAGGTGAATGACCGGCGCAACCTACAGCGTGGGGGGCGGAGCAAGGGCCTTGATCACGCCATGTGTTCTTCATGGTTCTGTCATGGCGCATGAGTCCGGGAAGCTTTCGTTATGACGTATTGCGTTGGCGCTCCGCATTGAAGAGCTGATCACGGCTTCTCCGCCATGAAGGCACGAAGCTCCGAAACCAGTTGCTCCGCGGTGTCCTCGAAGAAGAAGTGGTTGGCATTGGGGAGTTCGCGGGTCCGGTGGTTCGGGAACGTCTGTTCGAAGCGCTCCAGGTCCGTCCGGGGGAACCCCTGGTCTTGAAGCGCCCAGAAGATGAGCGCCTTCTTCTCTGTCAGGCGAGGCAGGCCGGCTTCGACCTCCGCGAAGTACTCCGTCGCAGCGGTAATCTGCCCCGGATAGAACGCCGCGAGGCCACGTCGCTCCAGGGGAACAAACGGACGCAGGTAGACATCGAGGACGTCCGAAGGCAGCTCACGGACCACTCCGTTCTTGATTCCAAACGACGCGAAGCCATTGAAGTTCACTTGCAGGAACTCACCCAGGGGTCCACCCGCGATGGCGGAGAAGATGCCGCGAGGTGTGCCGGGGCTCGTGGGCCACGCCCAGGTGCTGCCAAGCACCACCCGCCGTACGAGTTCGGGGCGGCGCCCGGCGAATCCGAGTCCAATCGGGCCGCCCCAGTCCTGCATGACCAGGGTCACGTCGCGGAGCTGGAGCTGTTCAACGAACGCTTCCACGACGAGGCTCTGCTCACGCGGCGTGAAGCCGAATCCGGCGGGTGCGTCGGACAACCCGAAGCCGGGGTAGTCGAGCGCGATGCAGCGGTACGAACCCCGAAGCCCCCGGATGAGGTCGCGCCACTGGAATGACCAGGCGGGGTTGCCGTGCAGGAAGAGCAGCGTCTCGCCCTCCCCTTCGTCCACGTAGTGGATGCGAGCGCCGCTCGGGAGGGTGATGAACCGGGACTCGGCGTCGAACATCGTGCGGGGGATGTCCATGGGGGCCGTGCGTTCACTGGAGAGCGCGAGGGCGACGCCCATGAACTCCAGCGCACCGAAGACGATGAGCGCGACGGTGCCGATGCGCGAGCGGCGCGGCCGGTCCACGAAGCGCGGGACGAGCAGGGACAACGCGACAGCGACGCCAAGCAGCGCGGGTAGGGCGGCGACGGCAAGGCCGGGAGGCCCACCCGTCACCAGCCCTGCGAGGACGACCAGCGCGAGACCGACGAGCGCAGCGGTCAGCGTGACCCGCGGGCGCGAGAAACCCACGAGGGCGCGGTACAGGAACGCCGACGCGACCGCGACGAGCAAGCACACGGGAGTGACGACCGCGAAGCGAAGCACCGGGAAGAACCCGATGCCTCGGACGTGCGGTGCCAGGAGGACGGCGAGCGTGGCGAGGACCACGACGGGAACCGACGAGGCCCAGCCGGCCCGGAGCACATGGAGCACCGTGGGACGCGCCTCCGTGACGGATTCATTCTCGATTGTCTTTGCCAGCGTCATGGGCACGAGCTCCTGTTCATGCCTCCTGGATAGTCCCGGGGCGTCGGACGCTCCATGTGCGAAGCTCCGGTTCTCTGGCTCAATCGTCCGACTCGGGAGGCCTGGATGGACGTTCTGGCGGATTCGCTGCGCAGCCTTCGACTGAAGACCGAGGTCTACGGCCGGCTGGAGCTGAGCGCCCCGTGGGGCATCAAGCTCGACCTCGGGCACCCGGGCTTCTTCCACGCCATCTCTCGCGGAAGCTGCTGGCTGGAGGTCGAAGGCCAGCGCCTCGCCCTGGCGGCGGGCGGCTGGGTCTTCATCCTGGGAGGAGCGCCGCACGCCTTCCGGGACACCCTGAGGACGCGCACACGGCCCCTGCCGGAGCTCTACGCAGAGACTGGAGCCCGGTGTGGCGGAGTCCTGCGCCACGGCGGAGGCGGTCCCCAGACGACGCTCCTCTCCTTCAGCTTCGGGTTCACGGGCACGTGGCTGAACCGACTGCTCGCGGGCCTGCCCCGGGTGCTGCACATCAAGGGAGACGGGGCTGGCGCCACGCGAGGCGTGGAAGCCCTCATCCAGTTCGTCGCCGCGGAGATGGAGGCGGGCCGGCCCGGACACGACCTCGTCGCCACCCGCCTGGCGGATGTCCTGTTCATCCACGCGCTGCGCACACATGTCGAAGCCTTCCCCGAGGCAAAGGGCGGATGGCTCCGAGCCCTGGAGGATCCGCAGCTGGGCCGGGTGCTCCAGCAGCTGCACGACCGCCCCCAGCACCCGTGGACGGTGGAGACGATGGCGAAGCTCGCCAGCATGTCGCGCTCGACGTTCGCGGCGCGCTTCCAGAAGGTGGTGGGTGAGAGCCCGTTGACCTATCTCACGCACTGGCGGATGCACACGGCCATGCAGCGGATGGCGGAGGGGGATGCGTCCCTGACGGCCATCGCGGAGTCGGTGGGCTACGACACCGACAGCGCTTTCGGGAAGGCGTTCAAGCGACACGCCGGCAAGACGCCCGGCGAGTACCGCCGCCAGCTCCGCCAGCGCGCGGGCTGATTCGTCAGCGCGCGTGTCAGGACCGGAATGCCACCGCGTCTCTTGGCCACGAAAGGAGCGGTGGCCATGACGAAGCGCGACGAGCAGAACCCGAATCCCCTACCCGACCCGGTCCCCGCTCCGGACAGCCTGGACCTGGAATTGGCAATCGCCTCCTTCCGCGGCAGCCCACCCGGCACCTGACCCAAGCCACCCGGTACTTCCGGGGCGGGCATGGACAGAGGCCGGGCTCCCGAGGGGGGACCCGGCCTCAGTCATGTCCGGGTCCTCCCTCGACGGCTCACATCACATCGGGACGTAGCTCAGTCTGGTCAGAGCGCGCGCCTCGGGCGCGCGAGGTCGCTGGTTCGAATCCAGTCGTCCCGACTTCAATCACATATCACGCCGGGGTAGCCCAACCTTGGTAGAGGCGCCGCGCTCAGAACGCGGAGGTTGCGGGTTCGAATCCCGCCTTCGGCACATCATGAAGCCTGGCAACCTCAACGGGTTGCCAGGCTTCTTCTCATTCCGGCGGTGCCATGCGCCGCTGCGGCGTCGGATGGGCCTGTCGCTCTCTGCGTAGCCCATCAGCGATTGGAGGGTCTTGAATCGAAGACGGGCTCCAGTGCCAGGCACTGGAGCGCGCCCGGTTGGGAGTTGGCCGCCCATCGACTGAAGCCCTGATTCTTGCCTCCCTCCATGCCCTATGGGGAATGCAACACCCGCTTCAGCCGACTTGTCGGACTCGGTGGATATGACCGGGCTCTGCACACCGTACCGGAGTGCAGTCAGGAGGCGCAAGCAATGGGCAACCGCGGGTGGGCGGTGTTGTGGCTGGGGCTTCTTTCCATGCGAGGAGCGGCCACGGCTTCGCCCGACTCCAAGGATTCTGCCCCCAAGGAGCCGCCCTGCGCCTGGTCTTCACTGACGCGGCTGGAGGTGGCAACGCTCGCGCTCCTTCCGCACTCAGGCAGAGGTGAGACCGAGGGCTTCGTCCAACTGGAACCCACGCTGATCTTCCACGCACGCTGCTCTCCTAGTCACAGCTCTTTATGTGTGGGCCGCGGAGTTCGCGTTCGGCGCCATTCGTGCTTCGGAGCGGCCCGAAGTGCCTTGAGCCTCGCAAGCTCTTTGGAGT
>NZ_RAWG01000186.1 GCF_003611735.1 Corallococcus sicarius | reverse complement strand
CCGCGGGCGGCGGACCCGGAGGGGCGGCCGTGGCCGAGCCCTCCTGGGACGCGGGCGCGGCCGTGGGCGCTGGGGCGGACTTCTTCTCACAGCCCACCAGGGCGAGGGCCAGCGCGGTGAGCAGCAGTCCCGCCAGTCGCAGCCAACTCCAGGGGCCCTTCATCATCCCAAGCGCTCCTTGTCCGTCCTCGCTACTGGCTCCAGAGCATAGGCTGACAAGTCCTCACGGCACCAGGCGAACCCCGTAAAGCCAGCCGTCGCAATTCATTGCCGTCAGGCCGGTATTCTCCACGACGACGAACATCTTGGGCCCGTGCGTGGGGAGCGACGTCAACAGGTGATTGCTCGTCTGAAACGCGTCGACTCGTGCGGGCTGAAACCCGCCGTTGGGTGACGGCCCGAAGAAGATCGTCCGCTTGATTGTGGGATTCACGTTCGTGATCGAGACGTTGACGGAGATGGACTGGGTTCCGCTCACATCGAACTCCTGCGATTGGAAGCGGCCACCGGGACCCACTGACGTTTGAAGCGGAATGATGACTTCACTGATCACCGACGGCATCGAGACCTCCATCTCTTCTGTGAACGAACGATCGCACGAAGCGAGGGATAGGTAGTGCGACGCCGCGTCGCAAGCCGTTCAAGGGGGCCTGCTCACCGTTGCACAGGTTTTGACGGCCAGCCTCCTCCTGCTCTGAGCCAGGGGCCTGTGTGCTAGCTCATTCGTGCGACTGTGCTGGGGCGCCGGGCAACCTGGCGTGGTGCTCTAGTACGAATCCTGGGTGCCGGACTTGCGGTACCCGGTGCAAGTGGAGCCCGTGCCGAAATCCATGACGAGCGAGGACGGTGAGAACAACGGCGATTCGCTGGATCATGAGGGCTGCCTTTGATGTGGGAGGGCCTGGATGGCGCCTGGGGAGAGGACCCCATGACCTTGAGCCGCATGGGCTCGGGAGCGACCGAAGGCGTCACCGCTCCATCGTGAGCGTGCGGGGGTCGTACAGGCGGATGAAGCCCTCCGCCAGGTTCGCGCGGCTGCCGAAGCCACCGCCCACCACCACATGACGACCGAGGTCGGTGTAGGCAAGGCTGCTGACCCAGGCCCCGTTGCCATTCGGCGAGTCGATATAGGTGATGGGACCCGGAGCCAGCTTCGACCTGTCGCCCATATCGGCGAACCAGCCCCGGCCGTAGGTGTCGGTGCCGGGAAGCGTCTCGTGCCCACCGCAGAGCAGTCTGGCGGCGAGGCTTGCGTCGGAGGGCAAGACGTAGGTGTCGACCACGCCCGGCCCCCGGCTCGATGACGTCTGTGCATCCCACAGGACGTTGCCCTCGGCGTCCTTCCACGAGGCCACGAAGCCTCCTGGAGGCGAGGGATTGCTGATGACGGAGACCATTTCACCCGAGAGGGTGAAGGCCACGTCGCCCTGGATGTCCTCCTTCGTCCACAGCGCAACCCCAGCGGGGGTGAGCTTCCTGACGAAGCTCTTCACGAACACCAGGTCCTGTGACGTGACGTCCCGCCGGTACGCAGTGCCACCCACGTAGACGTATCTCCCATCACCCATGACGCCCAGGCCCAAGGGGTAGTTGATCTGCCCTTCATTGATGACGACGCTCCACTTCTCGACGCCCTCGCGAGACAGCACCAGGAGCTTCAGCACCATCGTGGTGTCACGGCTCCCCTGCGCCAGCAGCACGTAGGTGTTACCGAGGACGTCCGCTACGAGCTGCCGTCTCGCGTATCTCGCGCTTGAAGGTTCCGGGGGCCTGTACATCCACCGGACCCGGCCGTCGCTGTCATACTGGGTCACGGTCCCGTCGTAGTGCAGCAGCGAGATGAACCCGTCGTAGGTGACGGCCAGTTCCGCCGTGGAGGTGAACGGCAATGACCAGCGCTCCTTTCCGGTGCTGTCCAACGAGGTCATGCCCAGGGTGTCGTGCACGACGATCTGGCCGTTTCCCAGCGAGGCCACCGTCAGGGGAGGGCTGCTGCGCCGCACCTCCCACTGATAGAGGGGCGACCACGCATCCAGGGCGACGGACTTCGACCCGTCCAGGCGGAGCAGGCAGCCGCCGCGGGGTGCCTCGGCGCAGGCCTTGCTCCACGTCGGGAACCCTTCCGGACCGGCGTACAGGGTCAGCTCTGCCTTGCGCACCGCGTGCCTGCACGGCTGGATACACGTGAAAGAGTCGTCCCCTGCCGCCACACGGGCGCCCGGCGGCACGGAGGTCACGTCCACCCACGCGAAGGCCGTGCCCTGGAGCTCCGTCTGGTTCGCCGAGGACGCCCCTGCCACCCTGAGGCGGGCGGAAGCCATGCCGCCCAGAGGGGGCGCGAACTTCACGCGCACCTCGCACTCCATGCCCGCGGCCAGGTACTTCTCACAGGTGCTGGAGCTGATGACGAAGGAGTCGGAGTCCTCGATGCTCACCGACACCGACTCCACGTCGTGTGGCGAAGCATTGCGCACCGTGAAGAGCTGCTCGGCGGAGGACGTCCCCACCTCCCACTCCCCGAAGTCGAACGACTTCCGGTCGATGATGAGCGCGGAGGGCTCGTCGGAGCACGCACCGAAGAGGAGGGGCGCGCCGAGGAGAAGGACGGGGAACAGAGACTTGCGGAGCATGGGGAGCGGACTTCTAGCCAAAGCCCAGCCATCGTGACAAGTCATGTCCCGCAGCCGGGGTTCGGAACGACCTCGACACAAGGCTTGTCGTTGTAGCTGGAGAATGACGAACCGTTCAGGCCGCAGTCCTTGCCGCGGTGTCGCGGATGGGTATCAGCCCATTCAGGAGGTTGTCATGATTCGCCTTGTAAGAGACGCGGGACAGGCATTGCTCGCCGTCGTCGCGGCGACTGCCTTGTCCTTCAGTGCCACGCAGGCCTTCTCCACGCCAGCACCCCAGGGGCCCCTGCCGTACACCTGTGATGCCTGCATCCAGTCTTGCATCGAAATGAACTTCGAGTGGGGCTTCTGCCCCAGCAAGGACGAATGCTCCTGCTATTGAAAAGTCCACTCGAAGGACCACCAGGGGGGTCCCATGGTGCATAGGGCCGATAGACGCCCTGGGTGCTGTCCCGCGCGTGAGCGGACGGCCAGCAGTCGGGCTGCGGCGGCCCTCGTCCCGGTGCAAGAGGCGGAAGGCTTCCCATTGACGGCGGTGCGCGCGGCGACCGGTTCGCGTCGTTCAGCCTGGGGAGCTTCGGTGCGCACCGGCTGGTGTATTTGATCTGGCGTCAGCGCATCAACTCCAACGACGGCCGTGGCTGGCGCGCAATGGAAGACCGCGGGTCGTCCCCTCCGCGAGCAGGAACCGCGAGAGCCGGTCGGCCAACCACCGGCGGAACGCATCCGTCGTCGGCGGGCAGTGACGGCAGTCCGCGATGAGGTCCTCGTCCTCCAGCGTCGGGAACAGCGCTCGCGCTCGCGCCAGGAGCGCCTTGCCCGGGAAGCTCAGGTCGCCGTCGGCGCCGAGCACCAGCACCGGGGCCTTCAATCCCTTCAGCTCCTCCGGCCTGGCGAGCGACGGTACGCGCATGTCCATGTTGAACGAGCGGACGGCGTCGCCCAGGTACGGCGCCCAGTCGTCGTCGGTCGTCGTGAGCAGGTTGCCGACGAAGTTCTGCAGCCGGCGCTCGGTGGGAGACATCCGGTAGAGCATCATCGGCAGAGCCACCTTGGTGAAGCCCGCCCAGACCGGGCCGTTGACCACGCCTGCGGGAACCAGGAGCGCCAGTCGACGGATCCGCTCGGGAGCGACGGCCGCGAGGCGGATCGCCACGAAGCCTCCCCAGCTCACGCCCACCACGAATGGACGCTCGAGGCCCAGTCCATCCAGCACGTCCACCAGCCACTCGCCGTACTCGTTGTTCGACACCTTCGGCCGGGCGTCCGCGCTCTTCACCGACTGCCCCACGATGTCGACAGCATGGACCCGGAATCGCTCGAGGAGCGGTGCCAGCTCGCGCAAGGCGTGCGCAGAACTCGCGAGCGCGCCGTGTAGGAGCACGAGCGGCGGCGCGGAGACGTCTCCGCCGACGAGCACGTGGCTCGGACCGAACCGCGTGCTCACCATCCGGCCCTCCGTGGCAGGAAGGTGCGAACGGAACCTGTCATACCAGCGAGAGAGCACGGCCTTCGCCTCTTCACCTCGGAATGCGGACGTCATGAACGGCTCCTCTTCTTGGGCGCCGGCTTCGACTGGGAGGGGGGACGCAGACCGGCGAGATGCTGCGCGACCAGGTGCTCCACCATTTGCACCGGAGCGGGGTGCGCGCCCTGGGCCCAGGCGATGAGGGCGAAATAGAAGAACGAGAAGTAGGCGGCGCCGAGCAGCGCGGCATCCACCTCCGCACGCAGCTCCCCCTTCTTCGCGGCGTCCACGGCCCAGGTCGCAATCGCCGCGTGCACCTGCGCGACCTGGGCGCTGAAGCGCTGAGCCCAGGGCGGTTCGGCGAACAGCGACTCCTTGAGCAGGGTGCGCGAGAGCCGTGGACGCTTCTGGTAGTAGCGGAAGACGCTGCGGGTCAGCCCGGACAGCCGTGCGTCGAGCGTCTCGCCTTCCGGTTTGGCCACGGCCTTGCGCAGCGTTCGATCCAGGTCGTCGAAGAGGGCCGCGTGAAGCAGCTCACGCTTGTCGCCGTAGTGGTGGAGAACCGTGCCTGCGGACACGCCGGCACGCTGCGCGATGGAACGGACATTGGCGGCCTCGAAGCCAACCCGCTCGAACTCTTCCCGCGCGGCCTTGAGCACCGCCCTCCCGGTGGCCTCTTTCTGCTTCGCGCGAGGGCCTGCTGGCATTTCGTCGAACATGTTCAATGAACATGTTTAACCAAATGTCGGCCTGAGATCCAGCGACCCAGCTCACGGGTCGTCGAGGTGAAGCAGGGAGGCGGCCTGCGGGGGGGCCCTGAGGGGCCAACGCCCCGGTGGTGGCTCTACAATCCCGGCCCACCCTGCCGTCGAGCCCTTCCCGAGGACCCGCTCACGGAAGGTGGCGGGGATCCGTTCCCGCTGGCATGAGAAGGTCATCCCTGAGTGCGACCCATGAGCGATTTCGAGACGGCGTGGCATGTGGAACCGGCGGGCAAGGCGGGTGCGGACCGCGTGCGGGTCCTGACGCGAGGGGACGCGACGGTGCTCGTGGTGGCGGATGGGGCGGGGAACTCACGACGTGGCGCCGAGGCCGCGGAGGCCGTGCTGCGTGGCGTCCAGGACGCCGTGGACGCCGGGGCCGACGTAGAACGCGAGGAGACCTGGCGCGATGTGCTGGTGCGGTGCGACGCGGAGCGGGTGGCCTCGGGACAGGGGGGGGAAACCACCGCCTTGGTCGCCTGTGTCACCAGGCGGCGCGTGGTGGGGGCCAGCGTGGGGGACTCGGAGCTGTGGCTGTTCCAGGGAGGCGAATCGACCGCGCTGACGGAGCATCAACACCGCAAGCCCCTGCTCGGCAGCGGGCAGGCGCGGCCCGTCACCTTCGAACTCGCGTGGCGAGGCGGTGTTCTCCTCGGCGCGTCAGACGGATTGTTCAAGTACGTCGACCTCCGTCGCATCCAGGAGCATGTGAGCCTCGCCGACGCAAACGCCGCGGTGCTCGCGCTGGCCGCGCTGCCTCGACTTGCGAGCGGCGCGCTCCCGGATGACGTGGGGCTCGTCCTGTGCCGTCCGAGCACTCCACGCCCCTGACTCCGTCCCCCACCCCGGCCGCACCGAAGGACGTCCTGCTGGAAGGTGCGCGGGTGTTCTGCTCCCCCTGGGGGCGGCGGCTGCGGACGGCGCCTCCTGGTCATTGGCGTCGCGTTCGTGGGCGTGCTGAGCGCGCTGATGTCCTTGCAACTGGAGCGGGCGCGCGAGTTCGCGGTGCTGCGCGCGACGGGGCTCACGCCGGGACAGCTGTGGGGCATGGTGTCGCTGCAGAATCGGGGCTCGCTCAGCTCCGGGCGGTCCGCTGCGGCTGGAGGTCGTAGGCCTCGCGGAGATAGGGGCGCAGCATCCGGAACGTCTCGTGGCTGGGATTGAGCACGCTCAGCCAGAACATGCGCGCGTACGTCGGATGCGGTAGGAGCACGTCCAGGGCCGTGAAGTCCACGTCCGGGTCGGGCTCCGGGAACAGCTTCTGGAAGCTGTCCTTCCCCACGCACAGGTTCAGCCGGAACACGTCGTCGCGGTCCAGCTCCGAGCGGCGGTCGTGTTCGGTGTCCCGGGTGACGATGGTCGCGAAGGGGGACTTCCGCTCGTCCCCTGCGAAGAAGAAGAGATCCGGTGTGGTGACATCCATGTGCACGTCCTTGAACGCGTCCCGGATGTACTCCGCCAAGGCTTCCAGGCTGATGGCTCCCGTCATGACGTCCTCCCCGAAGTCGTACCGGTGGGATCTACCACGCGCGGAAACGTCTGGGGCATGATCCCATCGATGAAGGGGGGCCGCGTCTTGCGGGAGTGACGGGAGGGTGGAAGGGTGCGGGCCATGACAGACATGGACACGCGGCGGATGTCGGATTGGATTGCCATCCAGGACCTGGTGGCGGAGTACGGGCAATCGCTCGACTCCTGCCGGGACTCAGGGGACTGGAGCGGCTGGGCGAACATCTTCGCGCCGGAAGTGACGGCGGACCTCACGCGCGTGATGGGCGGCGAGCCCCTCACGCTGCCGCGCGAGCATCTGGCGGAGTTCGCCCGGGGTTCACTGCTACCGTTCCAGCGGACGCAGCACGCCACGGCGACGACGGTGCGCATCCGTTTCGAGGGTGAGACGCAGGCGACGGCGCTGGCGTACTCGGAGGTGTCCCACTACTTCACGCTGGGCGGTGTCACCCAGGAGTGGACCCTCGTCGCGCGCAACACCTTCGGGGTGGTGAAGACGGAGGAGGGGTGGAAGATCGCCCGGTACATGCTGGACCCCATCCATCACCGCGGCAACGCCCTGGGGTTGGAGTTGTTGAAGGGCAAGCGGCTGGAGTGAAGGCCTGCCTCACGTCGGGGAAGGATGGAGGGCCCCTTGCAGCAGCGCCTTCAGCCTCGGGTAGCGGTGCTCGACCTGCAACGCCTGGCACCACAGCTGGAAGTACTCCGTCAGCCTGGCGCGATGGGGGTGGGTCTGCTCGTGGTGCAGCTCGAAGTCCTTGCGATTCTGGACCTTGTCGCCCACCAGCATGGCGTTGACCTCCACCAGGGGCGACAGCCGGATGCCTCCCGGGGGCAGCGTGCAACGGGAGAGATAGGCATTGGCCACGGAGCGGTACTCCATGGCGAGCCCCAGCACGAAGGCGCCGTCGGAAACCGACCCCATGGCCTGGGCGACCCGTGCGTAGTGGTCCCGCAGGTCCTGGTCGCCCTGGACGAGGGGATGCAGGCAGAACGCCCGCATGGCCTGCGGCGATGCCTGGGTGTGAAGCATGACGGCCAGTCCTTCATGGATGTGATTCATGAAGGGGACCTGGCTGCGCCTGGCGCGTTGCTGGCCGTAGAAGTCCTGGATGAGCCCGTGCTCGGTGCTCTGAAGCACACCTGAGTCCTCGAGGGCGGCCCAGGTCGAGGGATGCAGGTCGGGATGGGGTCGGATTGTCATACGGGCAGGAGACGTCAGGAACCGCAGCATAGGGCCGATAGACGCCCTGGGCGCAGTCCCGGGCCTACGACTGACGGGCCCCCGCCTTGGCGCCTGGGGTGCTGTTGACCATCATGAGCAGCGCGCTTCCCACGCGCAGCTCCGCATGCATGACGCGGCTCTTCATCGCGGCCGGACAGCTTCCGTCCACGTCGCCGAAGCGCTGCAGGGTCTCGGTTCGGGCGCCCAGGACGCGCTGGTAGAGCGCGATGGCCCGCTCGACCCGGCCGTTGAGGTGGAAGTAGGGGATGGCTGACTGAATCGACATGGGGCAGGTCCTTTTCGGTGGGATTCCGTGACGCGACGAACGGCGGCCCGCCGGATCGACATGCCGGAACGAAATCCTCCCCCCGTCAAATCCCATGACAGACGAGGACGCGCAGGCCCGGCTGCAACTGGAACTCGAGGGGCCGGGCTGGAACTGACATCCCTCTCATCGCGCCGCTCGACACCCTCATCTGCCCCGAGCCGGCTACGTACGCGGGTGTCACTCACAGCGCCCCCACCCGCGCCGGTGGCCAGAAGCGCAGCCAGGCCCGGCCGGTGACGGAGCGCATGGGCAGGGCACCCCAGACATGCGAGTCGCTGCTGCCGTTCCGGTTGTCACCGAGGACGAAGAGCATGTCCTCGGGCACGCGCGCAGGCCCCCACTCGTAGGTTGGCGCCTTCGCAACGTAGGGCTCCTGGAGGGGCCTGCCATCCACGAACACCTGTCCGCCGTGCACGCGCACCTCCTGTCCCGGCAGGGCCATCACCCGCTTGATGGACGCGTGCCCCCGGCTGTCGCCGGAGCGTATGAGCTCGGGAGGCGGCTCGAAGACGACGACGTCCCCGGCCCGGGGTGGATGGAGGCGGTAGGACAGCTTGTCCACCACCAGCCGGTCTCCCACGGCCAGCGTCGGCTCCATCGAGCCGGAGACGATGTGGTGCGGCTGTACGACGAAGCCGCGCAGGAGCAACGCCAACAAGAGCAGTGCACCCGCCCAGCCGAGCCTTCCCCACGGAAGCTTCCTCCTTCCTCGCGTGTGGGAGGGGGAGGGCTGGCCATGCGTTCTCATGTGTCCGGATGTACTCACTTGGGTGATTCGTGAAAGTCCATACACTCGCCCATGGGACGGACCTTGGACCGCCCCTGGTCGAATGACCACGACGAGGGAGGCTGGATGAAGAAGACCTTGAAGATGGGGCTCATCGGATTCGTGCTGGGAGCTGCTGTGGCGGTGGGGAGCGCGACGCTGGGCAGCGAGGAGACGGTGGCCGCTCCCTGCTGCTCGTTGTGTGATGACTGGGCTGAGAACTGCTCGGTCTACAGCAACTGTAATGGCGACCCGGTGTGCGAGGCGGAATGCGAACAGGATGAGCAGCTCTGCTGGGAGCGGTGCAATCCCCGCTGCTGAGCCCCAGGGGCCCGAGGAACGCCTGAAATGACGATGGGCTGGGGACAGCGAGGTCTCCAGCCCGTTTTCATTCGCGGTACAGGGACTCCCTGGCCACCCCGAACGGAGAGGATGGGCTGCTTCACTCTGAGTGCCTTCTTCTTGAGTTCAGCGAAATCAGATGATTTCACATTCACGGCACAAGGCCTGGAGCGCCAGTCTCTGGATGGCGTGGGCACCGCCGCGGGGGAGCACACATGAACCCGAGCAGCGCCCCATCCCAGTCCTCCCAGGACAAGGCTCCTGCCGCCCGGCACGAGGTGAGCGGAACCTCGGTCCTCAACTTCCTGAAGTACTTCGACAAGACGGGCGTGCGCGCCACCATGCGCCAGCGGGTGAGCCCCGCGACGGCCGTCTACTTCGACAGGCTCATCCTGCGCACGTCGTGGGTGCATCGCTCGGTGCTGGACGACATCTACGCGGCGGTGGCGATGGACGGCGGCGAGGACGCCGTCCGCCGGTTCAGCCTGGAGGTGACCCGGGACGGCTATGGGCCCGTGGTCCGCCAGTTCATCGAGACGCTGCTGGGTCTGGTGGGCGCCTCCCCGTCCACCATCTTCAGTCGCTTCGGCGCCATCGGTGGCATGTACGAGCATGGCACCGAGTACAGCTACACCGCGCTCTCTGACCGCTCCGGGGAGCTGGTGGTGCGACTCGTGGAGCCCGCCCCGCGCCTCGTCTTCGTCGCGTGGGAGGGCGTGTTCCAGTTCGCCTTCGAGCTCACCCGGGAGCAGGGCACCGTCGCGCCGGTGCAGGTCTCCGAGAACGGCCGGGTGGGCAGCTACCCGTTGAAGTGGTGAGCGCGTCGCCCTCGTGCTCAGGTGACGCTGCCCCTCACCCGCTGGGTCGTGGCAGCACTGCGGTGCACGGGGCCGCAGGGTGCCACGTGCGTGGAGACGAAGGAGGACCCGCTGGAGGTCCGCGGCCGTCGCTCCCACGCGCCGTGAGCCGGGGACCCACCGTATGGGTCTGATGGGTTTTCCTCAATGATTCCGCTTCTTTGACAGGGTTCCGACAGGCATGCGAGCGTCATTCCCATGCCTGTTCGCCTTCAAGACCAAGCCAGCACCGTCCCCCTGGATGCGGATTCCCTGATCGAGTGGCTGCGGACGGCTTCGCCGGAAGTTCCCAAGCACGTCAGCGGTCAGCGGCTCAGCGACTTCCTGAAGAGGAGGGACAAGACCTACGAGACCTCTCAGCAGGACGCATTCCTGGCGGACTTCAGCCGGTTCTCCCAGACCTGCAGAAGCCTTGAGGACGCCATCGAAAACCTGAAAGCGTACGGGGTCCGGGTGTCCGAAATCAAGGTCGACAAGAAGCTGGCGTACGACGTCCTGAAGGTGAGGCAGGGCCGCGACCTCGACAATGAGGTGCTGGATTTCATGCTCAAGACCCTTGAGCACATGAAGGCAAGCGAGCTGCTGTACGCCGAGGAAGGCATTGCCTCCCTGTGTGAGCAGATGGATTGGCACCACACGGGGCCGGTGGACAAGGGCGAGGTGTCAAAAGAGGTCCGCAAGGCGAGCAAGGCCAATACGGCCCCGGACAAGGGGTCGTCGACCCAGCTCAAGGACGTGGCCAAGCTTGCGTATTACGAGCCCATCCGAAACAGGTTGATGAACCATGGCTTCATCGTCAGTCCCCGCGGTACGGCCCTGGGGGCCGTGTTCCCGGAGAAGGACTGGGTCGACAGCACCGGCGTCCGCTTCTTCGACACGACCGCGAAGCAGGCCACGGACGCATTGATGAAGAAGTACGAGCTGATGGGGGACAGCCCTTCGGCGCTGACCCGCCTGTTGATGCCCAAGAAGAAGCGGATGGAGGGGGAGGACCCCCTGGCCTCCGCGGTGGGCTGCATCTGCGTCTCGTGGACCCGGCATGACCGCAATGGCAGGACCTTCTACATCCCCGTCCTGGGGCTGTCGGGGGTCACCGAAGAAAAGCCGAACCTGGCATTCTTCGAGAAGACCTGCCGGCACCTGGGGCTGCCCACGAGCCTTGCCCTCGAGCCCTACACCAAGAGGTTCGAGTTCAAGGCAGGTGCGGAGGTCGGTCTGGCCTCCAAGGCAGTGCAGGAAAAGAATACGGAGATGAACAGGTTCGCGAGGGACTCCCAGGAGTACCTCGCGCTCAAGCAGGAGAAGGCGCTTCTCGACAAGCACAAGAAGGAGCTGGTGGACGCCGATATCGTCAGAAGGGTGCAGGAACAGACCCAGTTCGACATCGAGAAGGTGCTCGTCACGAACCATGACACCATGCTCCAGCGGACGAACGTCTGCGCCATCCAATACCGCGCTCGCCAGCTGCTTCGTTTGCGGCAGCCCGCGCGGCAGGCGCTCATGAGCTATGTGTCCTTCCGGGAGAGCAAGGACAGCAAGCACCTGGAGGCCGCTGTCCTCCAGCCTCGCACCACGCCGGGCGTCGACCTCTGGATCTGCTACTGGCATTCGTTCAACTGTGCCGAACCCGCGGCGTTGAGCTGCGCGTCGTCCTACTTTGGTGACGGCTGCGATGTCGAAGTCTGTTTCCCCTATGAGGGGTTGAGTGATGCGGGCCCGTTCAGCAACCGCCCCAAGGAAACCTGTCCCTGGTGCGCGACCGTCGAGCTGGGCTTCCGCAGCGTCAGCAAGAACCCCGGAGGCGTGGACAAGAGCCTTGAGAGCGGCACCTGGCTGACGGAGCTGACCCTCAACACCCAGAGCGAGCCCAGGAAGAAGCTGTCGCCCCGAAGCGGGTTTGATGCCTTTGATGACAACAACGTCATCATGCAGTCGACGAACAGCACGCTCGGGGGCGGTCAGGGAGGGGGCCTGGCGCGCAACAAGGACCTGGATGAAGAGGCCTATGGCGCCGTGGTCAAGACCAAGATCGGTCGCGTCCGTTCCATGTATTACATGTTGGGATTGATGGACCCCAAGATCGTGGCGCTGGACCGCCCGCTGTTCCCGTGGCACACGCCCGCGCGCTTCAAGTTCAACGGATTCCAGGACTGAGCCCGGGCCTGTTGATGGTTCAATCCTTTGATTGGAGTTGGGCAAGAAAGTTCAGATACACGCGCAGCTTGGCCTTCTCCAGATTGTCGGCCGTGATGTCGCCACCCATTGCCGGGGCCGGCACCAGCGCATACACCTCGTCTTCCGCCGGCGCACCCAGCCGCTTCAACCCCTTCTTGAACATGTTCAAGAAAAATATAGCGTCGAGAAATCTCTTCTGGCCGAAATGCAGCGCCAGGACATGTTCGAGACGGTCGGGCAGGGAATCGCTCCGCATGGTGACAGCGGACAGGTGATACAGCTTTCCTTTGTGCGAGACGATCAGATCGCCGAAAGCCGTTCGGAAAATGACGTCGATGAATTCAGTCTGGAAGTTGTTGGGGAAGTCCGCGGCAACCTCGCGCAGTTCGTCCGGATTGACCGTCCACAGAAATCCATCCGAAAACTCCTGGAACCCGGACGCTTCCCACGTATTGACCAGCACGTCAGGGAGCCGCCCCCGGTACTTCGCAATCAGCTCCGGAGGACATGCCTTGTAGGTCCGCTGCCGTTTATGCGCCTTCGAGAAGTCCGTGGAGTCCGCAAGTGTTGTCATATTCTTTCCGGTAGGAGGGTTGCGCTGTTCAGAAGCAGCCCTGGGTCAGGGCCCGGCCCGGTCCGTCATGGAAGAACCGGTTCTTCGTGCTGGAGGTGCTGCTGAAGGTGGGCTCGCTCACCGAGTAGCATCTGGCGTCCGTGGCGACCGGCTTGGAGCTGGAGCTCCGTCTGCACGGGCACGTCCTGGTCCTCGGGTCCCGGTACGTCGGGCAGCGGCCTCGTTCCCTCGGGCATCCTCTCTTCCGGGGACGGTGGCCGCTCGGGGACGTCGCGCGGGGCGGGCACCCAGTCGATGACCTGCCCCGAGTCCGTCCTCGTGGTGGCCACGATGTTCAGCCGGGCCAGACGCGCGCGGAGGTACGCGCGGATGCGCTCGCGGCGCAGCTCCAGTTCCTCCTCGGTGAGCGGGGCCGAGGCGCGCACCGTCGAGTCACCTGAAGGCGCGACCCCGGCGGCCTCGGAGGCGGGCGCCTCCTGCGAGCCGCAGCCGGACAACAACAGGGGAAGCAGGGTGACGCCCCACAGGGGGAGGACTTCCGGAGCATGGCTCTTCCTTGGATGGAGGGGGAACATAGGGCCAATCGACGCCCTGGGTGCAGTCTCGCGTGTGAGCGGATGGACACGAGCGCCCCTTGGAGAGGTCCGTCCCGAGGCCGCGGGGCCGCTGGGGCCGCGTGGGCCCAGACGGGCTGCACGGCCCCTCTACACCCGCCCGCCGCCCTCAATTCATGGGCTGCACTGCCTGTGCGTTAGATTGGGGCCATGTCCCTGGCACCTCGTCCCCCTGCTCCCGCGCGCCGCCGTGTCATCCTCCTCGGTCTCGCGGCCATGCTCGGATTGCTCACGGTGGCGCTGCTGGGGCACGCCTTCATCCGCTGGCAGGAGGCGGACCTGGCCTCCTCGTCGGAGCCTCCTTCGCCGAGGGAGCTCCATGACGCGCGACGCGCTCGCGTCGAACTGGCCGCGGCGCGGACCGAGGGGCCCCGCGCCTCTTCCTTCCGGGCCTGTCCGAACAAGGTGACGGGGGACTGTGACCACGGCGAAGCGTGTGACTACACGAAATACGATCTTCCATCGTGTCTGAGTGGAGACTGTTCTCCGCCCAAGCAGACTGGCGATCTTCGCTGCCACCGCATCTGCGGAGACGGTCTCTGCGCGGAAGGTGAGACTTGTGTGGAGCGCCGTCTCTTTGTCAGTGATTATCGTGTCCCAAAGGTTCCCCTGTGTCTGTGCTCCGGGAGCTCCTGTCCGACGAGGGGCCCTGAGGCGAAGCCCTGGCCCGCGGAGGGCGGCCTCGCGCTCTGGCGGGCGGAGCAGTCCATGCCTGTCGACCTCTACTACCATGCCTCCGCGGCCTCACGGGACCGTGTCTTTGTTTCGGGAGGGCTGAGCTTCACGCCGGGTTCGACTTCTTCGCTCGACCGACGGGCGACTGTTTTTTCCGCACCCATCCAGACGGATGGCGTGCTGGGCGCATGGACGGAGAGTGCGCAGTTGCCCGACCCGCTCGTCCATCACGCGATGGTCGTGGCGGATCAGCGGCTGTTCGTCGCGGGAGGCGAGCTCCGGGGCGGTTTCTCCCAGGTGGTGAGTTCCGCGCCCCTGCGGGAAGATGGAACACTGGGCCCCTGGCAGACAGAGGCCCCTCTGCCCCAGCCTCGCGGGTGGCATGCGCTGGTGGCGGCTGGCGCGGAATTGTGGGTGGTCGGAGGCTCGCTCGACAGGAGCTACTTCACGACGGGCACGCCCCAGCTCTGGCGCGCGAAGCGCTCCGCATCACGCATCGAAGGGTGGGAGTCCATCGAGGCCCCCTCCGCGCTTCGCTTCGACCAGACGCCAGCGGTGGCGATGGGCCGTCTGTATGTGACGGGGGCCGAGGGCAAGCTGCACTCCATGGCACTCGACGCCGAGCATGTCTGGCGGACGGAGCCCTCCACGCCTTCGTGGCCGGGGCGGTCGGGCGGCGGCGATGCACGCCTGGACGTGGTGCGGTTGCTGGCGATGGAGGATCGGCTGGTTCTTCTCATGTCACAGGGGCGAGTCCTCACCGCGCCGCTCCAGGCAGAGGGCCACGTGGGCCCGTGGACCCAGGCTTCCCGGATGTATGGCCCCGGCAGTGGTTTCACCGCCAGCCAGGGTGAAGACGGCCGCATCTATGTGTTTGGAGGCACGAGCGCCAATCCCGAGGAGCTCCGGAACGCGCGGGTCTGGTCCAGCCAGCGTTTGACGCCGTGAGCCGGTGACGGGCGCTGTCAGTGCTTGAGCATGGGACCGATAGACGCCGTGGGCGAGCTCGGACCCGCCGCTCTCACGGGTGGCTGGAGCGGCGGGCCGGAATGGCGAAAGTCGGGTCAGCGCCTTGCTGAAGCGATGCGGCTCGTGAGGAAGGAAGGAAGGGAGCGGGCTCCCTTCCTTCCCAGGACTTCAGCGTCTACGGGCTGAACATGCCGGTGAGCACGCTGGCGCGGCCTCGAGGCAGCGAGCGCTTGAACGGGCTCGTCGCGAGGTCCGAGCCGGGCTGGTACCAGCTCTGGATCTCCGCGAAGTACGTCTGGCCCGCCTGCAGCACGCCCGGGGGCAGGTACACGCTCTGGAGCTCCGTGTGCAGCGCCGCCACGCGCGTCGCGGTGGTGGAGCCGTTGCTCGTGCCCAGCCGGTAGATGTTCACCACGTAGTTCGTGGCCGTGCCGACCAGCGGCTTCGACCAGCGCAGCGAGGCGTCGGCCCCCACGCCCGTGAGGTCCTGGAACGCGCCGCGCGTGTTCACCAGGGGCGCCTGCACCGGCCCGACGAGGGGCTGCACGGGCCCGGCGGTGAACGCGCTCGCCTCCTGATCCACGCGGATGTCCACGCCCATGGTGTAGGGCGTCGCGGTTCCCAGCGCGTAGCTCTTCGTGAAGCCCGCGGCGGCGAGCGCCACCTTCTGCCACGTCGCCGGGAGCGGGTTGTTGTAGGTCATGCTCCCCGTGACGAGGTCGGTCCGCTGCGTGTCAGGATTGAGCTTCACGAGCAGTGGCTGCCCGCTGATGGACGCGATCGCCGAGCCCAGCGCGGCCGGCCGGGCGGACATCCAGATCTCGTTGTACGTGCTGATCGCGCCCGGGTTCACCTGGGTGCGCAGGGCCTCGAAGGCCGAGCGTCTCCAGTCCACCGCGAAGGTGCCTGTCGCGACGGGCTGGCTGAAGGTGCCGCTGACGGTGACGGGCTGGCCCTCCACCTGCGTCACGCTCGTGTTGAGCACCTTGTGCATCGCGCGGTAGGGCACTCCATTCGCGCTCGTCTGCAATCGCATCTGCGCCAGCGAGAACACATCCCCGCGGCTGCTGTCGAGCAGCACCGGGTTGAGCATGTGGGCGTAATCGAAGCTCAGCCCGGAGAGCGACGTGGCGCCCGCCAGGGGGAACCCCGTGACGCTGCCATGGATGTAGCCGAACGCGCCCGGGTTCAACGAATACATCTCCAGGTAGTCCCCCGGCTGCCAGGGAGACAGGCCGGTGGCGGACACCGTCACGGGGGTCGGTAGCGAGACGAAGGCGCCATCGCGGCCCCACTCCGTGGAGCCCAGGTCGAACGCGCGGCCGGTGCTCACCAGGTAGCGCGAGCCCAACTTCAGGTAGATGCGGCCGGAAGGGACGTTCGGCACGGAGATGCTGCCGTCCGCGGAGCCCGTGCCCGGATAGGCCGTGAACGCCCCGGTGGTTGAGTCCCGCATGTAGGCCACCACCGACGTGGCGGACTGATTGTATGGCTTCGTCTCGTTGCCCGACGTGGCGACGAAGGTGACCGGGCTGGTGCCGGTGACCTGGGTGATCAGGTTTTGGGTGACCTGGGAGGTCGCGTCCGCCGAGACAGAGGAGTCCAACGCCTCGGCCCCGTCGAGCCCCCCGCAGCCTACCCCTGTCATGCCGACCAGAAGCCCGAGGGAGATCAATGATTTATGCATGGTGAAGGCGACCCTTTCGACGACGCCTTGATTGGCGCCGCGCAGGGAGATTCATACCGTGTCGGTCTGACATTTCCGGGAGCGCTTCGATTCCAATTTTCACTTGGGGCCGTGAAGGAAAAACGCGCTTGTCGGCAGGTGAGCCCGGCAGCGCATGGGATCGATAGACGCCCTGGGGGCGGTCCCGCGCGTGAGCGGACGGCGGAGCGCATGCGCTACACGCTCTTTCTCTACCGCACGGCCGGGCCGGCACGCTTCCACCGGGCGCTGCGCAAGCGCATCGAGGAGCCGCCCCGTCCCGTGCAACAGCTTGTCGCCCAGCCCCCCGCCGCGCTCAGCGGCGCTTCGTCCCCAGCCGCGGCAGCTCCCTCAACCGGGCTGCCGCCTCAAGCTGATCCTGCACCCCTCCCAGCCCTGAAGCTGTCTCAGGGGCTGGGGCGGCAGTAGCCCCGGGGATAGGCGTAGCAATAGGTGCCGGTGGGGCAGGGCGGCAGCGCCGGCCCACAAGGCTCCGGGTTGTCGAACTCGCAGGTGCCCCGGATGCCGTCCGTGCTGCAGTGGTAGCCCTCGGGGCACGGGGGCAGCTTCGAACCACACGTCAACGACTGCTCCGTGTCGGTGAGGGACGGCTCCTCCGACACGTCCAGGGCTTCGGTACCGCCACAGCCCGCCAGCATGACGCCCGCAGCCAGCAACAACCCCTTCAAAAACCCCGTGATGAATCCTGCTCGCATGGGTGCTCCAGGGAGATGGTTTTCCTGAATTGACTGCACACCCAGCCTAGCCTGCTTTCACATCCTCCAGCGTGGCGAGCCCGCGGGGGCGCAGGGCGCGCGTCACGACGACGATGCCGAAGAAGAGGAGGGCGGCGCCCGCGGTGATGGGCCGCACGCCCAGGCGGTCGGACAGCATGCCCTGGCCCCACACGCCCAGCACGTAGCCCATGTTCACCAGCAGCAGGAACAGGCTGCTCACGCGCGCTTGCAGCTCCGGAGGCGTGCGCGCCTGGCACACCGTCTTCAGGCCGGTGAAGGCGACGAGGTACACCGCGCCCAGGACGAACAGCGCGCCCAGGGCCACGGGCAGCGTGGGGGACAGCCAGAAGATGGCGGAGCACAGGCCCACGAGCACCATGGAGCCCTCCAGCAGGGCCCGCCGTCCCACGCGCGCGACGATGGCCCCCGTGCCGAACGCCGCGAGCACCGCCCCCGTGCCCTGCGCGGTGAGCAGCATCGAGGTGGTGGTGGCGTCTCCCCCCAAGACCTTGAGCGCGAACACCGGCACCAGCCCCACGAAGGGGGAGATGAGCAGGCCCACGAAGCCCGCCGTCCCCAGCGCGAGCGCGATGCCGGGGTCCGTCCACGCGAGCTTCACGCCCCGCACGATGCCGGCCCACAGCGCCTCCACCTTCGGAGGCGTGGTGCGCACCGCGCCGTGCATCCGGGCCAGGGCCAGGAGCACGGCGAGGAAGGAGAGGGTGTTGATGAAGAGGGCCCCGGCGATGCCCAGCTTCGTCAGCACGAGCGCGGCGATCACGGGCCCGATGATGCGGCCCAGGTTGAACTGCGCCGAGTCCAGGCTGAGCGCGTTGTGCAGGTCTTCCTGCGGGACGACGGCGACGGTGAGCGCGGTGGCGCAGGGGATGGCCAGCGTGCTGAAGGCGCCGTTGAGCAGGGAGAGGGCCGCCACCCACGGCACGGTCAGGTTGCCCGTCGCGGCCAGCACCGTGAGCAGCGCGGCGATCAGCACCTGGACGCAGATGCACACGGCCATGAAGCTGCGGCGGTCGAAGCGGTCCGCGAGCGCGCCGCCCAGCGGGGCGAGCACCAGCGAGGGCAGGTGCGTCAGCGCGGCGACGCCCCCCGTCCACCCCGCCTTGCCCGTCACCTCCGTGACGTAGACCCCCAGGGCCACGCTCTCCATCCACGTGCCGATGTTGGACACGAGCATGCCCACCCAGAGGTAGGCGAAGTCCCGGTGCGACAGGGCCCGGAACGAGGAGAGGCGCGAGAGCTGGAAGGTGGCCAAGGCGGGGCCGGTTCTACTGCGCTCCCCTGACGCGTGCTCGGTGGGCGCGTGCCTACACGGCGGCGAAGGAGGCAGGGAGGCGGCAGGGGCGTTGACTCCCTGCCTGCCATGAGGGACGGGAGGAGCATGGCGCGGCACAAGGTCCTCGTGGTCCCCCAGGCGGTCGCGGGCGAGCGGCTCGACCGGTTCCTCTCGAAGCACGTCCCCGGCCTCACGCCGGAGCGCGCCCGCGCGCTGCTGGACGCCGGGCGCGTGCGCATCCGGGGCAAGAAGGCGCAGGCCACGCGCAAGCTCTGGGGGGGCGAGGAGCTGGAGCTGGAGACGCCCGAGCCCCGCC
>NZ_RAWG01000185.1 GCF_003611735.1 Corallococcus sicarius | reverse complement strand
CTCCCAAGCCTGCCCGAGCTGCGACGGGTCAACCTGCCCCGCCTTGCCTCGGAAGGCCCTGCCCAGCGCCTTACGCTTGAGCGCTGCCGTCAGACAACCGGCACCGCACAGGTACGCCCCCCGCCCCGGCAGCCTCCGCCGCCTGTCCGCCACCACGCTGCCCTGGGGACCTACCACGAACCGGGTGAGTTCCGCCTGTGCCTTGCGCGAACCGCACCCGACGCAGGTCCTGACCGGACCTGACGTCGTGATTTCAATCGGATGTGTCCCAGGCCGTTTCGTTGCGCGGCGCATGTCCCCGTCCCCCTGGAGATTACGGTGCCTTGGCCGCTTCCACGCCCTCCGAGCCGCCGGCTGACGCCAGCAGACTCCTCTCCGCGTTCAACTCCGTGCGGAGCTTGGCCTCTTCCACCAGATAGTTCTCCGCCGCGCTCTTCAGCTGGCGGGCCTTCTTGATGCCCACCCCTGGCACGTCGCCCAGGCGGGTGAGGTCCTTCTCGTTCGCGATGTCCTCGACCGTGCGATAGCCGGCGAGGATGAGCTGTTCGATGGTCTTCTCACCGACACCGCGCACGCGCGCCATGCGCTCCGGCTGGGACAGCTCGTCCGGGTGGCGGCGGGCCTCGGCCAGCCGGGCCTGCTCGCGCTCGTGGTCCATGCGCGACAGCTCCTGCTGGTCCTCCACCATGCGCTTGCGCGCCTCCTCCTGCATGGAGGGGATGCGGGCGGGGTCGATGCCGGGGATCTGCGACAGCATCTCCGCGTTCGCGTCCGCCACGTCCCGCGCCTGGCGGAAGCCGTGCGCGTAGAGCGTCTCCACCAGCATCTCGTTGACGCCGGGCAGCGCGCCGAGCGAGCGGCTGGCGAACTCGCGCATCTCCCGCACGCGGCTCTCGCTGTTGATGTCCAGCTTCCAGCCGGTCAGCTGGGCGGCGAGCCGCACGTTCTGGCCGCGCCGACCGATGGCGAGCGACAGCTGGTCGTCCGGGACGATGAGCTCCATGGCGTGGTTCGCCTCGTCGATGATGACGCGGCTGACCTCCGCCGGGGCCAGGGCCGAGCACACGAAGCGCGCCGGGTCCTCGTCGTAGGGGACGATGTCGATCTTCTCCCCGCGCAGCTCCTGCACCACCGCCTGCACGCGGCTGCCCTTCATGCCGACGCACGCGCCCACGGGGTCCACGTCCGAGTCGCGGCTGGACACGGCGATCTTCGCGCGGCCACCGGGCTCACGCGCCGCCGCCTCGATGACGACGATGCCTTCGGCGATCTCCGGCACCTCCATCTCGAAGAGCTTGGTGAGCAGGTTCACGGACGCGCGCGACAGGACGATCTGCGGGCCCTTGGACTCACGGAGCACGTCCAGCACGTAGGCCTGGACGCGGTCGCCGGGGCGGTAGGTCTCCCGCGGGACCTGCTCGCGCACGGGCAGCACGGCCTCCGCGCGGCCCAGGTCCACCACGATGTTGCCGCGCTCGAACCGGCGGGCGATGCCGGTGACGATCTCGTTCTTGCGGTCGCGGTACTCGTTGAAGACGTTCTCGCGCTCGGCGTCCCGCGTGCGCTGGAGGATGACCTGCTTGGCCGTCTGGGCGGCGATGCGGCCGAAGCCGCGGCGGAAGGTCTTCAGCCGGAGGATGTCCCCGTACTGGTCGTCCTGGGCCTTGGCCTCCGCGGCGTCCTCGTCACGGTAGAAGATCTGGAAGACGAGTTCGTCGTCGGCTTCCACTTCCATGCCCTTCTTGTGGGCCTCCGCCATGGAGATCTGGTTCACGGCCTGGACCGGATCGATGATCTCCTCGACGACGGTGATGGCCTGGAACAGCTCCACCACGCCCTTGTCCGGGTCGTACTTGGCCTCGAGGTTGCGGTCCTGGCCAAAGTGCTTCTTGGCCGCGGTCTTCATCGCGTCCTCGAGGGTCGCGATGAGCACAGCCCGCTCGATGCCCTTGTCCTTGGCGACCTGATCCAGGACGAGGTTGAGGTTGACGGCCGGGTTGGCTGGCGTTGCCATGACGTTCTCCTAAAATGGGTCCACGGGCGGCCCTGGCGCGATCAGGGTCCCCTGTATGTCGACGTCTAGAACTCGAACTCCAGATTGGCCTTGGCGATGTCCTTGAAGGGAATGCGGAAGTTGCCGCCCCCTTCCACGTCCACGGAAATGGCGTCGGCCGCCACGTCGGTGAGCGTTCCGGCGAAGTTCTTCCGCGGAGGGTCGCCCATCGGGCCGAAGGTCTTCACCTTGACCTTCTGCCCCTTCACCCGTTCGAAGTGGACCGGCTTCTTGAGCGGCCGGTTCACCCCGGGGCTGGAGACCTCCAGGCTGTATTCCTGGGGGATGAAGTCCTCCACGTCGAGCACCGGATCCACGGCGCGCGACACCTGGGAGCACTCCTCCAGACCCACCCGGCCTCCTGGCTTGTCGATGAACAACCGCAACACCCAGCCCTCACGCTCGCGGACGTACTCCAGGTCCACCAGCTCCAGGCCTTCGTTCGCCACGATGGGGTCGAGCAGCGTCGCCGCCTGTTCCTCCACCGTCTGTTTGATGTTCTTCGACTCCATAACCGGGATGCAGGTCTCCAAAAACACGAAAAGCGGGCACGGCGGCCCACTTTTCGATGTGATGCGTCGAAAAATGTCGGGGCGTCCGTAACACACGCCCCCTCGGGGTGTAAAGGAAGGACACACCCCGAGGCTCCTGGTCAACGCCCCCCTGGAACGAAGGATTCCCAGGGGTTCGCGGCCTGGAGCGGCGTTATAACGGCCGCCATGCACCTCATCGCCGCCGCCCAGATGGTGTCCACCGCGGACAAGGCCCACAACCTGGACGTCGCGGCCCGCCTCGTGCGCCAGGCCGCCTCCCTGGGAGCCCGACTGGTGGGTCTGCCGGAGAACTTCTCCTGGATGGGCCCGGAGCCCGAGCGCCACGGCGCCGCGGAGGGCCTGGACGGGCCCACGCTCAGCCGGATGGCGGACCTGGCCCGGGAGGCGAAGCTCACCCTGCTGTCCGGCTCCATCCTGGAAGAGGGCGCGCCCGGCGGCCGGCTCTACAACACCAGCGTCCTGTTCGGACCGGACGGCGCGCGGCTGGCCGTGTACCGCAAGATGCACCTGTTCGACGTGGATGTGGGGGATGGTGCCACCTATCAGGAGTCCGCGGCGGTGGCGCCGGGGACGGAGGTGGTGGCGGTGGACACGGCGGTGGGCCGGCTGGGGATGACGGTCTGCTACGACCTGCGCTTCCCGGAGCTGTACCGGCGGCTGTCGAAGGACGGGGCGACGCTCCTGGCGGTGCCGGCGGCCTTCACGATGATGACGGGCAAGGACCACTGGGAGGTGCTGCTGCGGGCCCGGGCCATCGAGAACCAGGCCTACGTGCTGGCGCCCGCCCAGGGCGGCCGGCATTCCGCCCAGCGGCTGACGTACGGGCACGCGATGGTGGTGGACCCCTGGGGGTTGGTGACGGCGCGCGCCTCCGAGGGCGAGGGGCTGGCGCTGGCGCCGGTGGACCCGGAGCTGCAGGCGCGCATCCGGCGCAACCTGCCGTGCCTGGAGCACCGCCGGCTGGACTAGGCAGGCGGTTTCCGGCTGGCACCGGGGGGCCCCTCTCCTCGCGCGCGTTTGCGGGTAGACTGACGTTCCACGGAAAGCCCCCACTCGCGTGAACGGACGACGCTGGCCTCCCCTGCTGTTCATGGTCGCACTCGCGACCCTTCCTCCCGGCTGCACCGCCGATGAGAAGCCACGTGGGCCCGCCGAGGCGCCCCTTCCCCCTCCGGTTCCTCGCGCGCACCTGCGCGCGCTCTCCGGGGACGTGCAGATCAAGCGCGCGGTCGCCGACGAGTGGAGCGCCGCGCGGGACGAGTTGCCGCTGTACGAGAACGACAAGGTGCGCACCGAGTCCGGGGCGAGTGCCCAGGTGGTGTTCGCCAACGGAAGCACGGTGCACCTGGGGGGCGATTCCCTGGTGGGGATCGCGGAGAGCAAGCTGCGGACGGATGTCACCGTCCTGCGCGGAAGGGTGGACGCCACGTTGGAGAAGCCGGCCACCCAGTCGCTGTCCGTCACTACTCCGTCCGCCACGGTTCGGGCTGGCAGGAAGATCGAGTTCCAATGAAGGCCGCCCTCTGGCTCAGTGCATGGATGGGTCTGACCGTGGTGCCCTCGGCGCCGGCGGTGATGGGACGTGAGTCCTCGGAGGGCGCGGCCCGCCTGGCGGCCACCACGTCCGCGTCCCCGCCGAAGGCGGAGCCACAGACGGCGCGCAAGGCGCTGGAGATGTCGCGCGCGGCGCTGAAGGCCGCGCCGGACGACGCCCGGCGCCGCGAGGCCGAGGTCCGCCTCAAGGACGCCGAGACGCACTTCCGTGAGGCGCGCTACTCGGACGCGCTGCACAAGGCGGACGAGGCCTGGGCGCTGCTCAACCCGCCCCAGCCCTCCAACTTCACGGTGGAGGTGGACCACGATGGCGGCAGCACCACCGTCACCCACCGCCACGGGCCGCCCGTCACCGTGGAGGCCCAGCACGCCACCCGCATCCTCGCGCGGGGCGAGTCCGTGAGGGTGCAGCAGGGCACCGTCCTGCCGGAGGCGCCCACCGCGCCGCAGCCGTTGCAGCCCACGGACAAGTACCGCTTCACGCTGAAGCCGACCCCCCCGGGGCTGCTGGGCCCGGTGACGCTGTCATGGGCCGCGGTGCCAGGGGCCACGCGCTACGAGGTGGAGGTCCTCCCGGAGGCGGTGCCAGCGGAGGCGGGCGTGGAGCCCGCGTCGCCGGTGCGCGCGGTGCTGGGGGCCCGGCAGTGGACGCTGCCGGCGCTGCCGGCGGGCCGCTACCGCTGGACGGTGACGGCGGTGAGCCCGGACCAGGGCCGGTCCGTCCCTTCCGCGCCGCGGCGCTTCGAGCTGGCCGCGGACGCGCTCGAACTCAACGTCAAGGTGAAGGACGGCTGGCAGAAGTAGCCCGTCGGTGAGGAGCCCCTCCGTGCGTCTTTTCAAAGCCATCCTCCTGCTGATGCTGGTGGTCAGCATCATTCCCACGGTGATGGTGGGCTGGTTGTCGGTGTCCCATACGCGCGAGCTGCTCATCCGCGACGCGCAGGAGCTGGCGCAGGAGCGCGTGAAGCAGCTGCGGCTCAAGGCCGAGGGCTTCCTGGAGGACCCCACGGAGATGGTGGTGGGGCTGTCCAGCGTGCCGGGCGGGTTCTTCACCCTGCCGCGCGACACGCAGCGCTCGCACATCGCGGCGGTGCTCAACCAGCGCCAGGAGGTGCTGGCCCTCACCGTGTTCGGCGCGGACAAGCAGCGGCAGCCGGGGCTGCAGGCCTTCGCGGTGCACGACATGGCGCCCAGCGCGGTGGCCGAGCACGAGGAGCGCGCGCGGGCGCTGCTCAACGCGGGGCTGACGGGCGTGCGCTATTCGGACGTGGTGGCGTCCCCGGGCGGCGGCGGGCCGGTGGTGACGCTGGCGTTCCCGGTGGGCGACCCCGTGCAGGGCTACATGGCGGCGGACCTGACGCTCGCGGCGCTCCGGCAGATGCTGGCGCAGGAGCGCGTGGGCAGCACGGGGTTCGCGTACCTGGCGGACCGGCACGGGCGGCTCATCACCGGCGGCGGGGCCCTGGGCGCGGTGGGCGAGGACGTATCGAAGCGGCTGCCCCTGGCGCACCTGCTCAAGCAGCGCGAGGGCTCGCCCGACACGGAGCTGTTCCACGTGGGCAACTTCGGCGAGGGGCGCGACGCGGTGGTGTCCGCGTACTCGGTGCTGCCGGAGGCCGGCTGGGCCATCGTGTCCGAGCAGCCGGTGGAGCACGCCTACCGCCAGGTGGAGACGATGGAGCGGCGCATCCTGCTGGGGCTGGGAGGCGCCATCCTGGTGGCGCTGGTGCTGGCGTCCATCTTCTCCCGCAACCTCACGCAGCCCCTGAAGACGTTCATCGCGACGTCGCTGGAGCTGGCGCGCGGCAAGTTCGGCGTGGAGGTGAACCTCAAGCAGAAGAACGAGCTGGGGGAGCTGGCCCAAACGTTCAACTACATGAGCAAGCAGCTGCTCGCGTACGACCTGGAGACGCGCGGCCTCTACGAGAGCCTGGAGAAGGGCTACCTGGAGACCATCGTCGCGCTGGCCAACTCCATCGACTCCAAGGACGCGTACACGCGCGGCCACAGCCAGCGGGTGGGCGACGTGGCGGTGGAGATCGGCAAGGAGCTGAACCTCACCGAGCGCGAGCTGCGCCAGTTGCAGTACGGCGGCATCCTCCACGACATCGGGAAGATTGGCATCGTGGAGTCCATCCTCACCAAGCAGTCGCGGCTGACGGACCAGGAGATGGCCACGATGCGCGAGCACCCCGCCATTGGCGACGCCATCATCGGGCCGGTGACGTTCCTGGGGCCGGTGCGCGCGTGCGTGCGCCACCACCACGAGCGCTGGGACGGCACGGGCTACCCGGACAAGCTCAAGGGCGAGTCCATCCCGCTGCTGGCGCGCATCGTGGCGTGCGCGGACACCTTCGATGCGTGCACCTCCACGCGGCCGTACCAGAAGGCCATGCCGCTGGAGAAGGCGATGGAGATTTTGGACAACCTGAGCGGCGCCCAGCTGGACCCCCGGGTGGTGGTGGCCCTGCGCGCGGTGCTCGCGCAGCGGGGCGTGCGGCTGGAAGGCCACCGGCAGCCGGTCAAGCTGGCGTCCTGAGCGCGCGCCCCTCGCGAGGCCTCCGACCGGCGCGCGCGGGACGTCCCCCGCCCCGCCGGAAGGATGGTAGGGAGGGGCCTCTCTGTGCCCAAGACTCTGGAAGGTGGACCGGTGAGCAACTTCTGGGACCGCATCAAGCCCGCGCCCAAGCCCGTCAGCGCGACGGATGCCAAGCTGTCCCCCGACGGGGAGTCGCTGACGCTGACATGGGACGACGGCGCGACGACGACCGCCACGGCGCAGGTGCTGCGCCAGCAGTGTCCTTGCGCCGCGTGCGTGGACGAGTGGACGGCCAAGCGCACCCTGGACCCCGCGAAGGTGCCCGCGAACCTGCGCGTGCTGCAGATGCAGCCCGTGGGCAACTACGCGCTCGCGTTCGTCTTCAGCGACCAGCACAACACCGGCATCTACCCGTGGAAGCTCCTGCGCGACCTGACGCAGGCGCAGGGCTGACGCTTCGGGCCCCCTCAGGAGGAGACCTCGTGACTTCGCGCTATCGGCTGCTGCAACCGCTGGCCACGGGAGGCATGGCGGAGCTGTTCCTGGGGGTGGCGAAGGGCGCGGAGGGCTTCGAGCGCACCGTGGCCATCAAGCGCGTGCTGCCGCACCTGGCGCGCGAGCCGGGCATCGCGAGCATGTTCGTCGCGGAGGCGCGGCTGTCCATGCTGCTGCAGCACCAGAACATCGTCACCGTGCACGACGTGGGCGAGGGCGCCGAGGGGCTCTTCCTGGTGATGGAGCTGGTGGACGGCTGGGACCTGGGGGCCATCCTGCGCGCGGTGACGCGCCAGGGGCTGCGCATCCCGCCGCACCTGGCGGTGTTCATCGCGAGCCAGGCCCAGGCGGGGCTGCTGCACGCGTACCGGCGCCAGTCCGAGGGCCGGCCGGTGATGACGGCGCACCGGGACGTGTCCCCGTCCAACCTGCTGGTGTCGCGCGAGGGCGAGGTGAAGGTCACCGACTTCGGCATCGCGCGGCTGGAGGGCCTGTCGCGCACGGAGCCCGGCGCCTTCAAGGGCAAGGTGCCCTACGCGGCGCCGGAGGTCCTCCGGGGCGAGCCGGCCACGGCGCTGAGCGACCAGTTCTCGCTGGGCATCATCCTGTCGGAGCTGCTCGCCGGACAGCACCCCTTCGGGCCCGCGGTGGAGCCGATGGCGGTGGCCTACGCCATCCTCAACCAGGCCCCCGCGTCGCTGCCGGGCGTGCCGGCGTCGCTGGCCACGCTGGTGCTGCGCATGCTGTCGCGCGAACCGGAGGGCCGCTTCTCGCAGCCGGAGGACGTGTCCGAGGCGCTCGGGCGCTGGCTCGCGCAGACGGGCGAGCCCGCGTCGTCGCACGCGCTGGCCACGTTCCTGCGCGGGGTGCGGCTGCCTCCGTCCGTGGGAGACCTGGCCCGGGCCGCCGCCCAGGAGAACACCGCGGCGCCGTCCGCGTCCTTCCTGACGTCCGTGGGGCCTCCGGGGTCGGCCGACGCGCCCTCCGGGGGGCGGACCTCCCTCTTCGGCGCGGCGCCGCCATCCTCCGCGCGCGGGGAGTCCGCTCCGTCGTGGAAGGTCCCGGGAGCGGCGTCCGTGCCCGTGGGTGGCGAGGAAGAGGAGCCGTGGAGCCCGAGCCCCGGCGGCGTGGCGCTGTCCGCCACGGGCGAGGTCGTCCACGCCTGCGCCCTGTGCGGCGCGGCCCTGGATTCGCCCGGAGCCCCCTGCGAGGCCTGCACGCAGGGGCCGTCCGCGCGGGCGTCCGCGCCATGGAGCTCCGCGGCTGAAACGCCGACCGTCCAGGGCCCGGCCCCGGCGCGCGGGCTTCGTCCCGCGGAGGCAACAGCGGCCACTGGACGCCCATCCGGCCGCGCAGTGCCATCAGGAGCCATGCCCACCTCCGGGCCGGCAGCGTCGCGGAAACCCGCCCCCACGGCAGCGCAGGTGGACGGCGCGGCGCCGTCACTGGCCACGCAGTCGCTCGCGGACGTCGAGGACGCCGGACGCCTGGCGCGCCCCAACATCCAGCAGGCCTCCTCGGGTGACCTGGAGCTGGAGGAGCGCGGGCCTCGCCCTGAGGGCACGTCGTGGGAGCTGGATCCGCCGGCCCCGCCTCCCCGCCCGCGTCGGCGCTGGGGTCCCGTGGTGGCGCTGTTCACCCTCGTCACGGTGCTCGCGGCGGGCGTGCTGTTCGTGTGGCCCCGCTACGAAGCGCAGGCCCTGCACGCCCTCAACGGCGGCCGGACGCCTCCGCTGTCCATCCGCAGCGAGCCCTCCGGCGCCCGGGTGATGGTGGACGGCGTGGACATGGGCGTGACGCCGCTCGTGATGGACAACACCTACCCGGCCCGCGCCATCCCCGTGCAGCTCAAGCTCCGGGGCTACCGCGCGTGGACGGGCTCGTTCATGGGCGGCATGAAGGCGGACGTCGCCGCGGAACTCAAGCGCTGACGTCCGGCCCGGCCCTCCCGTGACTCCGGGAGGACCGCCCTACTTCACGAGCCGCAGGTGTCCCCCGCGGCGCGGCGGCTGCGGCTCTTCCGGCGGGCTGCCCGGGCTGCCTTCGGGAGCCGGTGACGGCACCTCGGGGCGCGTCTCCGGCTCGTCGGAGCGCTCGCTCTGGACCTCGCGCAGGAACGCGCGGGGCCGCTCGGCGGCGGCGACGGGCATGGGCACCGGCGCGGGCTGCGGCGGACGCGCGACGGAGGCGGACGCCACCGGGGGCTGCTGGAGCAGCTCCGGCGGCATCTCCTCCGGGTACATCCAGAACTCCTTCGTCACGTGGCTGGCGATGGCGAACAACGCCGACCAGGGCACCGCCACCGTGAAGCGCGAACCGGAGAAGCTCAACGTGGAGCGCACGCCCCACTCGCCCACCGTGAGGTCGGGCGGCTCGAAGCGGTAGGAGAGGTTGAGGCGCAGGTGTGCTTCGCCTCGGAGGCTGGCGGGGACGAGCACGCCGGGGCGGCGCGCGTCCAGGTGGATCATCACCATCCCCTGATCCAGCGCGGCCAACAGCCGCTCCTTCTTTTCGGAAACCTTCTTGTCCATTCCAGCCTGTCCGGCGGGGAGTTGCGGGCGCGCCCTTCAACGACGGCGCACTTCCCGGTCCATCTCCCGCTTCGTCTCCCGTTCCTTGATGTCGTGGCGGCGATCTTCGTGCGTCTTGCCGCGGCACAGGCCCAGTTCCACCTTGGCCCGTCCCTTCCTGAAGTACAGCACGAGCGGGATGATGGAGTAACCGCGCTCGCGTACCTTCGCCGTCCAACGGTCGATCTCCGACCGGTGCATCAACAGCTTGCGGCCCCGGGTGGGGAGGTGGTCGAAGACACTCGCCGCCTTGTAGGAGCCGATGTGGGCGTTGAGCAGGAACAGCTCCGTGCCCTTCTGCAGCGCGTAGGCATCCGACAGGTTGGCGATGCCCTCACGCAAGGACTTCACCTCGCTCCCGGTCAGCGCCAGCCCCGCCTCGACCTTTTCGTCCACCGTGTAGTCGAAGCGCGCACGCCGGTTCTCGGCAATGAGCTTCACCCCCGGCTCCGCACCCACACCCTTCGGCTTTCCCGCCATAACGTGTCCCGAGTCTCCTAACCGGCCAGGGGCATGTTGTCGATGAGGCGCGTGGCACCGCAGAAGGCGGCCACCAGCACGCGCGCCGTCTGCCCCGGCGCCACCGTGGCGAGGGACGACAGCCGCTCGGCGTCCCGCACCTCCACATAGTCCTCGCGCAGGTCCGCTGCCTGGAGTTCCCGGCGGACGGCCTCCACGAGCGCCCCCGTGTCCCGGGTGCCAGAAGCGAGCAGGGCCTGGGCCGCTCGCAGGCCCTTCGACAGGGCGAGCGCCCGCTGCCGCTCGTCGGCGGACAGGTAGGCGTTGCGGCTGCTCATCGCGAGCCCGTCCGCTTCACGCACCGTGGGCATGCCCACGATCTCCGCGCCCAGGTGCAGGTCGCGGTTGAGCGCGCGGATGACCTGGAGCTGCTGGTAGTCCTTCTCACCGAAGAGCGCCACGGCGGGCCGGAACAGCGCCAGCAGCTGCGTGACGATGGTGGCGACGCCCCGGAAGTGGCCGGGACGGCGCTCGCCGCACATCCCCTGGCTGACGTCGGTGACGTCCACGTAGGTCTGGTAGCCGGGCGGGTACATCACCGCGGGCTCCGGGGCGAACACGGCCTCCACGCCCGCGCTCGCGCACCGGCCCAGGTCCCCCTCGAAGTCGCGCGGGTAGCGCGCGAGGTCCTCGCGGGGGCCGAACTGCGTGGGGTTCACGAAGATGGAAGCGGCCACCACGTCCGCGCGCCGGCCGCCCTCCCTCATGAGCGAGACGTGGCCCTCATGGAGGAACCCCATGGTGGGCACGAGCGCCAGGCGACGGCCCTCCTTCTGGAGGGTCTCCACCCAGGCCTTCACTTCCGGCACGGTGCGCAGGACGCGGGGGGCCATGGCTAGACCGGGGCCCCGTAGATGGCGCCGACCTTCTCCACGCCCTCGGCGAGCGGTTCCGACTCCGGGCCCACCGGCGTCGCGGCCACGAGGCGGACGTTCTTGTTCGACTTGAAGCTGTGGTCGTCGTCGGGGAACGTGCCCCCGCGGACCTCCGAGAAGAACGCGCCCGCCGCTTCCGTGATGTTGCCGTGCAGGTTGGCGAAGCGCTTGACGAACTTCGGCTTGAAGTCCGGGTTCATGCCCAGGAGGTCGTAGCAGACCAGCACCTGCCCGTCGCAGTGCTTGCCCGCGCCGATGCCGATGGTCGGAATCTTCAGGCTCTGCGTGATGGTGCGCGCCAGGTCCAGCGGCACGCCCTCCAGCACCAGCGCATAGGCACCCGCCTCCTCCAGCGCGAGCGCGTCGTCCAGCATCCGGCGCGCGGCGTCCTCGTCGCGGCCCTGCACCACGTAGCCGCCCATCTTGTGCACCGACTGAGGCGTCAGCCCCAGGTGGCCCATGACGGGGATGCTGGCTCGGACGATGGCGCGCACGGTGTCGGCGAACTCGGCGCCGCCCTCCAGCTTCACGCTGCCCACGTTGCCTTCGGAGACGAGCCGGCCAGCGTTGCGCACCGCCTCTTGCGGCGACACCTGGTAGCTCATGAACGGCATGTCGCCCACCACGTGCGCCCGCTTCGCGCCCCGGCTCACCGCCGCCGAGTGGTAGACCATCTGGTCCATCGTCACCGGCAGGGTGGACTCCTGGCCCTGGACGACCATGCCCAGCGAGTCACCCACCAGCAGCACGTCCGCCCCACCCTCGTCGAGGATGCGCGCGAAGGTCGCGTCGTACGCGGTGACCATGCAGATCTTCTGACCGGACTGCTTCAGGCGCTTCAGCGTATGGATGGTGACCTTGTCCTTCACGGTTCACCTCCTTGTGGAGACGGGTGGGACAGCCTCGTGGAACCCCGGGCCCCTCGCCGTCCCCAAGGGGATCGCCGGAGGCCAAAGGTCCCACGAAGGAGCACTCTAACGCCCTCGGAGCCTCGTGTGGGGCTTCCCACACGACGAACGACCGGGCGGGCGATTGACGTCAGGCCCGCCGGGACGACCTGGGCACGTAATGCTGCACGCCCGGCTTCGCCGCCTGGATGGCCTGCATCAGCTCTTCGCGGTCCGCCTCGTTGTGGACGAAGTCGATGTCCGAGGTGTTCACCACCAGCAGGGGCGTGTCCGTGTAGTGGGCGAAGAAGTCGTTGTACGCGTGCGTGAGCGACTCCAGGTAGCCCGCGTCGAACTTGCGCTCGAACTCACGGCCGCGCTTCTTGATGCGATGCAGCAGCACGTCCAACTGGGCCTGGAGGTAGATGACCAGGTCGGGCCGGGTGACGCGGGGGCCCAGCGCCTCGAAGACGCGGTCGTAGAGGGCCAGCTCGTCCGACGCCAGCGTGAGGTTGGCGAAGATGCGGTCCTTGGCGAACAGGTAGTCGCTGACCGTGACGGAGCGGAACAGGTCCTGCTGGAAGAGCTCCTGCTGCTGGCGGAAGCGCGACAGCAGGAAGAACACCTGCGTCTGGAACGCGAACTTCTGCCGGTCCGCGTAGAAGTTGGAGAGGAAGGGGTTCTCCTCCACCACCTCCAGGATGCGGCGGCTGCCCAGGCGCTCCGTGAGGAGGTTGGCGAGGCTCGTCTTGCCCACGCCGATGGGCCCTTCGACGACGATGTAGCGGTGGTCCATCGGCCCGAGGCCTCCGCCCCCGGAAAACAGCACATGCGCCGCATGCGCGCGGGGGGCGGATAACACAACCATGCTCCCGCGCATCCGGCAATTTTCGCCGGCCCACCCCACCCTTGCACGGCTCCAGGTCATCTCTTACGGTGCCCGCCCACACGTCCCGCGAACACCGGGACCACGTGACAACGGGAGTGCTCGGGCAGATGCGCGGCGGCAGGCAGCGGGTGAAGACGGTGTTGGAGGTGGAGGAGCGCGAGGAAGCAGCGCCCGCGCCACGCCCCGCGACGGCCCCGCCCGCACCTCCGGTGGACGTGGATCCACTCTACGGCGTGGCGCTGCTCAAGACGGCCTTCGAATTGAAGCGCCGGCCGGACGGCTCCGTGGACGAAGTGCTGAGCACGGTGCTCGCGCGCCTGCGCATCGACGAAGGCGAGTTCCGCGCCTTCCTCGCCCAGCAGGGTGGGCTCCTGGCCGCGCTGGGCCAGAAGCACTGAGCCCTACGACGCGTCGTCCGCGTCTGGGTCCGAGTCGGGCTCGGGCGCGTCGGGAGGCGGAGGCGCCATCGCGGTGACGGGCCCGAGCGCACGCTCGATGGCGGCGAACTCCGCCGGGGAGAGCGTCTCCGCGCGGCGCCCCGGATCCACACCGGCCGTCTGCAACGCGGCGAGCAGCACGTCCGGCTTCGCGAGCCCCTTGTCGGACTTGAGCGAGTTGATCAACGTCTTGCGGCGCTGGGCGAAGCCGGCCTTCACCAGCCGGGTGAAGCGGGCCTCGTCCACGAGCGGCGCGCGCGGGCTGGCGAGCCGCGTGAGGCGCACCACGGCGGAGTCCACCTTCGGGGGCGGGTGGAAGCGCCACGCCTCCAGCGTGAGGACCTCCTCCACGTCGAAGTGCAGGCCGAGCAGCACCGTGAGCAGCCCGTAGTCGCGGTTGCCGGGCTCGGCGGCCAGGCGCACCACCACTTCCTTCTGCAAGGTGAAGACGGCGCGCGAGATGTGGGCGCGCTGCGCGAGCACCTGGAAGAGGATGGAGCTGGTCAGGTGGTACGGCAGGTTGCCCACCAGGGCGATTTCAGGGACGCCGGCCACCTGGGCGAAGTCCACCGTGGCGGCGTTGCCGGACACCACGCGCACGCCGGGGATGGCCTCCTTCTCCAGCACGGCCACCATGTCGCGGTCGCGCTCCACGGCGGTCACCTGCGCGCCGGTGGCGGCGAGGAAGCGCGTGAGGTGGCCCAGGCCCGGGCCCAGCTCCACCACGGGTTCGCCCGCGCGCAACTCGAGCGCGTCCGCGATGGACTGGAGCGCGTCCGCGTCTCCGAGGAAGTTCTGGCCCCAGCTGTGCTTGGGGCGCAATCCGTGGCGCTTGAGGATGTCGCGCGGCGATTCCACTGAGGAGCCGTCCCTTCCCTACTCCATGCGCCAGGCGGGGTCGGCCGCGAGGCGGAAGTCACCGCGCAGACCGCGGCGCCACGCTTCATACCCCGCGACGGCGATCATCGCCCCATTGTCCGTGCACAGTCGCACCGGGGGCAGGAACATGCGCAGCCCGCGCTCCTCCGCGCGCTCCTTGCACAGCGCCCGGAGCCGGGAGTTGGCCGCCACGCCGCCGCACAGCACCAGCTGCGTGTGGCCCAGCCTCCGCGCCGCGGCGACGAGCTTCTTCGACAGCACGTCCGCCACCGCCTCCTGGAACGACGCGCAGAGGTCGTGCAGCGCCTGTCCCTCCGGAACGCCGTGCTTCTGGATGTGGTGCAGCACCGACGTCTTCAGCCCGGAGAAGGACACATCGAAGTTGTCGCCCGGCAGCGCGCGCGGGAAGCGGATGGCCTCCCGGTCGCCCTTCTGGGCCAGCTCGTCGATGGGCTGCCCGCCCGGGTACGGCAGGCCGAGGAGGCGCGCCGTCTTGTCGTAGGCCTCGCCCGCGGCGTCGTCGCGCGTGCGGCCCACGAGCCGGTAGTTCCCGTAGTCGCGCACCTCGTAGAGGCTCGTGTGGCCGCCGGACACCACGAGCCCCAGGAACGGCGGCGCGGGCGCGTCCTCCAGCAACCGGATGGCGAGCAGGTGGCCCTCCAGGTGGTTGGCGCCGACGAAGGGCTTGCCGGTGGCGAGGCTCAGGCCCTTGGCCACCTGGAGCCCCACGAGCAGCGCGCCGATGAGGCCGGGGCCGGACGTGACGGCGAGCAGGTCGATGTCGTCCAGCGTCTTGCCCGCGCGGGTGAGGGCCTCGTGCAGGACGGGCATCACCTGGACGATGTGGTTGCGGCTGGCCAGCTCCGGCACGACGCCGCCCCAGCGACGGTGGATGTCCACCTGCGTGGAGACGACGTCCGACAGCACGCGCCGGCCATCCTCCACGACGGCGGCGGCGGTTTCATCGCACGAGGTTTCGAGTCCGAGGACGAGCACGACAACTCCGGCAGGGGACGGGAGGGCGGAAGAGCGACCGCCGCCTAGGTGCCCATCCCCTTGAGCAGCGCGCGCACCTCTTCCGCCGAGGCTCCCGTCGGTTCGAGGAACAGATACCGCTTGTAGGCCTCGGCCGCTCGGGGTTCCTCACCGGAGAATTGCAGGGAGCTGCCCAGCCAGAACCAGGCCTTCGCGTTCTTGGGCTCCTGGCGGACCACGTCCTGGAGCAGCTTGGCCGCCTCGCGGTAGCCCGCCGTGCTCATGTTGTTGCTGTTGGCGAGCGAGATGCCCAGGCCCGCCTTGGCCTCCGTCGAGTCCGCGTTGAGCGCGAGCGCCTTGCGGTAGGCACCCACCGCCGCCTTGAAGCTCTTGCGGCTCATCGCCGTGCGGCCTTCCTTGATCAGGTCGGCGTACGTGGCCTTCGCGACGGGCGGCGCGGTGTCCGGCGTGGCCGGGGGCGCGACCGCGAGCCCCGCGTCGACAGGCTCGGTGGGCCCGGTGGGCTCGGGCGTGGCCACCTTCACGGGCGGCGTGCCGGCGTCCACTTCAACGCTGGCAACCACGGTCTTCGGCGGGACGGAGCCCGCATCCACCGGGTCCACCTGCGCGGTCTTCACGGGAGGCGGCGCGACGTCCGGCACGGCCGGGACCTCGGGCGGCTTGCGCGCTTCCACGGGCGGGTCGACCTTGGGCGTCAGCACCGGGGGCTTTTCCGTCCCCGAGCCCCGGGAGATGACCACCGCGGCGACGGCCGCCAGGAGGACCAGGCCTCCGGCGACGTAGAGGCCCGTGCGCTTGGGCTTCAGCGCCGCGCGCAGCGCCGCGTCGTCCTCGTCGGGCGAGGGCGTCTTCGGCGCCACGGGGCTCTGGGTGGCCGCGGGCGGCGACGTCACGACGTTCGTCGCGGGCGGCGGCGCCACCGGCGCGACCGGAGGGGCCTCCTGCACGGGCTCCGTGAAGTACGCCTCCGCCGCGGGCACGTCGCCCGGAGCGGCCTCCTCCGGAGCGCTGGCGGACGCGGGGGACTCGAAGGGCGTCGTCTTGGGGAACTCGACGTTGAGGCTCGCGGGGCCCACCTGGGGCGGACTGATGCCGTGGCCCGGATACGGCGGCAGCGCGAGCTGCTGGGGCGCACTCGCCGCTCCGTCCTCCCCCATCGGATCCAGGTCCTGCAGGCCCGGGTCCTGACCGGGGTCGTCCAGGCTGCTGACCAGCGTGACCTCGGACGAGGGCGGGGCCGGCGACGGGGGCGGCACGACGGCCAGCGGGCTGGGCGCGATGGCGGCCCCCCCGAAGATGGGCGCGCGCGACAGCGCCGGCTCGGCGGCCGCCGGTGCGGGCGCGGCGACCACGGCGGCAGGGCCCTGCGGAGAGAGGGGCGCGCGAGGCGCGGGCGACCAGACGGAGCCGGGGCCCCAGGTGCTGGAGGCGCTCAGGCCCTCCGTGTCCACCCGGCCCCAGTCGAGCAGCAGGCTGCGCCGCGCGTGATCCACCGCACGGTGCGCCGGGGGCGGCTCCACGAGGAAGGCGGAGCCCTCCTGCGACAGCGGCGGGACCACGGGCTCCACGGCGTCCTGACCGAACGCGGGAGGAGCGCTGCCGTCGCCGGGGCGCGAGCGGGGCGGGAAGATGATCACCTGCGCCGGCTGCGCCGCGTGCGTCGCGGGCGCCGCTTCCGCCACGGGCGTGACCTCTTCGGCGGGCGCGTCCGGCGCGGGCTCCAGCGACAGCTCCACCTCCGCCACGGGGGCGGCCTCCGGCTCCAGGGGCGCTTCCTCGACGGGGACGCCAGGCTCGGCGGGCTCGGCGGGGGCGGCCTCGGGCTCCGGCTCGGAGGCCGCGGGCGCGACCTCCACCGGGATGGGCGGGGCGGCGTTCAGCCACTGCTCGATGCCGGGCTTGCTGCTCTGCACGGGCTCCAGCGGCGCGTTGCCCAGCTCGCGGATCAGCCCCTCGAAGTACAGCTTGCTGATGATGCCCAGCGCGGCCAGGTCCTCGAAGTCCGAGTCCTCCACCACGCGCGACAGCGCACGCTTGCCGTCGAACAGGCGCAACAGGCCGTTCACCTCGTCGGGGATCTCCGACAGGCGGTCCGCCAGCTGGTGGTAGTCAATTTCGAAGACCGTCTCCAGCGGCGGGAGCTGCTCGAGCATCCGGCCCCACTCGTCGAGCCGGCGCATGCCCTCCATGAGCAGGCCCTGCGTGGAGACCTCGATGCGCTCGGGCCGGTCCAACGTGGTGAACTGCACGTCGAACTGGCCTTCGAACGTGTTGAGCAGCCGGTAGAAGGCGTTCTCGCCCTTGAGCCGGCCCAGCTCCGCGTCCACGACGCGGCCTTCCTTGAAGTAGACGGTGCCGGTGCGCTCGCCCTGGATGGCGATGACGCCTGTCTTGCGGCCGATTTCGAAGGTCTGGACCAGGTCCACGACGCCCATGTCGGCGAGGCTGCCCGCGAAGCCGCCCTTGGTCGTCTCGCGCTTCTCGATGCGTTCCTTCTCGGCCTTCTGAAGGATCATCTTCACGCGGGTGACGATCTCTTTGATGTAGATCGGCTTCGTCAGGTAGTCGTCGCCGCCCAGCTCAAGGCCGCGCACCTTGAACTCGACCGACTTCTGGTTCGTCAGGAAGACGAACGGGATGAACTTGAAGCGCTCGTCGGACTTGAGCGTCTTGCAGAGTTCGAAGCCGTCCATCTCCGGCATCTTCGTGTCCGCCAGCACGAGGTCCGGAGGGCTGATCTGGACCTTCTCCAGCGCGTCCTTGCCGTGGATGGCCGTCGTGACGGAGAAGCCCGCCTTCTTCAGGCTGACCTCCATCACGCGCAGGCTCTTCGCGTCACCATCGACCAGGAGCAGGTGCTGCTTGGCCACGTTGCATGCCTTTCAAGACAGGAGGGGCGGCGGATCCGGCGGGCACGCCCCGCGGGCGCAAGCATCGGGCCCGGTTTCCAGGTGTGTCAATGGGCGGGACTGTCCGGAAAACCGTCCGGTTCCTTCCCTGGAGGACAGGCAGGTCAGCGGAAGAGACCCTTTTTGGGAGGGTTCTTCTTGCGCATGTCGATGAGCCGCAGCTCCTGGTTCGCCTCCAGGTGCTTCGGGTTCGCACGCACCGCCTCACGGAAGTGGCGCTCGGCGCGGTCCATGTCGTTCTCCACCCGGGCGATGACGCCCAGCTGGTAGTGCGCGCGATCACAGTTCGGGTCCATGCGCACCGCATCCGCCATCCACTGTTTGGCGCGCGGCATGTCGGCCTTGCGGCTGGGATCCATGTAGACGGCCCAGGCGCGAGCGGCCAGGTACAGGGGCTTGGGCTCCAGGGCGTTCGCGCGCTCGTAGTGCTCCACGGCGGCGAGGAAGTCGCGCTTGCGGAAGTAGACCTCGCCCATCTTGAAGAGGTCTTCCGCGTTCGTGTCGGCGCGGGCGGAGTTGGGAGCGCCGGGGCGGCCACCGGACGCGGCCGGAGGCTTGGGCAGGGCCTGCGCGCCCTGCAGGTTCTGCTGATAGCTCTTGCGGCGCGCGTCGTCGTGGAGGACCTCGTAGGCCTCGCGGATGGACTCGAAGACGGAGGTCATCTTCTGCGCCAGGTGGGGCAGTGACGGCGGCAGGCGGTCCGGGTGGAAGACCTTGGCGAGGCTGAGGAAGGCGGCCTTCACCTGGTCGCGCGAGGCGTCCTGCGGCACGCCGAGCACGGAGAAGTGGTCGCGCTTGGCCTGGATGTCCGCGAAGCGCTGTTCAATCTGCTGCGCGAGCCGGCCCTCGTCGGGCTTGGGGGGTTCGGTGGGCGCGGCGACGGCGGGCGCGGCGGCCACGGGGTCGACGCCGGACGCCGGGGTGGGCGCGGAGG
>NZ_RAWG01000184.1 GCF_003611735.1 Corallococcus sicarius | reverse complement strand
GTATAAGAGACAGCCTGCTCGCCACCGTCGCCTGTCGCGAGCCGCCACCGCCTCCCGCGCCCCCCGTTTCTCCTCCCAAAGCCGCCGTCACGCCGCGCCCCACGGGGCCGGTGCGCTGGGGCGAAATCGAGGGGCGGGTGCGGCTGACAGGCACACCTCCCGCGCCCTCCACCGGGCCGACCTCCGCCACCGTGGCCCATGTCTGTGGCGACCAGGCGCAAGACCGCTCGCTCGTCGTGGGAGGGGAGGGCGCCCTGGCCCATGCCGTCGTCTCGCTCCAGGACGGCGCCGCGCTGCCCGCCCCGGAGACGCAGGCCCCGGCGCCCGTGCTGGACCAGAAGCAGTGCCACTACGAGCCCCCGGCGCTCGCCGCCCGCGCGGGCACGGAGGTGGTGCTGCGCAACTCCGACCCGCTGGTGCACAACGTGCGCGCCCAGGCCGGGGCCAACCGCTCCGTCTTCAACGTGGCCATGCCGCTGGAGGGGATGACGCTGCGCCGCCCCCTGCCCGCCGAACCCGGCACCGTCCAGGTCCGCTGCGACGTGCACCCCTGGATGCGCGCGGTGGTCCGCACCTTCGACCACCCGTACTTCACCACCACCGCTCCGGACGGGCGCTTCCGGCTGCGCGTCCCGGAGGGCTCCCACAGCCTCGTCTTCTGGCACGAGCGGCTGCCCGGGGCCTCTCAGACGGTCACCGTCCGGGCCGGAGAGACCGTCCAGGTGGAGCAGACCTGGGACGTAGGCGCGCTGCGTCAGGAAGCCGCGGCCGGAAAAGGCCCTCCCTGAAGGTGCCGTCATGCCCTGGGGGGTGATGGGGAAATTATCGGCCCCCGAGGACGTCTGACTGGTGGGAACCCAAATCCCTGGTCAAATTTCTGTTTTGGTGGCAAAATTTCACAATCGGAAACCGTAGACTTCCGAACACGGGGGGACGACACACCATGCACCAGCCCAGGAAACAGACGATGGCGCCGAGCGAGACCGACCGGGCGGCCAGCGGGGCTCGCCGCAAGGGCGTCCGCCCCGTGGGGATGCAGGAGATGGGTCCCGGCCTCTACGAGCAGATCCGCCAGGCGCTGACCGAGCTGTCGCTGGCGTCCTCGCCCCGGCCCTGAAGCACCCTGTCGTCTCGGGGCCTCGGGGCCTCGGGGCCTTCGGGCACGCCGCAAAAGCAACGGGGCCCACCCGAGCAACTCGGGGGGCCCCGGAAGATGGAAACCGCGAGTTGGAACCCTACAGGTCCTCGTCCTCGGCCGGCTCGGCGGGCGTCTCGGCGTCCTCGTCCTCGAAGGCTTCGAGACCTTCCTCGTCCTCCTCGGCCGCGGGAGTCTCCTCCGGCTCCGGCTCGATGACCTTCGGAGCGGCCGCCAAGCGGCCACGGCGGCCCTCAGGCGCCTTGACCACGACGTTCTCCCGCTGATCCGCCCCGCACTTCGGGCAGATGGGGTCCGGCTTCTTCATGTCGTAGAACTTCGTCGCGCACTTGTAGCAGACGTGCTTGTTCCCGAGATCCTTCGCCGGCATCCGCCACCCTCATCAAAGGCTAGAGAAAAAAGGGAGGGCGGCTGAATAGTTGGGCCGACGGACAGAGTCAACCGTGTGTTTGCGTGGGGGATTTCTGGCGGTAGCATCCCCGCCGGTTTCCCCTGAGAGCCGGACTCCCCCTTGAACTTCACCTGCGACAATTGCCAGAAGCGGTACTCCATTGCGGACGAGAAGGTCCGCGGCAAGACGGTCAAGGTCCGTTGCAAGAACTGCCAGAACGTCATCACTGTTGAAGGTCCCGCCGAGGAGGAGAACACCCGCGTGGTGTCGCTCGCCGACGTGGAGCGCATCCGGGCGCAGGAGCGGTCGCTCGCGGGTGGCGCAGCCGCGCCCGCTGCCGCCGCACCCGCCGCCGCAGCAGCGCCTGCTCCCCTGTCCCGTCCTCCCGTGTCGGCCCCGCAGACTCCCTGGGACGACGAGCCCACGCGCACCGCGCCGCCCCGTCAGACGGCGGGCGCGCCCTGGTTCGTGATGGTCCGCAACAAGCAGGAGGGCCCGCTGGACGAGGCGGCCGTCGGCGAGTGGATGGCCGCCGGCACCATCAGCGCGCGCAGCTTCTTCTGGCGCCAGGGCATGCCGGACTGGAAGCGGGGCTCGGACATCCCGGAGCTGGCGGCGCTGTTCGCCCCCGCCGCGCCCCCGGAGCCTCCGCCGGCGCCGCCCGAGCCGGCGTTCGTGGCCACGGCGCCTCCGCCGCGCGCCGCCCCGCCCGCCCGCCGCGAGCCCGAGCCCCAGCAGCCCTTCTACGCCGAGCCCGAGCCGGGGCCGTCCGCCTCCGACCCGGAGCCCGACGAGGACGATGGCTCGCTCACGCTCTTCGGGAACTCCGGTCAGCAGGCCGCCCCCGCTCCCGCTCCCGCCCGCCGAGGGCAGGTGGAGGTGACGCCCGCCGCCGGTGGCGCGCCCCTCAACGAGCTGTTCTCCGACCTGGACCTGCCCGGCAACCGGGGTGGGGCGGAGGACGACGAAGAGGCCCGTCAGGACGAGACGCGGGAGGATGACCGCGACGACGAGGACGACGCGCAGCAGGCGGTGGAGGACTCGAAGGCCGCCCGCAAGAGGCCCGTCGTGGCCCCCCGCCGCAGCCCGCTGAAGCTGGTGCTCGTGGTGCTGCTGCTGCTCATCATCCTGCCGGTGGTGGCGCTGTTCGCGCTCTCGGCGCTGGGCATGCTGCCGCCCGCGGTGGCGGACCTGGTCGGCAAGGTGACGGGCAAGTCGTCCGCGCCCCTGGCTCCGGCCCCCGCGCCGCTGCCGCGTCAGGCCGCTCCGACGCAGGAAGGCACTACGCCCGTGGCAGCGCCTCCCGCCCAGGAAGGCACCGCCCCCGTGGCGCCGCCGGCCCAGGAAGACACCGCTCCCGTGGCACCTCCCGCGGAGGGCGGCGAAGCAGCGGCCCCGGCGGAAGGCACCCTGATGTAGCCGACCTGTGAGGTGGGCCTGCTCCGCGCCGCGCGGGGAGCAGGCCCTTCTCCAGGGCAGCCTGTTCCGGCCGACGAACCCGGCACGTCGAGCAGGCCGTCATCCCGCACGAGGCCCCGCCCTCCGGAGCGCCCCCGCTTCCTACAGGTCTACAGGTCGAAGTTCCCCGTGGGCGGCGGCTTCTTGCCGCGCTTCGCCCGTGTGCGCGCGGTGCGGACCTCGGCGCGCAGGGCGTCGGTGGCCTCGGCGTCCACCGTTCCCGCCTCCAGGTCCACCACGTCGCCCTCGCGCACGCCGGGCGGCAGGGTGGTCAGGGCGCGGGTCACCTGCCGGCCGTCCACCACCAGCACGGCGACGTCGTCTTCGATGCGGTCCACCGTGGCCTTGGGCATGGTGCGTGTTCCCCTTTCGTCAGGGATGGCAGTCGCCCGCGGGCTGGCGGTCCGTCTTCAACGCCTCCTCGCGGGTCTTGAAGGTGAGGAGGTTTTCCTCGTGGATCAACCGCGCGCTGCGGCAGGTGGGCTTGTGGAAGATGCGCTTGTGACGGCTCGCCACGTAGCCGCCCCTCATGGGCACGCTGGCGGTCGCGCGCGGCGTCTCCGGGGCCTCCACGGTGCGGCTGCCCCGGCGCGCCGGGGGCAGGTCGTCCACCTCCACCACCTTGCTGACCCGGGCGGACGTGTCGCGAGGCGCCTCCACGGCGCGCACCGGCTCCGTCCGCGCCACCGCGGGCGGAGGCGTCTTCGCGGTGGGCGGCGAGGGCTTCGGCTTCACCGTGGACACCAGCGGCGGACGCGGATCCTCGCCCGGGAAGATGTGCCGCGCGGAAGAGGGCTCGCCGGGAGAGGGGCGCTGCAGGGCGAGCTCGAACTGCTTGCCGTCACTCACCGCGTGCACTTCGCCGTTCACATCCGTGCGGAACGTGCTCGCGCCCATTGAACTCGAACGCAGCCGCGCGAGGACGTCCCGGACCTTCGGGTCGCGACCCAGGCTGTCGTCCCCGCTGAGCACGGCGGCCTGTGGGCGCACCGTTTCCAGGAATGCCTGCGAGTTGGCCCCCTCCACGCCGGGCGATGCGACCTTCAGCAGCGTGGCCGGCACCAACCTCCCCAGCCCCAGCAGGTGTGACTCCGTCTCCGCGCGCGCCGCGCCCGCGAAGAGCACCGACGTGTCCCCGTACGTGAGGCGCAGCACGATGGAGTTCGCCGCGTTCGCGCCCGTCCCGTCCGGCGCACCGGTCAGGAGCGGCTCGGCGGGGGCGCGGGGCCAGAGCACCGTGAGGTTCACGCCTTCCTCCAACGTCAGGCGGACCGGCTCCTGGGGCGCGGTCGATGACGGCGCGGGCGAGAACACCCGCACCCCGCGCGAACCCACCGCCGTCAGGAGCGCGTCGTAGGCGGACGAGGTGTCGGGGAGCTGCGGCTCCATCAGCCGGCGCGCGCCCACGCGCTTGATCACCGCGTCCAGCGCGCCGTGGTGCTTCGGATCCGGATGGGTGAGGACGACAAGGTCCAACTCCCGGCGCAGCAACTCCGGCAGCCGGTTCACCAGGTGCGACTGGGCCGACGCGGGCCCCGAGTCCACCAGCACCGTGTTGCCCTTCGGCGAGATGATGAGCGCGGCCTCACCCCCGCCCACGTCGAAGAAGTACACGTGGAGCTTCCCGTCCGGCGCGCCACCGAAGTAGCGCGACTTCTCCGGGGCCGCGCCCTGCTGCTGCGGCTGCGCGGGTTGCTGCTGACACGCCAGGGAGGCGAGCAGCATCCCCACTCCGAGGGCGATGCGGGGGCTCATGGGTGACAATCCTCGGCGGGACGGCGCTCGCGCATGGCTTCGGCGCGGCGGGAATAGACGGTGCGTTCGTTCTTCGAGCGCTTCAAGGTCGAGCAGTCCTCGCGGTGGAACACCTTGCTGCCCTTCAGTGACACGAAACGCTGCGCCGTGCTCCCGGACTCGCTCGGGGTGGCAGGGGAGGTCGTCCGGGAGGGCGCCGACTCCTTCTCCACCGCGCGCCCACCCTGGCGCTGCGGCGTGGGCAGGATGGGGCCGAGCGCCACGGGGCTGCCCGCCTTCTGCGTGCCGGGCACCCTGGCCAGGGCCGACGCCTCGCCTCGGGCCGTGCTCACGGTGACGTGGGTGCCATCGCTCACCGCCACCACCTCGCCGTCCTGGTCGGTGCGGAAGGTGCGCGCGCGCACGGTGCCCAGGCGCCCCAGGACCTCCGGGCTCGGGTGGCCGTAGTCGTTGCCCGCGCCGCACGAGATGACCGCCACCTGGGGCTTCACGCGCTCCAGGAAGGCCGTGGTGGAGGAGTGCTTGCCGCCATGGTGCGCCACCTTCAGCACGGTGGCGGTGAGGTCCACGGGCTTCTGCAGCAGCAGCTCCTCCGTGGGCGGCTCCGCGTCGCCAGTGAAGAGGAAGGCCGTCTTGCCAAAGGTCAGCTTGGCGACGAGCGAGTTCGCGTTCGCGTCCGAGCGCGTGTCCGAAAGAAAGGACTCCTGGGGCATGCGCGGCCAGAGCACGGTGAGCGCCACGCCCTCGCCCAGGCCCACCGTGAGCAGCGTCTGGGGGGAAGTGGGGTTGGGCTCCGGGCTCATCACCTGGCCCACCTCGCGGCCCACGAAGTCGAGCAGGTCGCGGTACGCCTCGCTCGGGTGGTCGAAGCCGGGGTCCATGAAGCGCTTCGCGCCCACCGCCTTGAGGGCCGCGGGCAAACCCCCCAGGTGGTCCAGGTGCGGGTGGGTGAGGATGACCAGGTCCAGGGGCTGCTTCACCAGCTCGCGCAGCCGCGCCGCCAGCCGCTTCCCGGCCTCCGGGGGCCCCCCGTCGATGAGCACCGTCTTGCCCGCTGGCGAGACGATGAGGGCCGCATCCCCCTGGCCTACATCGAGGAAGTAGACCGTGAGCTTCCCGGGCGCGGGGGAGGGGAGGGCCGCATGGCCCGGCACCGCCGCGAGCAGGAAGAGGAGGACACCGAACAGCCGCGCGAAGACCTTCACGGCGGGAACTCTACCGCCCCGCTCCCATTCACGGCACTCCGTGCGTCCACCGGGCGTCCTTGCACACCCGCGAGCGCTTCCCCGGGGCCCTGGAACTGCGCTAAGGGGCCCGCATGTCGTCCGACGCCGAAGGCTTCATCCCCGTCCTGGAAGAGCTGGTCGAACAGGCCCGCCGCCGCCTGCACGCCTGGAAGGCAGAGCAGGAGGCCGTGGCGCCCGCGCCCGCCGCCGTGCTGAGCCCGGAGCCGCCTCGCGCGGCCGGGAGCAAGGTCGCCACCGCGCGCGTCGACCCCGCGTCCGTCCAGAAGGCGACGGACCTGGCGCCGTACATCGACCACACGCTGCTCAAGCCGGAGGCCCGCGCCGAGGACGTGGTGCGCGTGGCCGAGGAGGCCCGTCAGTACGGCTTCGCCACGGTGTGCGTGAACAGCTGCCACGTGGCCACCGCCGCGCGGGTGCTGGCCGGGTCGTCCGTGCTGCCCATCGCCGTGGTGGGCTTCCCGCTGGGCGCCATGCTGTCCGCCGCGAAGGCGTTCGAGGCGCGCGAGGCCATCCGCGCCGGGGCGCGTGAAATCGACATGGTGATCAACCTGGGCGCGCTCAAGGCCCGCGACTACCAGCGCGTGCACCAGGACATCGCCGCGGTGGTGGAGGCCAGCCACCCCGTGCCCGTGAAGGTCATCCTGGAGACGGGCCACCTCACCGACGAGGAGAAGGTCGTCGCGTGCGCGCTGTCCAAGGCCGCGGGCGCCGCGTTCGTGAAGACGTCCACGGGCTTCGGGCCCGGCGGCGCCACGGTGAAGGACATCGAACTGATGCGCGCGGTGGTGGGCGACGAGGTGGGGGTGAAGGCCTCCGGCGGCGTGCGCTCGGCCGAGGACGCCGTGAAGCTCCTGCGCGCGGGGGCCAACCGGCTGGGCGCGTCCGCGTCCGTGGCCATCGTCACCGGCCAGATCTCCACCGCGCAGTACTGACCAGAAGGCGCGAGGGCCCCACCGTGACACCGAAGCAGCAAGAGGACTTCCTCCAGCAGTTGCTCGCGCTCCACGCGGAGCTGACCGGGAAGACACCCCTGCGCATCGAGCCCAACCGCACCGACGAGGCGCGCGTGGGCGGCGACGAGGACGAGCAGCCCCTCAACGAGATGATGCAGACCATCGCCTCCAGCCGGAACCGCAACACCGACGGCACGCTGGCGCGCGTGGTGAAGGCCCTGGGCAAGCTGCGCGAGGAGCCGGACTCCTTCGGCGACTGCGAGGAGTGCGGCGACGAGATCCCCCTGGGTCGCCTCAAGGCCATGCCCTACGCGGAGTTCTGCGTCGCGTGCCAGGGCAACAAGGACGGCCGCAAGGGGCCCGTCCGCCGCAAGCACCTCACCGACTACGACACCTGAAACGAGGCGACGCGCAATGGACACCACCGGACTCAGGGAGCGGGCGGAAGCGTGGCGCAAGGCGGATCCGGATCCGGAGACCCAGGCGGAGCTGGCCCAGGTGCTCGCGACCTCCAACTGGGCGGACCTGGCGGACCGCTTCGCCCAGGACCTGGAGTTCGGCACCGCGGGCCTGCGCGGCGTGCTGGGCGCCGGCCCCAACCGGATGAACCGCGCCGTCGTGCGCCGCACCACCGCGGGGCTCGCGCGCTACCTCAAGGCCACCGTGCCGGACGTCACCTCGCGCGGCGTGGTGGTGGGCCGTGACGCCAGGCGCTTGAGCCAGGAGCTGGCGGAGGACACCGCCGCCGTCTTCATCGCGGAGGGCATCCCCGCGCACGTCTTCCCGGAGCCGGTGCCCACGCCCGTCACCGCGTTCGCCGTGCTGCACCTGAACGCCGCCGCCGCGGTGATGGTCACCGCCAGCCACAACCCGCCCGAGTACAACGGCTACAAGGTCTACTGGGGCAACGGCGCCCAGATCGTCCCCCCGCAGGACGTGGGCATCGCGGACGCCATCGCGAAGGTGGAGCCCGCCAACCAGGTGCCCCTGCTCACGCCGGCGCAAGGGCGCGCGAAGGGGCTGTGGCGCGACCTGCCGGAGGACGTGGGCAACGCGTACCTGCGCGCCATCCTGGACCTGCGCCTGCACCGCAAGGGCAGCGACAGCCTGTCCATCGTCTACACCGCCATGCACGGCGTGGGCGGCGCGTGGGCGGTGCTCGCGCTCAAGGAGGCGGGCTTCCCGCGCGTGACGCCGGTGGCCGAACAGCAGCAGCCCGACGGCCGCTTCCCCACCGTGCGCTTCCCCAACCCGGAGGAGCCGGGCGCCATGGACCTGTCGCTCGCCACCGCGGAGCGCGTGCGGGCGGACCTGGTGCTCGCCAATGATCCGGACGCGGACCGGCTGGCGGTGATGGCGCGCGACGCGTCCGGGAAGCTGCGGCTGCTCACCGGCAACGAGGTGGGCGTGCTCTTGGGCCACTACGTGCTCACGCAGGGCACGAAGCGCTCGCGCCCGCACGTCGTCACCACCATCGTGTCCTCCACGCAGCTGGGCGAAATCGCGCGCGGGCTGGACGCCGCGTACGACGAGGTCCTCACGGGCTTCAAGTGGATCGCCAACCGCGCGCTGGAGCGCACGCAGAAGGAAGGCACGCAGTTCGTCTTCGGCTACGAGGAGGCGCTCGGCTACACCGTGGGCACCGCCACGCGCGACAAGGACGGCGTGGGCGCGGCCCTGGTCGTCGCGGACATGGCCGCGTGGTGCGAGGCGCGCGGCACCACCGTGCTGGGCTACCTGGAGGAGATCCAGCGCCGCTTCGGCCTGCACGTGGGCGCCCAGCGCAACGTCACGCTGCCCGGCGCCGCCGGAGCGCAGACCATCCGCGCCATCATGGAGGCCTTCCGCGCCTCACCGCCGGAGCGCATCGGCGACACCCGCGTGAGCGCAGTGCGCGACTACCAGCGGGGCGAGGGCGGCCTGCCGCCGTCCAACGTCGTCGCCTTCGCGCTGGAGGGCGGCGGACGCGTCACCCTGCGCCCGTCCGGCACCGAGCCGAAGATCAAATACTACTTCGAGCACAAGGAGACGCCCGCCCCCGGCGAGCCGCTCCCCCAGGCCCGAGCGCGCGCTGAAGCCCGGCTGGCGGCCCTCATCGACGCCTTCCTCGTCCTCGCCCGCGAGCGCGGACAGCCGGCCTAGGCGCCGGCCCAAGGGGCCCTTCGTACTCCTGAGTCCTGAATCACCCTTCAACCCCCCCGGGCCGCGCGTTCATCCGTCGCGGCCCATCGCAGAAAGGAACAGCGTGAAGCGCTTCATTCCTGGTTTTCTCCTCGCCGTGCTCCTGGCCGTTCCCGGCACCGCGCTCGCGCAGCGCGGGCAGGGCTGGTCCGTCCTGGCCGCGGATTCGGTGGGAGCGGGCCGCAACGTGTTCACCGGGCAGATTGGCTTCCCGGGCCTGACGCTGGGCCTGCTGCACGGCGGCTCGGACAAGGTCGACGTGGGCGGCAAGTTCACCTTCAACTGGGGCCGCGAGGGCCTGGTGGACGCGACGGACGAGGGCCTCAAGCTGCAGCTGTGGCTGCGCATCATGCTGGCCAAGACGTCCAACGTGTCCTTCGCGCTCACCTTCCAGCCGGGCCCCTTCGTCTACTTCATCGATCAGGGGCGCTTCGACGACAACACGGCCTTCGGCATGGCGCTGCCCATCGGGTTCGTGGTGGGCATCCCCGTCGGCAGCGCGCTGATGCTCAACGCCGGCATCGACATCCCGTTCAACGTCTACTTCGGCGAAGGCATCGGGCCGGTCATCCCCATCCTCTTCGGAGGCGGCCTGGAGTACTTCGTCACCAACCAGTTCAACGTGAACTTCAACCTGCGGCTGGGGCCCTCCATCTTCCCCCGCTTCGACGACAGCGCCTTCACCATGGAAGCGCTGGCGGGCGTGGCCTACCGCTTCTAGTGCGCGGGGCCGGGCGGGGACGACAGGTTCCCCGCCCGGACGCTTCGCCCCGTCGCTACCAGGACGACGTCTGCTCGGGCAGCTCCACCGTGAAGGTGCTGCCCAGGTTGACGCGGCTCTTCACGGTGAGCTTGCCGCCCATGCACTCCACCAGGGTGCGCGCCACCGTGAGGCCCAGGCCCACGCTCTTCTCCGGGGCCTTGGTCGTGTAGTACGGCGAGAAGATGGCCTGCAGCTCGTCCTCGAAGATGCCGATGCCGGTGTCCTTCACGAAGAGCTGCGGACCGAAGTCACCGAACATGTCCGGCAGCTCCACGCCCACGTGCACGATGCGCGGACGGTCCTTCACATCCTCCACCGCGTCCACCGCGTTGCACACCAGCTCCGTCACCACCTGCTCCAGCTGACGGCGGTTGAACACGACGGCGATGGGGTCCTCCGGCAGCACCACGCGCACGTCCGCGCGGCCCAGCCGCCCATCGGCGCGCAGGCGCGACACCACCTCCGGCACCAGCTCGCGCAGGTCGAAGCGCTGGATGTCCTTGGGGTTGGACGGGCCCAGCGACAGCAGGTGCTGGCCGTGCAGGCGCATCTGTTCGCCGGCCACGCCCAGCTTGAGCAGCTCGCTGGGGTCCGGCGGCAGGCCCTCCGTCGCCCGCGCGCGCACATGCTCCAGCGCCCGCTGCAGGCCCACGCCCAGCTGGCCCATCTGCGTCGCCACGTCCGCGGCGAGCGTGCCCACGCGGGCCAGGCGCTCCATGCGCACCCAGCGCGTGCGCGGGTCCTGCAGCACTTCGCGCAGGCCTCCGTGCTCGCGGTGCGCCTTGAGCTCCAGGAGGGTATGGACGCGCACCTTCAGCTCCAGCGGATCCAACGGCTCGGTCGTCAACAAGTCGTCCACACCTGCCTCCATCACCTCGCGGCGCGTCTGGCGGTCCGCGGAAGGCGTCAGCATGAGAATGGGAAGTTGCGGAGAGGTCATCTCCTGGCGGAAGCGCCGATACGCGGCGATGCCCACCGTGCGGGCCTGCTCCACATCCAGGAGCACCAGGTCCGCGGACTGCCGGGACACCGCTTCCAGCGCGGCCGCCGTCCCGCGCGCTGGCATCACGTCGTAACCCGCGGGGGTCAGGATGGAGCGCACCCGCTCCGCGTCCCCCGCGTCCATGTCCACCGCGAGCACCCGCGGCCGGTGGTGTGACGTCGAGCTCATTGCCGTCGTCTCCATTCACGCCACCCCGACCTGAAAGCCCGGCCGGGCAACGCTCGCAGGCGTCGTCCCAGAAACGGGGGAATGCGTCCCGGGCCCGGACAGGGCCACCTGCTGCGCCTGCTTGCTGACCCGTACGCAATCCGACATGAGCGTACTCTTATGCCAGCGGCGTGCCGGACATCCGCCAGGAGCCAGATCTGCTCACCCTGGAAATCGGAAAATCCTGATCCAGTAACGACGGGGGGTTGGCGGGCTTCAGGCGCACATCCAACGCCGTCGGACTGAATCGCGCTTCATGTTTGAGGGGTCGGCCCTGACCAAAAGTGGTTTCGGACCCGGGTGTGAGTATACCCGGGGCCTCTCAAAATGGGCTACCGGGACTCCTGCTCGTAGGGGGTGCCGAGGGCGGCGGGGGCATGGCCGCGCTGGCCCTGGAGGGCGAGGACGAGGAGGGTCAACAGGTAGGGCAGGGCGAGCAGGAAGCCCTGGGGGACGAGGTCGAGGAGCCACGGCGCGCTTGATGCGAGGCCGATGCGCAGGGCGTTGCCGAAGGCGAAGAAGAGGGCGGCGGCGAAGGCACCCAGGGGCGTCCAGCGGCCGAACACCATGGCGGCCAGGGCCATGAAGCCCAGGCCCGCGGGGGTGTGCTGTTCGAAGCGGTCCAGGACGGCGGTGGACAGCACGGCGCCTCCCAGGCCCGCCATCAGCCCGCCACCCAGCACCGCGCCCCACCGCAGGCGGGACACGGAGAGGCCCAGCGTGGCCACCGCGTGCGGCTTGTCGCCCACGGCGCGCAGCCGCAGACCCAGGGGGGTGCGCGTCAGCAGCAGGTGGAAGACGAAGGGCAGGGTGAGCGCCAGGTACGTGGGGGCGGCGTGGCCGGACAGCGCGCCCAGGAGCGGCACGGCGGACAGGCCCGGCAGGTCCCAGCGGGGCAATTGGGTGATGGCCGGGGTGCCGTTGGGGCCGTAGAGGGACTCCAGGAGGAAGGTGCCGCCCGCCATGGCCACCAGGTTGAGGGCCATGCCGGAGACGACCTGATCCGAGCGCCAGCGGATGCTGAGGTAGCCGTGCACCGCCGCGATTCCCGCGCCCGCGGCCATGCCCACCAGCACGGCGGTGGGCGTGGGCATCGCGAGCGCCGCCACGGCCGCGCAGAAGGCGCCCGTGCGCATCATGCCCTCCACGCCCACGCTCACCACGCCGGCGCGCTCCGACAGCATGGCGCCCAGCGCGGCGAACACCAGGGCGGGCGCGGCGTCCAGGGTGGAGAAGAGGAGCGAGTGGAGCACCTCAAGCACGGGGCACCTCGGCCGCTGGCACCTCGGCTGCGGGCTGCTCGCCCGTCGGCTGCTCGCCCGTCGGCTGCTCGCGGCGCCTGCGCAGGACGGCCAGCCACACCATCCGGCCCGCGACGAAGAGCAGCGCGAAGCCCTGGATGAGCTCCGGGAAGCTCTTGTGCACGCCCAACAGCTGCATGCGCGTGCCGCCCGCGCGGAGGATGCCGAAGACGGCGGCGGACACCGCGGCGCCCAGGGGGTGGTTGTTGCCGATGAGCGCGATGGCGATGCCGTCGAAGCCGTAGGGCGCGCCGAGCGAGCCCGGGTAGCGGCCCTCCGTGCCCAGCACCAGCACCGCGCCCGCGAGCCCCGCCAGCGCCCCCGCGAGCGCCATGGCCCCGCCCGCGCGCGCGAGGGTGGGGATGCCGGCGGCTCGCGCGGCTTCCGGGGTGAGCCCCACCGCGCGCGTCTCGTAGCCCGCGCGCGTGCGCGTCAGCCACACCCAGACGCCCAGCGCCGCCACCAGCGCCAGCGGGAAGCCCAGGTTGAGGCGCGAGCTGTCACCCAGGAGCCGGGGGAGCTGCGCGGTGGAGAGGATCTCCGCGGTGCCGGTGATGGAGGACTGGTGCCCTTCGGCCACGGCGCGCAGCGGGCCGATGACGAGCCAGTTGTCCACGAGGCTCACCGCCACCCAGTTGAGCATGATGGTGGAGATGACTTCGTGCACGCCGCGCTTGAGCTTCAGCACGCCAGCGATGCTCGCCCACGCGGCGCCCGCGACGGCCGCCGCGAGCAGGGCCAGCGGGACGTGCAGCAGGCCGGGCAGCGCCACGTGGGCGCCGACGAGCGCGGCGGCCAGGGCGCCCCAGATCATCTGACCCTGCGCGCCGATGTTGAACAGGCCGACCTTGAAGGCCACCGCCACGGACAGGCCGGTGAGGGTGAGGATGGCGGCCTTCATCGCGGCCTCGCCCAGGGGGCGGAGCACCGTCGTGCTGCTGCCGCCGTCCAGGAGCGCGGGCCAGTTGCCCACGCCGCCCCAGAGCATCTGGAGGTAGGCGCGGGTGGCGGTGTCCGCGTCGCGCGTGAAGGCGATGATCAGCCAGCACACCGCGAGCGCCAGCAGCACGGAGAGCACCGACGGCAGCACCTGCCGGGTCCGCTCACCCATGGTCGGACTCCGCGCCCAGCATGCGGCGGCCCAGCTCGCGCTCGTCCAGGTCCTTGCGCGGGAAGTGTCCTGTCACGCGCCCCTCGTAGAGGACGTAGACGCGGTCGGACAGCGCCAGCACCTCCTCCAGGTCCAGCGACACCATCACCACTCCCGCGCCTCGGGCCTTCGCTTCGCGCAGCCGCGCGTGCACCTGGGCCACCGCGCCAATGTCCAATCCGCGCGTGGGCTGCACCACGACGAGCAGCTTCGGCTCCGCGTCCAGTTCGCGCGCCACCACGACCTTCTGCTGGTTGCCACCCGACAGGGCCTGGAGGGCCACGGTCGGGTCGGGCGGGCGCACGTCGTAGGTGGCCAGCAACTGCGTCGCGCGCTCGCGGCGCCCCTTGAAGTCCACCCAGGGCCCGCGTGCGAACGGCGGCTGGCGGTGCCGGCCCAGCGCCACGTTCTCCTCCACCGTCATCGCCTTCACCACCGCGCGCGCCAGCCGGTCCTCGGGCACGTGACCCACACCGCGCGCCTTCGCGAGTGTCGGCGTGAGCCCCGCGAGCGGTCCGCCCAGCAGTGTTCCCCCGCCGCCCTCCAGGGCGCGCAGGCCCGTGAGGACTTCGGCCAGCTCGCGCTGACCGTTGCCGTCCACCCCGGCGATGCCGACGATCTCCCCCGCGTGCACGGTGAGGCTCACGCCCTGGAGCGCGGGACGGCCGTTGTCGCCCTTCGCGCGCAGGTCCTTCGCTTCGAGCACGATGGGGCCGGCGGTGACAGTGCCCGCATGCTCGCCCTGCGAATCATGGACGCCGGGCGCGGAGGTCGCGGGCACGCCGGTCAGCGCGGCGCCGCGTGAGCCTTCACCCACCATCAGCGAGGCCAGGGCGGAGACGGACGTTTCGGCGGCGCGCACCACGGCCACCGTGCGGCCCCGGCGCATCACCGCCACGCGGTCCGCCACGCCCAGCACTTCCTTCAGCTTGTGGCTGATCAACACCACCGTGCGCCCCTGCGCCACGAGCCCCCGCATCACCTGCGCCAGCTCGTCCGACTCCTGGGGCGTGAGCACCGCGGTGGGCTCGTCGAGGATGAGCACCTGCGCGCCCCGGTGCAGCGCCTTGACGATCTCCACCTTCTGCTGCGAACCCACCGTGAGCGTGTCCACGCGCGCCCGGGGATCCAGCTGGAACCCGAAGCGCTTCGCCGTGGCGGCCACCTCGGCACACGCCCGGTTCAGGTCCAGCAGGCCGCGCCGCGTGGGCTCACGGCCCAGCACCACGTTCTCCGCCACCGTCAGCGTGGGCACGAGCATGAAGTGCTGGTGCACCATGCCAATGCCCCTCGCGATGGCGTCGCGCGGGCTCTTGAGCCGCACGGGCTTGCCGTCCATCAGGAACGTGCCCGCGTCCGGCTGGTACAGCCCGTACAGCACGTTCATCAGGCTGGACTTGCCCGCGCCGTTCTCGCCCACCACCGCGAGCAATTCCCCCGGCAGGATGTCCAGCGACGCGTCCTCCAGGGACACGCAGGACCCGAACCGCTTGGCGATGTGCTGGAGGGAGATCAGGGCGCGGCGACCTGGAAGGAGGCCAGCTCCGCCGTCGTCGCCGGCACCGTCAGCTTCCCGGCGAGGATCTCCTGGCGCAGCGCCTCCACCTTCTGGAGCGCCTCCGCCTTGCCCGGGAAGTCCACGCGCACGTCCGCCATGCCCACGCCGTTCTCCTTCAGGCCCAGCACCTGCTCGCCGGCCGTCAGCTTGCCGTCCACCAGCTCCTTCACCGCCTGGTAGATGGCCAGGTCGCTGTGCTTCACCATCGACGTGAGGATGGCCTCCGGCGCCAGGTGCGACTGATCCGAGTCCACGCCGATGGCGAACACCGTCTTGCCCGCGGCTCTCGCCTCCTTCACCGCCTGGATGACGCCCAGCCCGTCCGTGCCCGCCGCGTGGAAGATGACGTCCGCGCCCTTGGCGATGAGGTCCTGCGCCACTTCCTTGCCCGACGACACGCTGTTGAAGCTGCCCGTGTACACGCTCATCAGCGCGCCCGCCGCCTTCGCGTTCGTGGTGCGCACGCCCGCGCGGTAGCCCAGCTCGAAGCGCTTGATCAACGGCACCTCGATGCCGCCCACGAAGCCCACCTTCTGCGTCTTCGTCACCAGCCCCGCCAGCGCGCCCACGAGGAAGCTGCCCTCCTGCTCCTTGAAGAGCACCGTGCGCACGTTGGGCAGCGACTTGGGCTTGCCTTGCGCGTCCAGCAGCTGGCTGTCGATGAGCAGGAACTTCGCGTCCGGGTTCCGCTGGGCCACGTCCCGCACGGCGTTGGCCAGCAGGTAACCGTTGCCGATGGTGAGCTTCGCGCCCTGCTCCACGAGCAGCTCCAGGTTGGGGGCGTAGTCCTCCTGCGCCTTGCTCTGGAGCACCAGCGGCTGCACCGGCAGCGCCTTCACTTCGGGTGCGAGCGTGGCCAGGTCCGAGGAGATGGACTGACGCACCTCGGCAGCGGGGGCGTCCACGTACCGGCCGCCCTCGTAGCGCTTGCCGGCGGCCCACAGCTCCAGGCCGCGCAGGGAGGCGTCGTTGAACGAGTGGTCTCCCCGGCCCCCCACGTCGATGACGAGCCCGACGACCACCGGCTTGCCCTCGGGCGGCTTCGTGGCGGTGGAGGCCTGAGCGGGCGCCTTGGGGGCGTCCTCGGGCTTCTTGGAGCAGGCGCACAGCAGCGCGGCCAGGGCGAGCACATGGAATCGGCGGAGCGTCATGGGCCCAGCTATCTACCAGATGAAGCCCGTGCTTTCCCTTTCCTGAGGGTGCACCGGGAGGGGACTTCCTGCTATGGCCCTGCCTCGTGCAACCCTACGAGCTCATCAAGGCCAAGCGCGACGGCGGCAGGCTGGACCCGTCCGACATCCAGGCGTTCATCCAGGCGTACACCGCCGGCACCGTGGCCGACTACCAGATGGCCGCCATGTGCATGGCCATCTTCTTCAAGGGCCTGGACGCGCGGGAGCTGGGGGCCTGGGCCCGCGCCATGCTGAACTCCGGCGAGGTCCTGGACCTCTCCGACACGCCCGCCATCAAGGTGGACAAGCACTCCACCGGCGGCGTGGGCGACAAGGTGTCCCTGAGCCTCGCGCCCCTCGCGGCGGCCTGCGGCGTGCCCGTGCCCATGATCTCCGGACGCGGCCTGGGCCACACCGGCGGCACCCTGGACAAGCTGGAGTCCATCCCCGGCTTCCGCGTGGACCTGTCCACCGCGGACTACCGCCGGCTCGTGCGCGAGGTGGGCTGCTGCCTCATTGGCCAGACGGCCCAGGTGGCCCCCGCGGACAAGAAGCTCTACGCGCTGCGGGACGTGACGGCGACGGTGGACTGCATCCCGCTCATCGCGTCCTCCATCATGAGCAAGAAGCTGGCGGAGGGCATCGACGCGCTGGTGCTCGACGTGAAGGTGGGCAGCGGCGCCTTCATGAAGACGGCGGACGACGCGCGCGTGCTCGCCCGGACCATGATTGGCCTGGGCGCGGAGATGAACCGCAAGGTCGTGGCCCTGCTGACGGACATGGATCAGCCCCTGGGCCGCCAGGTGGGCAACGCCCTGGAGGTCCGCGAGGCGGTGGACATGCTCCGCGGTGAAGCCCCCGACGACTACACGGAGATCACCTACGCGCTGACGGCGGAGATGCTCGTGCTGGGCAAGAAGGCCGCCACGGTGGAGGAGGCGCGCGGCATGCTGCGCCGCTCCGTGGAGGACGGCAGCGCGCTCAAGAAGCTCAAGGAGATCGTCCAGTCGCAGGGCGGCGACCCGCGCTCCATCGACGACTACTCGCTCCTGCCCACCGCGAAGGCCACGACGGACGTGCTGGCGCCGCGCGACGGCTTCGTCAGCGCCATCCACACGGAGGGCGTGGGCCTGGCGGCGGTGGCGCTGGGCGCGGGGCGGCAGCGGGTGGACAGCAAGATCGACCCGGCCGTGGGCTTCACGCTGCTCAAGAAGGTGGGCGACCCGGTGAAGCAGGGCGAGCCCGTGGTGCAGGTGCACTACAACGACGCCGGCCCCGTGGAGGACGTGAAGGCGCGACTGCTGGCGGCCTACCAGTTTGGCGACCGGGCGCCCGCGGCCCGCCCGCTGGTGCTGGAGCGGCTGGAGTAGGCGCACAAGAAACGGCAAGGCTACCGACCCACCATGGCCCCCTCGTTCCGAGACCTGCTGTCGGAAGTGAAGAAGGAGATCCGCGAGGTCTCCCATGAGCACGTGCGCCACCTCGTCGACACGGGCGCGAAGGTGAAGCTCATCGACGTGCGCGAAGGCGACGAATACGCCGGCGGCCGGCTCCCCGGCGCGGTGCACATCCCCCGGGGCTACCTGGAGCTGCGCATCGAGGAGAAGGCGCAGCGCGACGAGGAGCTCGTCCTCTACTGCGCGGGCGGCACCCGGTCCGCGCTCGCGGCCCGGACGCTGCGGGAGCTGGGCTACACGCGCGTGGCGTCGCTCGCGGGCGGCTACAACCGCTGGAGCGACGCGGCGTTCCCCGTCGAGAAGCCGGTGGTCCTCTCCGCCGAGCAGAAGGAGCGCTACCGCCGCCACCTCACCCTCCCGGAGGTGGGCGAGGAGGGGCAGGCGAAGTTGCTCAAGTCCAGGGTGCTGCTGCTGGGCGCGGGCGGGCTGGGCTCTCCCGCCGCGCTGTACCTGGCCGCCGCGGGCGTGGGCACGCTGGGCATCGTGGACGCGGACGTGGTGGACCTGAGCAACCTCCAGCGCCAGGTGCTGCACACCCTGGAGCGCCGGGGCCAGCCCAAGGTCCAGAGCGCGAGGACGGCCATCGAGGCGCTCAACCCGGACGTGAAGGTGGTGCCGTACGAAGAGCGGCTCACCACCGCCAACGTGGAGCGCATCCTCGCGGACTTCGACCTGGTGCTGGACGGTGGGGACAACTTCCCCACCCGCTACCTGCTCAACGACGCGTGCGTGCTCGCGGGCAAGCCCAACATCCACGGCTCCGTGTTCCGCTTCGAGGGCCAGGTGACGACCTTCCTGCCCGGCAGCGGGCCCTGCTACCGCTGCCTCTACCCCGCGCCGCCCCCGCCGGAGCTGGCGCCCTCGTGCGCGGAGGCCGGGGTCCTGGGCGTGCTGCCGGGGCTCATCGGGATGCTCCAGGCGACGGAGGCCCTCAAGCTGCTGCTCGGGGTAGGGGAGCCGCTCGTGGGACGGCTGCTCACCTTCGACTCGCTGGGGACGCGCTTCCAGGAGCTCAAGCTGCGCAGGGATCCGGAGTGCCCCGTCTGTGCTCCGGGCGCGAAGGTGGAGCTCATCGACTACGATCAGTTCTGCGCCACGGGGGGCTGAGGGCCTCCCTGGCGGGTCCCGGGGTGTGACTTCCTTCCGGGGCGGGATGCATTTTCGCAGGCAACGGTCCGGACGAGGCCGCGTATGATGCCGAGGGCCTGGAGATGGGGTCGCGGTGGAACGTGACCCGGTCGGGCCCGCGGTGCAGCGGTAGGGAGATGACGGCGATGTCCGAGCAGAACGAGAACCAGGACGCGGACCCCAAGGTGGAGGACCGGCGCGACTCGCCGCGGGTCCCCATGCGTTTGAAGGTCCGCTGGCAGGGCGGCACGGAGAGCTTCCTCGACCGTGCGGGAGACCTGTCCCTGGGC
>NZ_RAWG01000183.1 GCF_003611735.1 Corallococcus sicarius | reverse complement strand
GCCATGGCGCAAGGGATTGCCACCTGGCTGCCTCGGTGCCCCACCTGCCACCGCGCCAACCTCCGACGCTCCCCGCGAAGACTGCTCGCTCTCCCCGTTCATCCATCGGGCCCCTGACGCAGTAGTGGTAGCTGGCCAGCTGGTACTGGGGAAGCCGCTGGAGGATGTCCGGCCGCGTCTTCGACAGCTTGAGGTAGCGCTGCTCCGGGGTATCGGTGAGATGGGAAGCGAGCCGCTCCTGCTGGTCCGCCAGCACCTTCTGCATCGCCATCCGGGAGATGCTCTCGAAGCGAGGGAAGCGTCGATACAGCTCCCCCTCGCGTTGCTCGGTGCCCACCACCACCGTGGTGTCTTCCGCGCAGACCAGGAAGTGATCCGCCGGGGTCTGGGTCATCATGCTCTGAATCGAGAGGACCCAGTCGTCCTCGGTGAAGAACCCGTTGCTCCGCTCTTCACCGTCGACGAGGTAGTACTGGCGGACACAGCCCTGGAGGACGAAGTAGGCCTCGGTGCAGACCTGGCCCGCCATGAGCAGGTGCGTGCCTTTCGGACAGGTCTTCACGACCATGCTGTCCAGGATGGCCTGGGCTTCTTCGTCCGACAGAGGAGCGATGCGGCGGAAGTAGTCGACGAGCTTGTGTTTCATGAGAGCCCCGCGCGACCGGAGAGGGCCCCATCATCCCACCGGTCGGCGGACGTGGCCCGAAAAGAAGAGCCCCTGCACAAAAGGACATGGCGGCCCTCCCCGGTGTGCGCGGGGACGGCCGCCATGGGACTTCTCGGGGAACTACTCGGTTTCGATGGCGATGGTGACGCGTCCGTGGCCGTTCGGCGTGCACGTGCCTTCAAGGGCCTCGGGCTTCGTGCTGGTGTTCAGCGAGCCGCCGCCACCACCGACGCGGCCGCCGCCACCGCCGGAGTAGCCACCGCCGCCACCACCGCCGTAGCAACCGTTGCCCGCGCCGCCACCGCCGTAGCCACCGTGCGCCAGACCGCCGCAGGTCTTCGCGGCGCCGCCCTGGCCGCCCGCGTGGAAGGAGAAGCCTCCCTCGCCGTAGTTGCCGTCCGCCGCGCCGTTGCCGGACCAGCCACCGCCGCCCCCGCCGAAGGACGCCGACCGCGAGCCGCCCTGGCCTGCCGTTCCGCCCGCGACGAACCCGGACGTGTAGGTGGCGCTCACCGAGCCCGCCACGCCGGCCGTGCCCGTGCTGCCATGGCGTCCCTGCACCATCGCGCCCGCGCGAACGCCGCCGCCGCCGCCCGCGATGAGCAGGGGCGAGCCATTGCGGAGCACGAAGGTGCCGCCACCGCCGCCGCCGCTGTACGTGGCCGCGGTCCCCTTCTGGCCGACCAGGACCTGCAACGTGTCACCCTCCTGGAGGTCGAAGGTGCCGCGGAGCTCGGCGCCGCAACCACCCTGGATCTGCTGCGCCTGGGCCTGCGTGGCGCTCGCACCGCTCGCGCCGATGGCGGTGAGCTTGTACGTGCCCGTCGCGGGCACGGACCAGGTCTGGAGCGATGGCGGCCCGGTGGGCCCCTGGTACTCCACGCCACCCACCGTGTTCGTGAACTCCTCCTTCACCGCGCCCACCGTGAAGGGCGAGAAGCCGGTCGTCACGCCGCAGACCTGGATGACGCTCACCGGCGGATCCGAGCTGTAGTCGATGCCGCAGTCCTCCAGGCTCGTGCAGCCGCAAGCCGCCAGGTCGTCCGCACAGTCGATGGCCGCACTGTCCATGCCCGGAGGCGGGGGCAATTCCTCCCACTGGCCCGGAGACGGGGTGTCGTTGAAGTGGAAGAGGCGCAGGAAGAACGCCAGCCCGTTGGCGCCCTTGAACTTCCTGCGGACGCACACCGTCGCCTCGGAGAACCCGGCGGTGGTCTCGATGTCGTAATAGAGCGGGCTGCACTCGATGCCCTCCGCGCTCGCACCGTCGGCGCAGAACAGCTGGATGCCCTTCGGCGGCTCGGGCGCGAGCGGCGTTTCGACCACCGTGGTGACGCCCGGGTCCGTCACCAGCGGGAACTTGACACTCACCTTGAGTTCCTCGGTCTCCACGGGGGTGACGGACACGTCCACGCCCTCAGGCGTCTGGGCCGGGGCCGCGAAGGTGATGCTCTGGTTGGAGAACTGCGTGATGCTGCCGTTGACCGTGGCGAACGCCTGCATGCTGTACGTGCCCGGCTCGGCGACCAGCGTGAAGGAGGACAGGCTCCGGCTGGCGCTGGAGCCATAGCCCCGGACGTAATGGTACGAGCGGAGGGTGTTGTCGCTGTTCAGGACCTGCCGGTTCAAATAGGCGTAGGGGCTGCTGAGAGGGATTTCCGGAGCCTCCGGCGAGGCCTCCTGCACGTCGAAGTACGCCGTGGTCTTGACGAGCGTCACGTTCTCCGCGCCCAGGCTCACCGTCGCGCTCGGAGCGACCGCGACCAACGGAACGCTGCTGTCATTGTAGTAGCTGCGTTGGACGTAGGCGTTGAGCGGGAGCGCCGGATTGGACTGGTCGTTGAGCCTCAGATAGAGGGCGGTCCGCTTCCAGTTCCCCGGGGAGAGCAGGGGCTCGAACCGCCCGTTCTCCAGCGTGTAGTCATAGGCCGTGGTTGAAAGGCCGGGGGCGGGGTCGACGCGCGAGTAGCCCAGTTGGAACGAACTGACATCCGCGTTGGAGTAGAAGCCGCTCACGGTCATCGGGACCTGGCCCGTTCCCTGCGTCTCGATGAAGTCCAGGGTGCTCGTGGTGCCAGCGTTGAGGGTGACGCGAGAGGACTTCGTGGTGGTGGACTGGTTTCCCTGCTGGAAGTGCGTCTGCAGATAGACGTCATACGCGCCAGGTGGCAGGTCGATGGAGTAGGGCGTGTTGGCGGGGAGGTACTTGTTGCCGTAGATGCCACTCGTGGCCCCACCCACGCCCTGGAAGTAGATGTAGTGGTAGGCGACCGCGGCGCTGGGGCTGATGGCCACCTGCCCGGAGAGCTGCCCCGTGTTGGTGAGGTCGATCTGCCAGCTCACGCTCGCGGGGCCCTGGAGCAGATTGACCGTCTGTGAGCTAAGGGAGCGCTGCACCGGGGTTCCGCCCGCGGTGGTCAGATAGACGGTGCCGTACACCGTCACCGCGTCATCGGGGAGCGCCGACACCCAGCTGGAGGCGGAGGCGGGCTGCGGGGTGCTGAAACTCTTGTAGGTCCTTGCGGAGCTGCTCTCCGTCGGAGCGTTCGCGTACGCGTAGAGGTAGTAGCTGGAGAGGGTCCCCCCAACCACGTTGAGCGAGAAGTTCACACGGCTCGCATTGGAATGGTTGAAGTCCACCGTGGTTGGTCCGGCCTGGTTGTCCACCATGACGGGGGTTTGCTGGGTCACCTCCAGGTAGGCCTCCGAGGCGGTCGTGTTGCTGAAGAAGGCCTGGACGGCGGGCCTGTAGGCGTGGCCACTCTCCATGGTCAGCGAGTACGGATTCGCCGTGAACAGCTTCTCCGCCCGGAAGCCATCCTGGGATTGGGCGCTCACCCTGAACCGGGTGACCGTCTCGCTTCCGAAGTTGACCTGACCTTTCATCTCCGCGGGATTGAGGATGACCACATCCGCGACGGCCAGCCCTGACACCACGGCCACGACCGCTGCAAGACACAACGAGAGCCTTCGGCTTGGGATCCGCATCGCTACATTCCTCTCCTTGTCTACGGCTTGCTGAAATCGCGCGCGTCAGAGCTGGACGAGCACGCTCTCCGCGAAGAACGGGGCGTCATGCCCGGGGGTGTCGCCAGGGACGGGCACTTCCAGGGGCAGGCTCCGTGCGCGGTCCAGGCACGACTGGAGTTTGTCGGGCTCCGTGTCCTTCCACAGCCGCTGGAGCTCAGGCGGAGGGATGGAGATCCAGTCCGGCGTGAAGGTCCAGGTGGAGGCACCGGGGCTCCTGGGTCTCGGGGCAAACCCCACCCCCAGCGCCACGGGCTGGCGGGCCTCCTTCGGGCGTGCCGTGCAGGAGTCCATCAACTGCTGCGCGGCGTGCTTCCAGCCCTGGAGCGCCGCCTGTCGCTGGGCCTCGACCTGGGGTGGGAGGGATTGCACCCCCGCCGCCGAGGGCATCCGGCCCGCGGGGGGAACGGAGACGACCTGCTGGGCGGCCTCCAGCCGGCGCTGCAGCGCGGCCTCCGCCTCTCCCTGTTCCGTGGGTCCGGGCACGTCCCGCGAGGGGATGGAGGGGGCGCCGGCCTCCGGGGCACGCATCGGCCCAGGCCGGGCCGTGACGGGCGCGGCGCGAGCCGATGACGACGCCTGGGCCGGGGCCTCCGGGGCGCGGTTCTCCAGGAGGAAGAACGCAACCAGACAGGCGCCCCCCAGGCACACGAAGGCAATGAGTCTGGCACGAAACGGCACGGGCCCTCCCCCCCGGTTGTCTTCACTCGGAGCGAAGTTGGCCGGACGTTGAAATTCCTGTCAACCCAGGTCCGGTCGAAAGCCTGGGGGTGCGGTGCTTCACGACAGGGGAAGGGTGCCTGTCTTTACAGGGACGCCACTTGATTCGGGCTTGGGTGCAACTGCCTGCGGGATGGGCGCGGATTCAGTCGTTGCTGGAGGGGCCGTACCGCTGGCGCTCAGGAACTCGAGCGGCGTAGGTGTCTCTGCGGAAGGGGCCGGACCCTTTTTTTGGGACGGCGACAAGGTGGGTCCCTCTTCAGGAAACGAACGACTTGTTTCCCCTGAGGTCCCGCGATGGGACAGCGGTGGATCATCCCGCAAAAAACCGCAGACCTTCTTCTGGAGTTCCAACCATGCCTTCGGTCTTTCTCAGACATACCGCCCTCGCCGCCCTGATCCTGCTCACCACCCCCGCTTGCGACGATACCCCCTCGGAGACTCCGGACGCGGGGACACAGGTCCCCGATTCGGGGCAGCCGGACGCGGGCTCCGGGTTCATGGCGGGTGGCTCGCTGACGCCGGGGCCGGGCAAGCAGGTGCCCGAGAGCGGGAAACTGGTGGTGCTCTGGTCGGTGAGCAGCAGCTCTCCGGACTACCTCTACAAGTTCGGAGAGGGCACCAGCAGCGGGGCAACCTTCGCACTGCCATTGCCAACTCCCCCCCCGGCCGAGGCGCTCAACCAGGCGGAACTGGGCGTGGGGCTGGTGCTGCTCATGCCCACGAGCTTCTCCCTGGCCGATGGACGCTACGAGGGTGAGGACATCTTCTTCGACGCACTCATCGGGGCGGCGGGGCAGTACGCCATCATCTACAGGGCGAATGCGCAGGTCGTCGCTCCCGGCTGGGTGTCCCTCTTCCCGGTCGGCTACTCCTGCGGGAAGGGCGTGGAGGCTCCGGAGGGCTCCTCGTTCGACACGTTCGAGCCGGTATCGTGCGCCTCCCTCAACATCACCGTGGATGACGCCGCCAACATCGACTTCGTCAACTGGACCTGAGCGAGCCCCGCGCCGGGTGAGCTCGCGCCGGACCTCTCTCCGGCCCGCGCTCCCCACACTCCGGACCCGACAGGCGCCCGCCCGCCTGCTCGCAGCGAATGAAGTCCCGGCCTCCGAAGGAGGGTTTCCCCAGGAGAGGAGGCACGACGATGAGGACTTCGACCTGGGCCGGCGCGCTCGCGGCGCTGTGCATCTCCGGTGGCGCGCTCGCGCACCACGGATGGAGCAGCTACGACAGTGAGCGCACGCTGAAGTTGACGGGCGTCATCCGCGCATCGGGCTACGAGAACCCGCACGGCTACGTCGACCTGGAGGCCCCAGAAGGAAAGTGGCACGTCGTCCTCGCACCGCCTTCCCGGATGGAGAGCCGTGGTCTGCCGGAGAGAGCGCTGAAGGAAGGCGCCACGGTCACCGTCGAGGGCCATCCCCACCGCACCACCCAGGATGAGCTGCGCGCCGAGCGCATCACCGCGGGAGGCAAGACGGTGGAGCTGCGCTGATGTCGAAGCCGGGCGACCCCGGGTGGCTCGGCTGGCTGGAATCGACCTGGCTCGCGGACGTGCTCCGCGGCGCCCCCCTGCTCTATCCCCTGCTCGAAACCGTCCACATCCTCGGCTTCGTCGTCCTCGTGGGCGCGGCCGTGATGTTCGACCTGCGCCTGCTGGGCCTCTCGCGCCGGCTCCCCGTGACGGAGCTCGCCGCGCACCTGCTGCCGTGGGCCCGGCGCGGCCTCGCGGTGGCGGCGGCGTCCGGCGCGCTGCTCTTCCTCACCCAGGCGACGCAGCTGGGCCGCAGTCCTGTCTTCGGCCTCAAGCTCGCATTGCTCGCGCTCGCGGGGCTCAACGCCGCGCTGTTCCACCGGGGGGTCTTCCGCTCGGTCCGGGACTGGGACACGGAAGCCGCGGCACCTCCCGCCGCACGGGGGGCCGCCGTCCTCTCCGTCCTGCTCTGGACGGCGGTCATCACCTGCGGCCGGCTGCTCGCCTATCTCTGAGAGCAGCCCCGGGTAGCCCTCCTCCGTGGGCGAGGGATGGAAGCGCACGCAGGGGCCGAGCCCCGGAGGATGTCTGTCATTGCTCCTGGGGGAAGCGGGCCTGCGCGCAGAAGGCCTACCTGAAGAGCAGGCGATATCTGCCGGCACTTCTCACGGAGCAGGCAAGTATTGCCGCAAATGCATACACGGGAGGCCGTGACCGAAGGCAGGCGTAATCTGCCCTCGGCGGAGCCCCCAGGGGCAGGCGAATTCTGCTCTCTCCCCGAGGAAGACGCGCCTCAGGAATGCCTCAGTCCAGTCACACTGAAGTAACCTGATTAAGTCAGTTGATACGATATTTCGGCTATCGCTCTGACTTCTGGGATGCTATGTGCTGTGCCGAACGGTTGGATGAATCAAGCCACCGGAGCGACCCGTCATGGGTCGTGGCTTCAGAGGGGGAGTGATGGGAAGACTTTGTAGCGGTATGGGGATGCATTCGACGACCGCCTGACGAGCCGCTCCTGGAAGGGCGCTCGGTAGCTCACGCGTTCTCCCTTCCAGCGGGCTCCAAACCATTGCCAGAAAACCGTGGTCGCTCTGGACGTGTCTCCAGGACGGACGGCCATGTGCTCCGCCGTGTCGTGGGCGCCTTGGGGGCGCTCATGCCGCTGGCGCTGACGGACCCGTTTTATCTCGAAGGAAGCAGCCTGCTATGTGCGGATTCATTGGCGTCTACCAGCGTAATCCCGCGTCGTTTGACGACCGGGCCCTCCTCACCGCGCTGACCACCCTCCACCACCGTGGACCCGACGAGCGCAGCCTGTGGCATGACCCCGCCGGCCGCGCCGTGCTGGGGCACGTCCGCCTGAGCATCATCGGCCTGGACAACGGCAAGCAGCCCATCGTCGCGGACCAGGGCGACATCACGCTGGTGGTCAACGGCGAGCTCTACGACCACGAGCGGATCCGCCGCGAGCTGGAGGCGCTCGGCTGCCAGTTCAAGACGGACTCCGACAGTGAGATTGCCCTGCACCTGTACCGCCGCTCCGGCCTGGCCGGGCTCAAGCAGCTGCGCGGTGAGTTCGCCATCCTGCTGTTCGACCGGCAGCGCCGCCTGATGCTGGCCGTGCGCGACCGCATGGGCATCAAGCCCATGTTCTACGCCCAGCACCGGGGCGCCTGGTACTTCGCGTCGGAGATCAAGGCGCTGCTGGCCGCCGGGGTCCCCGCGGAGTGGGACGAGGACGCCTACGCGAGCCGCGCCTTCTATCTGCGCGACCACACGCTCTTCAAGGGCGTGCGCAGCGTGCAGCCGGGGTGCTGGGTGATGGCCGACAGCGGTGGCCTGCACCACGGCCGCTACTGGGACATGGAGTTCGCCCGCCAGGACGCGCCGGATCCCTCCGACGAGCAGGGGATGATTGAAGCCGTCCGCGCCGCGGTGGAGAAGTCCGTGCGCCTGCGCCTGCGCGCCGACGTGCCCATGGGCGTCTACCTGAGCGGCGGCATTGACTCCTCCGCCATGCTGGGCGTGGCCACCCAGCTGTCGGGCCAGCCCCTGGATGCGTTCAACCTGTCCTTCACGGACATGGACGACTACGACGAGAACCGCTTCGCCCGGCTGGCCGCGGAGCACAACGGGGCGCGCTTCCACACCGTGGCCGTGTCCCAGGACGACCTCGCGGACCACTTCGAGCAGGCCCTCTGGCACAACGAGACGCCGTTCTTCAACGCGCACGGCGTGGCCAAGTACATCCTCAGCCAGACGGTGCGCGACGCCGGGATGAAGGTCGTCCTCACCGGCGAGGGCGCCGACGAGGTCTTCGCCGGCTACCCGCACTTCCGCCGCGACATGCTCCTGTACAACCCGGAGCGCCAGGACCCGAAGCTCGTCACCCAGCTGCGCCAGCGCATCCAGGAGAGCGAGAACGGCTACCAGCGGCCGGACATGCCCCAGGACATCCATTGGATGGTGGAGCAGCTCAGCCACGGCGTGTCCTGGCTGGACAACCAGGCCGGTTGGTTCAAGGCGCTGGAGGCCCTCTACCGCAAGGACTTCCGGGAGCGCTTCGAGGGCACGGACCCCTACCGCCAGTTCTACGACCGGTTGGACCACCGCAACCTGGAGGGCCGCGACCCGGTCCACAAGTCCATGTACCTGTGGGCCAAGTCCTACCTGCCCAACTTCGTGCTCACCACGCTGGGCGACCGCATGGAGATGGCCCACAGCATCGAGGGCCGCGTCCCCCTGTTGGATCACCACGTCGTGGAGCTGGCCTGCCAGATGCCCGTCTGGATGAAGGTGCGCGGCTCCACGGAGAAGTACGTCTTCCGCGAGGCGATGAAGTCGTACCTGCCGGATGCCCTCTACAAGCGCAAGAAGCACTACTTCCGCGCGCCCCCGGCCACGCTCCAGCAGAAGGGCCGGCTCTACCAGCTGGTGCGCGACGTGCTGAACGGCAAGGAGCTGGACGCCCTGCCCTTCTTCGACCCGGCCCGCGTGCGCGACCTGCTCAACCGCCTGCCGCAGCTCAGCGCCCATGAGCAGGGCCTGTTGGACCCGATGCTGATGGAGCTGACCAGCCTGTGCCTGTTGCAGAACCGGTACTCGCTGCGCTCCTCCGGCTCGCAGCCCCTGTGGAGTGCCCGCGAGGAGGCCGCGTGAGGGTCGCCATCATCGGCGCGGGCCTCAACGGCCTCGCCTGCGCGGTCATGCTCAAGCGCCTGGGCGTGGACTGCGTCGTCTTCGAGCGTGGCAAGGGACCCCGGGACTCGGGCACGGGCATCTACGTATGGCCGCAGGCCATGCAGGTGCTGCGCTTCGTGCTCAAGGACCGGAAGTTCCTCTCCCGGGGGCAGCCCATCGAGTTCCTGGACACGCACGACAAGCAGGGCCGGCTCATCCACAGCCAGCCGGTGCGCGCGGACGGCCTGGGCCTGCCCGCCCCGGCGATGATGTTCCTGCGCACGGAGCTGTTCCGCCTGCTGTCGGACAGCCTGGAGGAGGACGACATCCACTACGACATGGGCTGTGAGCGGCTGGAGAACGTGGGCGACCAGGTGCGCCTCACCTTCACCAACGGCCACTGCTTCGACTTCGACCTGGCCATTGGCGCGGACGGCGTGTCGTCCACGACGCGCGCGTTCGTCAACCCGGGCCTCGTGCCGCATGACACGGGGCTGGTGGCCAGCCGGGGCGTGGTGGCGTTCGATTCTCCCCTGCTGCACTCCGACCGCTGTCAGATCTTCACGTCCCACCACTCGCGCGTGGTGACGTACCCGCTCAACAAGGCCAGCTCGCTGCGCTACTGGTTCGCCGCCTACCAGCACAAGAACCAGCCCCTGTTGGACAGGCAGGGCCTGCTGGAGCTGTTCGCGCAGCTGCCGGAGGACCTGCTGCGGATGATGGCGCGGACGCCGGAGGAGGACATCCTCACCCACAAGCTCAAGGCGCTCACGGGCGAGGGCCAGTGGTTCCGGGGCCGCGTGGTGATGCTGGGCGACAGCATCCACGCGATGCTGCCCACCCTGGGCTACGGGCTGACGCTGGGGCTGGAGAACGGCTTCATGCTGGCCCAGGCCCTGGTGGGACACTGCGACGAAGGCCTGGAGACGGCGCTCAAGCGCTACGAAATCCGCGCGTCGCGGCGCTCCCGGGAGATGCTCCAGGTGATGAACGACTTCACCCAGCTCTACTACTTCGAACCGGAGGGCGAGGTGTCCCCGGCGCGCCTGTCCCCCATCGTCCAGCGCTTCCAGCACCTGGCGCAGACCACGGTCTTCTAGGGTGGGCACGGACACGATGTCGCAAGCGTTCCGGGAGCAGGTGCGCGCCTTCGTCAACGACCATGTGCGGCCCCACGTGGACGCCTGGGAGCGCGACGGCGAGTACCCGCTGGAGCTCTACCGGCAGGCCGGCAGGGCGGGCCTGCTGGCCCTGGGGCAATCCCCGGAGCAGCTCCCCGACGACCCCCAGGCGCTGGCGGTGCTGGTGGAGGAGCTGACCCTGGGCGGCGCCCAGGGCATCACCATGGGGCTGGCGTCGCACTTCGTCAGCCTCAAGGCGGTGCAGGGCAGCGACGCCCGGGTCGCGGCGAGCGTGGTGCCGGCGGTGCTCAAGGGCGACCAGGGCATCGTCCTCGCGCTGACCGAACCCCAGGCGGGCTCCGACCTGCGCGCCTTCGAGTGCCGGGCGGAGCCGCACGAAGGCGGCCACCGGCTCACCGGGGAGAAGCGCTTCATCTGCAACGGGGGCCGCGCGGACCTGCTGCTGGTGGGCGCGGTCCACGAGGGCGCCCTGGGGCTGTTCCTGGTGGAGGGCTCCGCGCCCGGACTGAGCAGCACGCGGCTTTCGTGCCTGGGCTGGCGGTGCCTGCCGCTCGCCGCGCTGCGCTTCGAAGCGACGCCCGCGCGCCTCCTCATCGCCGGACGCGAGGCGGGGCGGCTGCTCCAGCAGTGCCTGCAACAGGAGCGGCTGAACCTGGCGGTGATGGCGGTGGCGTCCGCGGAGCTGGCGCTGCGCGACACGGTGGCGTACTGCCGCGGGCGCCGGGTGGGCGGCGAGGCGCTGCTGGACAAGTCCGTGCTGCGCCAGCGCCTGGCCGAACGGCACTCCGAATTGAGCGTGGTGCGGGTGTACGTGGAGCAGGCGGTGCGCTGGCAGGCGGAAGGGAAGCTCTCCCCGGCGCAGGCCGCCATCGCCAAGAACTCCGCGGTGGACGTGCTGGAGCGCATCGCGCACGACGCGGTCCAGCTGCAGGGCGCGCACGGCTGCGTCGAGCCGGCGGTCGTGGAGCGCATCTACCGCGACGCGCGGCTGCTCGGCATTGGCGGGGGCGCGCGCGAAGTGATGCTGGAAGTCATCGGACGGGCCTTGTGATGGGAGACACGATGAAGGACCTGAGTGAACACGCCCGGGCGCACTCGCAGGCGCTCCTGGAGCACGCCTACCAGCGCTATTGCGGCCTGCGGCTGATCGAGCAGCGCCCGGGCTTCTGCCAGTGCCGCCTGCGCGTCACGGAGGCCATCGACAACCTGAGCCATACCCTGCACGGCGGGGTCATCTACTCCATGCTCGACGTGGTCAGCATGCTGGCCACCCTGCCCATGCTGGGGCCTGACGAGTACGCGCTCACCAACAGCTTCAACAGCATGATGATGTCCGCCACGCCCCTGGGCGCGGAGGTGCTCTTCGAGGCCCACGTGCTGCGAAGCGGCCGCAACCTCATCTTCACCCAGAGCCAGGCCTGGAAGATTTCGGAGGACGGCCAGCGCACGCAGATCGCCTCCGCGCAGCTGAGCAAGTTCCGCATGCGCGTGGACTGGCAGGATGGCGCGGCCCGCAAGGGCTGACGCCTCTGCGCGTTCTTCACCCGCGCCGGGGCGGTGTGGCGTGACTCCAGCCCGTGTCGCTCGCGAAGCGCCGGGCCAGGAAGTCCACCCAGGCGCGGATCTTCGGGGTGATGGTGCGCCCGGGTGCGTGCACGGCCCAGATGGACAGGTCCGGCAGCGGGTGGTCGTCCAGCACCTCCACCAGCTGCCCGCCGCGCAGCTCCTCCGCCACCGCGAACAGCGGGAACTGCCCGATGCCGGCGTGCCCCAGCACCGCGGTCTTCAGGGCCAGGCTGCTGTTGGCTTGCAGCGGCCCGGACGTCTCCACCAGGGTCTCCTTGCCGTCGGGCCCGCGCAGCTTCCAGGCGGTGCCGGAGGCCAGGTAGGTGTACTGCACGCAGCGGTGCTGCCGCAGGTCTTCGGGCCGGTGGGGCGTGCCGTGGCGGTTCAGGTACGCGGGCGTCGCGCAGATGACGCGGCGGCTGGACGCGAGCTTCCGGGCCACGAGTGACGAGTCCGGCATCTGCGCGATGCGGATGCAGACGTCGAAGCCGTGCTCCACCAGGTCCACCACGCGGTCATCCAACTGGATGTCCAGGTCGATCTCCGGGTAGCGCTCCAGGAACTCCGGCATGGCCGGCACCACCTGCATGAGCCCGAACGTCATCGGAAGGCTCACGCGCAGCCGGCCGCGCGGCTTGCGCCGCAGCAGCAGCACCTCCGCCTTCGCCGCCTCCAGCTCCTCCGTCATGCGCTGACAGCGCGTGGCCAGCGCCTGCCCCTCCGCCGTCGGCGACAGCTTGCGCGTGGTGCGGTGCAGGAGCCGGACGCCCAGCGTGCTCTCCAGCAGCATCACCTGCTTGCTCACCGTCGCCTTCGACAGGCCCAGCCGCCTGGCCGCCACCGTGAAGCTGCCGGTCCGCACCACTTCGGCGAACGTGAAATAGGGTGCGACGTGCTCCATTGGTCACCTCCAGGAAACAATCCTTTTCCCTCCTGCGCGTAGTGTCCAGTCGTCAACCCGCTCTATAGGGAAGTCATGGTTTCCCGAAGGAAGGTCCTCGGGGTGCACGTGGCGCTGCTCTTCGCCACGACGGCCTGCACCCCTCCAGCGAATGAAGTGCCCCGCGCGGAGGCGCCGGGCATGTCGCGGGTGCTGGCCTCCACGGCGCCGGAGCCGTCCTTCCGCCTGGGTGCGCGCAAGGGCCCGCGCCCGGAGACGACCGACGCGCCTCCGGGCACGCCGCTGGCGCACCGGCAGTTGAGCCAGGTGTCCCCTCCGGACATCCAGGAGCGCCTCTTCACCCGGGCCGCGGCCCTGCCGGACGTGACGGTGGCGCCCAGCGGCATCTCCGTGCCGGGCGCCCGCGCGTTCTGGCTGCGGCCGGAGTCCGTGCGAGGGCCCCGGGCGGCGTTCCAGGTGGGCACGGAGTTCGCGCACATCCACCCCGCGGAGGACGGCAGCCTGCACGTGAAGTTCCCGCCGGACCTGGCGCGGCAGGTGTTCCAGCAGGGCTGGGGCATGCCCCATCCGCGCTCCGGGACGCCCATGCTCTACGGACCCCGCGACGCCGAGGAACTGGAGGTCGTGTGGCAACTGCTGCTGCGCTCCTACGCCTGGGCCCATGACGGCCAGGTGGTGGGGGTGACTGTCCAATGACTCAACCTGAACTCAAGAAGAGGCTGAACATGAAGATCCTTGTCACGGGCGCGACGGGCTACATCGGCGGGGCGGTGGTGGATGCGCTCAAGCGCGCGGGCCACCAGGTCGTGGGCCTGGCGCGCTCCGACGATGCGCGCAACAAGCTCACCCAGCGTGGCGTCCAGGCCGTGACGGGGGACCTGGCGGACACCGCCGGGCTGGCCGCCCTGGTGAAGGACCTGGACGCGGTCGTCTGGACCGCGACGACCAACAGCGAGGCGGTGGACGCGCCCGCCGTCGCGGCGGTGCTGGACGCGCTCAAGGGCACGGACAAGACGTTCGTCTACACCAGCGGTGTCTGGGTGCACGGCGACACGCGCGGCAACGTCGTCAACGAAGAGACCCCGCTGAGCGCGGCGGCGCTGGTCGCCTGGCGCCCGGCCGTGGAGCAGCGCACGCTGGGCACGCCGGGCGTGCGCGGCATCGTCATCCGCCCGGGCATCGTCTACGGGAAGGGCGCCGGCATCCCCACCCTGCTCACGTCGTCCGTGAAGGACCACGGCGCCGCCCGCTACATGGGCACGGGTGAGAACCACTGGCCGGTGGTGTTCGTGGAGGACCTGGCGGACCTCTACGTGCGCGCCGTGGAGAAGGCCCCCGCCGGCACGGTGCTGGTCGCGGTGCAGGGCCCGTCCGTGAAGGTGAAGGACGTCGCCGCCGCCGCGAGCGAGGGCGCTGGCGCCGGGGGCAAGACGGTCGCCTGGCCGCTGGAGGAGGCGCGCAAGCAGTTCGGCGCGTTCGCGGACGCCCTGGTCCTGGATCAGCAGTTCTCCGCCCAGCACGCGCAGAAGCTCCTGGGCTGGACGCCCAAGGGCCCCGGCATCATCGACGAGCTGCGCAGCGGTTCCTACGCGCGGCGCTGAAGACAGACGGCTCCCGCCGGCGCGTCGGTGCCTCCAACACCGAAGCGCGGCGGGCCGCCGCCAGGAGCACGGCTTCCGGCGAGCCTGGAGCACCCGACGGCAGCGTGCGGGGTTGGGGCCCCGCGCGAGCCGCTGGCATTGAGTCAATGACACACACGTCTTCCCCGCCATCACATCCGTGGGGCACGGGGGGCGTGTGCGCGGTGAACACAACGAAGCAATTCGAGGGGGCAGTCATGCTGGTAGGCCTGGAAGCAATCGGTGTCGCCGTTCCGGACACGTACGTGGAGTTGGCGGACCTGGCGATGGCGCGTGGGGTCGCGCCGGGCAAGTACGTGGACGGCCTGGGCGTGACGCGCATGGGCGTGCCGCTGGTGGACGAGGACACGGTGACGCTGGCGGCGCGCGCGGCGCGGATGGCGCTGGAGTCGGCCCACTGCTCGCCCGACGACATCGGCCTGCTGGTGGTGGGCACGGAGACGGCGGTGGACCACTCGAAGCCGGTGGCCTCCTACGTCCAGGGCCTGCTGGGCCTGTCCACGCGCTGCCGCATCTTCGAGACGAAGCACGCCTGCTACGGCGGCACCGCCGCGCTCCAGATGGCGCTGGACTGGGTGCGCTCCGGCAGCGCGAAGGGCCGCAAGGCGCTCATCGTGTGCTCGGACATCGCCCGCTACGGCGTGGGCACGCCGGGCGAGCCCACCCAGGGCGCGGGCGCGGTGGCGATGCTGGTGTCGGACCATCCCGCCCTCGTCGTCCTGGAGGCCGGCAAGACGGGCGTCTACTCCAAGGACGTGATGGATTTCTGGCGTCCGCTGTATTCGAAGGACGCGCTGGTGGACGGGCACTATTCGGTCGAGTGCTACCTGGCCGCGCTGGAGGGCGCCTACCGGGCCTACCAGGAGGCCGCGGGGGACGCGGGTGGAGAGGGCGCCTACAGCGACCGCTTCGCCGCGCTCGTCTACCACGTGCCCTACGGGAAGATGTCCCGCAAGGCGCACCGGCACCTGCGCACGCTGGACGGCGACGCCGCGCCGGACGCCAGCTTCGACCGGCTGGTGGGCCACAGCCTGGTGATGCCCTCGCAGGTGGGCAACATCTACACGGGCTCCATGTACCTGGCGCTGGCGAGCCTCCTGTCGTCGGCCCCGGAGGACCTGACGGGCAAGCGCGTGGGCCTGTTCTCCTACGGCAGCGGGTCCTGCGCGGAGTTCTTCAGCGGCGTGGTGCAGGACGGCGCCCAGGCGCGCGTGAAGGCCCTGGGCCTGGAGGCGCGGCTGGCGCGCCGCCGCGCGCTGTCCATCCCTGAGTACGAAGACGTGATGCGCGCCCGGGAGCACCTGGACGAGCGGCCCGCCGCGGACGCCGCCGGTTCAGGCTTCCGCTACCAGGGCACGCGCGACCACAAGCGCATCTACGCGACCTGATCTTTTCCCATTGGAGAGCAACACCATGACGTCGTTCCTCAAGTCCCTCGCCTTCGCCGCCATCCTCGCCGCTCCCTCGCTCGCCGCCGCCACCGAGTATGAGATCCACCCGACGAACTCGTCGGCGCTCTTCTCCGTCAAGCACATGATGGTGTCGAACGTGCGGGGCTCCTTCTCGAAGGTGACCGGCACGGCGAACATCGATGAGAAGGACATCACGAAGTCGTCGGTGGAGGCGGTCATCGACGCTGCGACCGTCAACACGAACGACGCGAAGCGCGACGAGCACCTGCGCGGCAACGAGTTCTTCGACGTCGCGAAGTTCCCGACCCTCACCTTCAAGTCCACCAAGGTGGAGAAGTCCGGTGACGGCCTGAAGCTGATGGGCAACCTCACCATCCACGGCGTGACGAAGCCCGTGGTGCTGGAGGCGGAGGGCTTCACCGTGGAGGCCAAGGACCCGTACGGCAACATCAAGCGGGGCGGCACGGCGACCACGAAGGTCAACCGCAAGGACTTCGGCCTGACGTGGAACGCGGCCCTGGAGACGGGCGGCGTGGCGGTGGGGGAGCAGATCTCCATCACCCTCGAGATTGAACTCGTCAAGAAGCAGCCGAAGGCGCCGGTGAAGTCGGCCACGAGCACCACCCCGTAACACCGCCGTCTTCCGGCGGTCTTCCCCCTTCCCCTCGGAGTTGGTGTCATGGCTCGGAACACCGCGCATCCCCCGGCCAGCCGCCAGGTCGGGCTCGAGAATCGGCGGCGGCAGTGCGCCGCTTGTGGCGGGCAGGCGCCCGCGGACTACCGGGCGCGCCGCAACGTGGTGACGCTGAACGGCGTCGTCGCGCTGAAGGTGCAGGTGCGGGTGTGTCACCGGGAGGGCTGTCCGCTGCGCCTGAAGGCCATCCGCGCGGAGGAGGAGGGGCTGTGGGTCCTGCCGGAGCATGAGTTCGGCCTGGACGTCATCGCGCTCATCGGGGCGCTGCGCTATCAGGAGCAGCGCAGCGTCCCGTCCATCCATGCGGCCCTGCGCTCGCGGGACGTGCCCATCTCCGAGCGCAGCGTCACCAACCTGCTGGCCCGGTACGACGAATTGCTGGCCCTGCGCCTGGGGGACTGTCTCCGGCTCAAGGCGGTGACGCAGAAGCTGGGCCGGGTGGTGCTGTCCATGAGCGCCCTGCGCCCGGAGGTGGGCAACGAGGTGCTGTGGGTGGCGCGGGAGTGTCTGTCTTCCGAGGTGCTGGGGGCCTGGAGCCTGCCGGAGCACCGCGCGGAGGAGCTGGTGCCGCGCTTCCAGGAGCTGGCGCTCGCCCTGGACGTGCCGGTCGTCGGGGTCGTCTCCGACGGGCAGGGGCCGGTGGTCCGCGCGGTGACGGAGTCGCTGCCGGGGGTGCCCCACCAGCTGCGTCCGTCCCACGCGCGCTTCGATGCGGCGCGCCCCCTGCCGGAGCCGGAGTCGGAGTCCGAGGAGGTATTAGCGCTGCCGTCGTGCGAGCCGCGCACGGACGTGCACCCCGGTCCGCCCTCGCCGCCGGAGCGAGAGACGTTCGCCGCGTTGTGTCTGGCCTTCCTCCTGGGCCCGGAGTTGCTCCAGTTCGGCGCGGCGTACGCGCCCGTGGCGCTCTGAGCGTCTGGCTTCCCTTCCCTTCTTTTCACCGCCGCCCTCCACCGTCATGACTCCATTGCTTCGCGCCCTCGGCGCCGCCGCGCTCCTCCTCGCCTCCCCGGCGGCCCTCGCGCAGGGGCCCGCGCCGCGCCCGCCCAACACGCTGCTGTATGAGACGTATGCCTATTCCGGGTCGCTCAACGGGCAGCCCACCACGGTGTTCGCCCCGGCGATCTCCGCCTCCATGGCGCTGTCAGACAGGCTGAGCCTCAGCGCCGCCTGGCTCTTCGCCTATGCCCCATCCCGGGCGGGTGGCCCCACCGCGTTCCAGGCGGGCAACCCCTCCGTGGGCCTGGGCGGCGTGCTGAGCGACGACGGCGCGTTGAAGGTCCGCACGGGTGGAAACCTGGTGCTGCCCTTCACCCTCATCACCGACCCGGACGACTTCGGCTCCGCGCTCCTGCGGCGCGCGGCCACGCTGCGGGGCAACAGCGCCTTCAGCCTGGTGAACCCGGGGCTGCTGGGCCTGACGCCCTGGGTGGACGCGACGCTGAAGACGGGGCGCTTCCGCTTCGGCCTGGACGGGCGCATCCCCATGTCCGCGCAGCTCTCCAAGAAGCGCGGCCAGCGGGTGGACGCGGTCTTCCAGGTCTCCGGCTCCGCGAGCATGGACGTCTCCTCCCATGTCCTGGTGGGTTCCACCTTCCAGGCCATCTACCTGGCGACGGCGGTGGAGGGCGCGGACCCCACCTTCCTCGCGCTCATCCCCCACGCGCGCTTCTACGGTTCGGCGGGCTTCGTGGAGGCCCGGCTGGTGATGAACCTGGATGCGCCGTTGGGCTTCGCCTTCTCCGAAAACGGGGTCTGGGCGGCGGCGCTGGCGCTGGGCACGACCTTCTGATGAGCGCCCCCCTGCCGATAACGTCCTCCTCCCCTGCGGGCTCCCGCCTGCGCCAGTGGGGGGATGCGCCCCTGCTGCTGCTCATCGCCACCGGGATGTTGCTGGGCAGCATGCTGCCCATGTCCCGCGTGGCGCGCGCGGAGGGCTGGTCGCCGCTGGAGTTCGCCTTCTGGCCGGCGCTCGGCAGCGGGCTGGTGCTGGCGTTCGCCGGAAGCCGGAGCGTGACGGGCACCCCGGAGGCGCGGCCCGTGCTGCTCTACAGCCTGATTGCCGGTGTGCTGAGCGTGGCCGTCCCCAACAGCGTGACCTTCATCGTCATGCAGAGCGTGGGCACCAGCGTGACGTCGCTGGTGTACACGCTGCCGCCGCTGTTCACGTATGCCTTTGCCTGGGGGCTGGGCATTGAACGCTACCGGCCGCTGCGGCTGGCCGGCATCGTGGTGGGCCTGGTGGGCGCGGCCATCCTCGTGCTGGGCCGCAACAGCGCGCCCGGCACCGGGTCCTCCTGGTGGCTGGCGCTGGCGCTCTGCACGCCCATCAGCATCGCGGCCGGCAACGTGTACCGGAAGCTGCGCATGCCCAAGGGCGTGCCCGCGAGCCTGCTGGCGGGGGGGATGCTGCTGGGCGGGGCGCTCGCGCTGCTGCCGCTGCTGCTGATGAACGGGGGGCTGCCGCGCCCCGGCCTGGCGGGGTGGAGCGTCATCCTGGCCCAGTGCTGCTTCACCAGCCTGGGCTACCGCGTGTACTTCCATTTCCAGAAGGTCGCGGACCCGGTGTACTTCAGCCAGTTCGGCTACGTCGTGTCCGCGACCGGCGTGCTGTCCGGGTTGCTCTTCTTCAACGAGCACCTGACCCTGCCCATGCTGCTGTCCATCGGCGTCATCCTGGCGGGCATCGCCATGGTGAACGCCCGGAGCACCCAGAGCGCCTGAGCGTCACCGGGCGGCGTTCAGCGCGGGGCCGGGCGGGTGCCCAGAG
>NZ_RAWG01000182.1 GCF_003611735.1 Corallococcus sicarius | reverse complement strand
GCCCTCCCGAAAAAACCCGACCACCTTCCGGACGGTCCCGAAGCACGGCCCCGAAAGGCCACCGGAAGTGAGCGGGCAGGCCCAGTCGCAGACCCTCCCTCCGCGCGAATTCCAGCCCACGCGCTGCCCGCTCCGCCGCGCCTACTGGTCCCCAAGCAAGGGGCCTGGCAGGGGCGCCCGGTTCTTCTCGGAAGTGAATTTGATCCGTCCGCGAACCCCGTGCTACCTGCCTGATCAGCACCAGTTCGTGCATCTCGAGCACTAATTAGTGCGCGGGGCTCCGGTGGACCCGGGGCGAGAGAGGATGGGCCACGTGGGTCGTATCATCTGCATCTCCAACCAGAAGGGCGGGGTCGGTAAGACGACCACCGCCATCAACCTCGCGGCGAGTCTCGCGTCCGCGGAGCGCCGCACCCTGCTGGTGGACATGGACCCCCAGGGCAACGCGGGCAGCGGCCTGGGTCTCAAGCGCGATGCCCTCCATGGCACCGTCTACGATGCGCTCCTCGGCGGTCGTCCCGCTTCAGAGCTCATCCACCCCACGGAGCTGCGGTTCCTCCAGGTCATCCCCGCCACGCCCGACCTCACCGGCGCGGAGGTCGAACTGGTGAACCAGGAGCGGCGCGAGTTCCGCCTGCGCGAAGCCCTGCTCCCGCTCAAGGACAAGTACGACTACATCATCATCGACTGCCCGCCCTCGCTGGGCCTGCTCACGCTCAACGCGCTGGTGACGGCGGACTCCGTCCTCATCCCGCTGCAGTGCGAGTACTACGCGCTCGAAGGCCTGTCGCAGCTCACGCACACCATCGACCTGGTGAAGCAGGGCCTGAACCCCGCGCTCAAGATGGAGGGCATCCTGCTCACCATGTTCGACGCGCGAGCGAACATCGCCCACCAGGTCGTGGACGAGGTGCGCGGCTACTTCAAGGACCAGGTCTTCCAGGCCGTCGTGCCGCGCAACGTGCGCCTGTCCGAGTGCCCGTCCTTCGGCAAGCCGATCATCCTCTATGACATCAAGTCGAAGGGCTGTGAGAGCTACCTGGCGCTCGGCCGGGAGCTGATGCGCCGGGAGACCCCCCGGTCACCCAAGCGCCGGGTCGCCTGACCGCCCTGCTCATTTGAAGCGAATGGACTGACGCGTGCCCCGGTTCGCCGGGGGACACACGAAGGCCCGAGGCGCCGGCACCACGCCGGCGCGGGAGTCCCTGACCGCCGTGCAGAAGACCGCAGACAACCAGAAGCGAGCCCTGGGACGGGGCCTCTCCGCGCTCATCCCCCAGGCGGCCCCCGCCGCCCCGGCGGCCACCGCGCCCGCGAAGGCCGGCGTGTTGAAGCTGGCCATCGAATCCATCCACCGCGACAGCCTCCAGCCCCGCCGCCACTTCGACGAGACGAAGCTCCACGAGCTCACTGAATCCATCAAGGCGCAGGGGCTGTTGCAGCCCATCCTCGTGCGCAAGGACGGGGACGGCTACCGGATCATCGCCGGCGAGCGCCGCTGGCGCGCGTCCCAGGCTGCGGGCCTCAAGGACATCCCGGCCATCGTGCGGGAAGTCACGGAGGCGCAGGCCTTCGAGCTGGCCCTGGTGGAGAACCTCCAGCGCGCGGACCTGAACCCCATTGAAGAGGCGGATGGCTACAAGCGCCTGGTGGATGAGTTCAAGCTCACGCAGGAGCAGGTGGCCCAGCGCGTGGGCAAGGAGCGCTCCACCGTCGCGAACGCGCTGCGCCTGCTGGCGCTGCCGCCGGATGTGAAGGAGATGGTGGCGGACGGGTCGCTCAGCATGGGCCATGCGAGAGCGCTGTTGGGCGTGCCCCGCCTGCCGGAGTTGCAGAACCTGGCGCGCCAGGTGACGGAGAAGAAGCTGTCCGTGCGCGACACGGAGCGACTGGTGCAGCAGGGCCGGTCGACGAAGAAGGACGCCGGGAAGCCGGCGCCCAAGGTGAGCCCGCAGGTGAAGGCACTCACCGAAGAGCTGCAACGTCGATTGGGGACAAAGGTGCGCTTGTCGGAGAAAAGCCCGGGAAAAGGCACCCTGGAAGTGGACTTCTTCTCCTACGATGACCTGGATCGGCTGTTGAAGCTTCTGAGGAAGGAGTAGGGCGTGGCGCTCCTTGGCGGGAAGAAAGACGAAGCACCCAGCAAGCCCCTGTTCAAACGGGAGGAGGATTTCGTGTCGACGCGTCCGGGTGAGGTTCACACGCTTCTGGGTAAGGGAAGCGAGTTCGAGGGGAAGCTCACCTTCGAAGGTCAGGTTCGAATTGACGGGAAGTTCAACGGGCAGATCATCACCAAGGACGTGCTCGTCATTGGGGATGGCGCCCGCGTGCAGGCGGAGATCCAGGCCGGCACCGTCATCATCAATGGCACCGTGGAAGGCAACGTGCGCGCCGCGCAGCTCATCGAGCTGAAGCAGCCGGGCCGCATGAAGGGCAACTTGGAGACGCCGTCGTTCACCATGGACCGCGGCGCCATCCTCGAGGGCTCGCTGAAGATGGAGAACATCGGCAAGGGCAACCCGCCGCCTCCCATGGGCGAGAAGAAGTAGGTGTCCGTCTTCCCGTCCAGCGTGCGCGGGGGCGCGTTCGTGACCCTCGCGCTGCTCGCGGGATGCCGGGGCTGCCAGGAGGAGACACCTTCCTCCGGCGGCCTGACGGAGGACGCGGGGCTGCGCTCGGGCGTGAAGGTGCCGCTGCCGCCCGGGTGGTCCGCGCAGGTCGCCACCGATGGCAGCTTCCAGGCGGGCCCTCCCGGCCGCCCGGCGCTGCGCGTGGACCTGAAGCCGGGGCAGGGCGAACAGATGCCCTCCTCGGAGAAGCTGGCGGACACCGTCCGCGAGCAGATGAAGAGCTTCACGCTGTCGCTGGACCAGGAAGAGGACACGCAGTCCTTCTCCCTGCTGCGCGTCACGCTCGCCCCTTCGCTGGCGGACGGAGGCGTGGGCGCGGAGGCCCCCGTGTTCTTCGGCGCCCGCCGCGTGGGAGACGACCTGTTCCTCTGCGCGAGCCTCCCCGGCGCCTCCGCCGAAGAGGTGCGCCTGGCCACCGAGGCCTGCCGCACCATCCAGGTCCAGGCCGCGCCCCGCTGAAGTTTGAACAGGGAAGTCCTGCGGCGGACGGTTCACGTCCACCCCGTCAGGCTCCGGGTTGTGCGCGGGTTGCCTCGTCCCCTTCGATACGCGCTCCCACAAGGAGCAGCCCATGGACGACTGGCGCAAGAACCTCATCGAAGGTGCAACGGCGATTGGCTCGCTGCTCGGCAGCAGCAAGCGCGTGGCCGTGCTGGGGATCCGTCCGGAGTCCCATGCGGACAAGCCCGCGCACGCCATCCCGAAGTTCCTCAAGGACCACGGCTTCACGGTGCTGCCTGTCCCCACGCACGGCGAGCATGGGAGCATCCTGGGCGAGCCCGCCTACAAGTCCTTGAAGGACGTGCCCGGTGAGGTGGACGTGGTGGACGTGTTCCTCCGTCCGGACGACATCCACGCGCACGTGGAGGAGCTGCTCGCGAAGAAGCCTCGCGCGGTGTGGTTCCAGAAGGGGATCCGCAACGACGCCGTGGCGGAGCGACTGGCGCGCGCGGGCATCCAGGTGGTGCAGGACCACTGCATGATGGTGGAGTGGCGGACGCACCACCCGCACGGGTGACGGCGCGCGACGAGGAGCAGGCAGGCGGGAACGTCCTGCGCGGCCCGCGTGTCCTCATTACGTGGAACGTGTGATGGTTTCGCGCGGGGAGGACTGGGAGGGGATGGACTTCGGGCTCGACCCGAGGTGCAATTCCGTCCACGCCCCGTCATCACGACACCCCGGGACTTCCTTTAGGCCTTCCGACTTCCTAACCTTAGCCTCCCGACTTGTGTCGAGCTCCCGTCCCGGCCCGTATCAGGTCCTCACGCTGTGCCCCCTCGTAAGGAGTTCGCATGACGCTCACCGAGATGCTCCCCCTCCCCCTGGCCGTCGTGGAGATCAGCGCCCTGGGTGAGCAGCTTGCAGCAGCGGGAGGCCTGGTCATCACCGCGGCGGCAGCGCTCTGGGCCGCGTGGACCCGCCCGGCCGAGCCGGCCCCGGTCCCCGTGCCGGTGCGCCGCAACCCGCCGCGCCGCCGTTAAGTCGCACGCAGTCGGTCGTACCCCGGTGCATGTCCCTGGCCCGGCGCCCCCCACAACGAGGGAGAGCGCGCCGGGCGGGACTCCCTGCTTCAGCGCTTCATCGCCAGCGACAACGCGAAGTCGCCGTCCGAGTCCGTCCACCAGGCGGACAGGTCCAGGCCCGCGTCGCGCAGCTCCGTCTGCACCTGCTCCCGACAGAACTTGCAGCTCACCTCGGTGCGCAGACATTCGCCTTCCGCGAAGTCCACGCGCCGCTCCAGGTCCCCCAGCCACACGGACTGGGCCTTCCGGGAGATGAGCCGCATCTCGATCCACTTGTGCGCTTCGTCGAACGGGGCCAGGTGTTCAAAGGCCTCCGGGTCGAAGTCCGCGTTCAGCTCGCGGTTGAGCACGCGCAGCACGTTGCGGTTGAAGTCCGCCGTCACGCCCGCGCTGTCGTTGTAGGCGGCGAAGAGGCGCTCGCGGTCCTTGATCAGGTCCGTGCCCAGCAGCAGCCCGTCCCCCGGCCGCAGCCCCGAGGACAGCTCGCGCAGGAACAGCGCGCGCTGCGCCGGCTTCAGGTTGCCGATGGTGCCGCCCAGGAAGGCGATGAGCCGGCGGCCACCCCGGGGGATGCGCCCCAGGTGGTGCTCGAAGTCGCCCACGACGGCGTGCACCGCGATGCGCGGGTACTCGTGCGCGAGCCCGGCCGCCGCCTTGCGCAGGAACGCCTCGCTCACGTCGAAGGGCACGAAGCGCTGGAGCTGTCCGGCCGCGTCCATGGCGTCCAGCAGCAGGCGCGTCTTCTCACTGGTGCCGCTGCCCAGCTCCACCAGCGTGTCCGCGCCGCTCAGCCGGGCGATGTCGTCCGCGTGCGCGTGCAGGATCTCGCGCTCGCGGCGCGTCGGGTAGTACTCCGGCAGCCGGGTGATGTCGTCGAAGAGCTGGCTGCCGCGCTCGTCGTAGAGCCACTTGGGTGAGAGCTCCTTGGGCGCGGGTTGGCAGAGGCCCTGGAGGGCCTCTTCCCGCAGCGCGTGCTGCGCATCCCCCGGCTTCACGTACACGTCCACCCGCACGCCGGGCTCCGCGCCGGTGCCCGGAACCTGTCCCTCGCACTGCTCCGTCCTCAGCCTCATGCGCCCCTCACCTCACGTCCCGTGCACAGCGAAAGCCGGCGAAGATCTGCCGGCGGATGGGGAAGTCCCAGTTGCGGAAGCTGTTGCGCACCGCCACCGGCGCGCTCGCCCAGGACCCTCCCCGCAGCACCTTCGACGCGGTGCCGAAGAACACCTCCGAGTACTCGCGGTAGGGAAAGGCCCGGAACCCCGCGTACGGCTGGAAGTCGCTCGAGGTCCATTCCCACACGTCCCCCAGGAGCCCGAAGACGCCGTCCGCGCTGCGGCCCAGGGGGTGGCTGCCCACGGGGGAGACGCCCCACCGCGACCCGCCCAGGTTGGCGTGCGCGTCCGTGGGCGCGTCGTTCCCCCAGGGGTATGCGCGCTCCACGCCGTCGCTGCCCTGCGCGGCCTTCTCCCACTCGGCCTCGGTGGGCAGGCGCTTGCCGGCCCAGCGCGCGTAGGCGTCCGCCTCGTACCAGGACACGTGCTGGACGGGTTCGTCCCTGGGCAGCGGCTCTACCGTGCCGAAGCGGCGGCGCAGCCAGACGTGCTGACCCCGCGGCAGCCAGAAGAGCGGGTGGCGCAGCCCTTCGGCCTGGATCCACTCGAAGCCCTTGGGGTCCCACCAGCGGGCGTCCTCGTAGCCGCCGGACTCCACGAACACGAGGTAGTCCCCCGTGGTGACGGGGTGCGCGTCCAGGAGGAAGGGCGCCACGTCCACCAGGTGCCGGGGGCGCTCGTTGTCGTAGGCCCAGGCGTCCGTGTTGCCCAGGGGCACCGGGCCGCCGGGGATGAAGACCTCGTGCTGCGGCACCGCGCCGGGCCGCGGGCGCAGCGCCTCCACCGGCAGGTACTCCACCTCCGTCATCAGCTGCAGCGTGGCGGCCAGCGTCTCCGCGTGCTGCTGCTCGTGCTGCGCCACCATGCCGTAGACGAAGCCGCCCGCGAGCAGCGGATCCGCGCTCTCCAGGGGCACCGCTTCCAGGTGCGCGCGCACCGCCTCCCGCACGCGCGTGGCGTAGGCCCAGGCGGCCTCGGGCTCCAGGAGCGGCAGCGTGGCGCGGGTGTTCCGGGGGTGGCGGAAGGCGTCGTAGATGGCGTCGAACGCGGGGTCGGTGATGGCCGGCGCCCCCAGCGCGCGCAAGAGCCACTGCTCCTCGTAGTTGGCCATGTGGGCCACGTCCCAGACGAGCGGCGACATCAGCGGCGAGTGCTGCCGCATCAGCTCCGTCTCCGGGACGGGCTCCAGCATCGCCCGCGTCCGCGCCCGCGCCGCGTCCAGCTCCCGCCAGGCGCGCGCCTTCCAGTCCGCCTCCGCCCTCTCGGCGGTCCCTGCCTGCTGCGTGGCCCTCATCGACATGGTTGCCCAAGGTAGGAAGGGGTTCGGGGCCTCGCTAACCCCCCGGACTCCCCGGGTGCAGGGTTCGCGTGAGGGACCACACGTTTGCGAGCCGGAATCCCCTCTGGAAGGACCCGGAGTCCCAGTCCGCGAGGGCCTCCCCGGCGGGGGTGCCTGCCCCCAGGAGCCCGTGAAGTGGGCCTTTCGGGGTTGGCATGTGTCCACCAGTCATCTGGATTTTCAGGGATGCCATGGCCTGAGTGGGGGAGGGGGTCCGTATGCTGTAGCGCATGGCCCAGCCCGCACCGCGCAAGCCCGTGCTCGTGGTGGAGGACGATGAAGACGTCCGCGCCGCCGTCGCAGAAATCCTGGAGGGGGAAGGTTACGAGGTGGTGGTCGCGGCGAACGGCCGCGAGGCCCTGGACGAGCTTGTCCACGTGGCCTCGCCGAGCCTCATCCTGTTGGACCTGATGATGCCGGTGATGGGCGGCCCGGAGTTCCTGCGCCGGCTGCGCGCGGAGTGGCCCCGCCTGAAGGACGTGCCCGTGCTGGTGCTCACCGCCGTCGCCACCGAGGCGCTGCCCGGCACGCGGGGCATCCTGCGCAAGCCCATCATCCCGGACGAGCTGGTCACCGCGGTGCACCGGCTGACCGGCCGGAGCGACTGAGCGTTCACGGGAGCCCGTCAGCGCACGCGGTTCACGGCCAGCAGCGTGAGGGTGCTGGCCCGCGGGTCGCGCTCGTAGAGCAGCTCCAGGTCGTGTCCCTCCACGCAGTGGCGCGCGGGTCCCACGGACGAGTCCTGGTTGCGCGACCGCTCCGCCAGCCGCAGCAGCGTCTGCTGCAGGGCCTCGAAGGCCTCGGCGGACATGCGTCCCACCTCCCGCCATGCAGGCGGCGCGTAGTGAACGCGGTACGGAGGGGACAGGCGATTTCGGGCGGACTGGGACACGGGCTCGGTTTCCTCGACACCCTGTGTCCTTGCGAACCCCATGCCGGCCGTGGGTCCCGGGAATTCCAGGTACTTTCACGCCAGGCAGACGGGCGAGGGCTGAAGAAGTTACGGGGCCCCGGAAATCGTAGGGGGAAGAAATGACGGGTCTGCACGGCCCCGGGTGACGCATTCCAGGGGGTGGATGCGAGCCGCCCGCAAGGCCGGGTGTCGGTGCGGCGGGCGTGCGGTGCGGGGTGGCTGCCCGCCTCCGCGCGGGTGCGCAGCGTTGAAGCCCAGGGACCCGCGCGCGAACGGGCCCGCATGCCCGAGGAGGCATCCATGGAACGGCGCACCCCCATCCCCTGGTCGGTGACGAACGGGCTGCTCTTTGGCGTGGCGGCGGGGGTGATGCTGGCGTTGGCGGAGACGGCCCTGGCGGTGGCGGCGGGGGAGAGCCCCTTCTCCCCGGTGCGGATGAGCGCGGCGGTGGTGCTGGGGCCGCCTGCCTTCACGCCGCAGGTGTCCACGGGGCTGGCGGTGGCGGTGGGGCTGGCGGTGCACCTGGTCGCCTCCGCGGGCTGGGGGCTCGTGTACACGCTGCTGGACGCGATGCTGCCCACGGATGGGCGCGGCCGCTGGGAGTTCCAGGCGGCGGTGGGGATGCTCTTCGGCATCTTCGTCTGGCTGGTGGACTTCCAGTTCCTGGCGCGCGGCTACTTCCCCTGGTTCCTGGACGCGCCGCAGTTCCTCCAGATTGTGTGGCACGCGCTGTTCCTGGGCCTGCCGCTGGCGCTGCTGTTCACGGCGGCGGAGCGGCGGCGCACGCCGCTGGTGGAGCCCTCGCCCTGAGTCGGTGCCGCCCTCGAAGCGACTCGGAAAAGGGAAGGGTGCGCAGGGGCCGGTGGGGGGCTGAAAAACGCCAGGGGTATGGTGACATGACCCGACCTTCAGGGTTATGCCGTGCGCCCGCGGCCATGGGGGCGCTTCCTACCGGGGATTTAGGGCATGGATACTGAACTGGCGGGCATCCTCGGCGCGGCGGCGCGCTCGGTGCGGGTGCGGATGGGCCTGACCCAGGCGGACGTGGCGGACCGCATCGGCATGGCGTCGGAGGTGTATGGCCGGCTGGAGCGCGGCCACATGCTGCCCAGCGTCCAGAACCTGCGCCGCCTGTGCGTCGTCCTGAACATCCCGCCGCACGACATGCTGGGGCTGGGAGATGAGTTCGCCGCGCCGCCGCCGAAGGAGAAGCCGAAGCCCCGAACCGACGAGGAGCCCCCGGAGATGCGCCGGCTCATGCGCAACCTGCGGCGGCTGACGCCGGTGCAGTTGAAGCTGATGAACCTGGTGGCGTCCGCGATGCAGCAGCAGAAGAAGAAGCCCTGAGACGCGCGGGCGTTAGACTGGGGCCACCATGGTCGACGAGCTGGTGCGCAGTCTGGACCTCAAGCCCCACCCGGAGGGCGGCTACTACCGGGAGACCTACCGGGCGGCGTTCCAGGTGCAGACGCTGCGGGGCCGCAGGTCCGCGGGGACGGCCATCTACTACCTGCTGACGCGGGGCATCTTCTCCGCGTGGCACCGGGTGGTGGGTTCGGACGAGCTGTGGCTGTTCCACGACGGGGAGCCCCTGGCGTTGCACCTGGTGCACGAGGACGGCCGGCTGGAGACGGCGGTGCTGGGCCGGGACGTGACGAAGGGTGAGCAGCCGCAGGTGCTGGTGCCGGCGGGGGTGCTCCAGGCGGCGGAGCCGTTGGGGGCGTACACGCTGGTGGGCTGCACGGTGTCGCCGGGGTTCGACTTCGCGGACTTCGAGCTGCCGGATGCGGAGGCCATGGTGGCCCGCCATCCCGCGCATGAAGTGCTGCTGCGCAGGTTGGCGAAGCCCGGTCGGCGCTGACTTTGGCGTCAGGTGCCCCAGGGGCGCAGGGGGCGGAGCAGCCCCGCGTCCTGGAGGCGGGCCTGGACGTCAGCGGCCAGGGCGACGTGCTCCGGGTTGGAGACGGTGAACTTCTCCGGGGTAAGGGTGATGAGCGTGCCCCGGTCCGGCAGGTGTTCCACCTGGACGGGGGCGGGGAGCGGGGGGACGGTGCCCCGGAAGTGGGCGAAGTACATGACCCAGCCGACGAAGGCGCCCGGTTCGGGGAACTCATCGGTCACGATGAGGTCTCGGTGCACACTGGAGGTGGCAAGGCCGACCTCGGGCTCCCACGCGAGCGCCATGGCGCGCACCACGCCGGTCAGGACGGGGGCGGTCAGCACGCGCTCCGCGACCTGGCCCGAAGTGAGCGAGTTGAGGACGCAGACAGAGGCCACCCGCGTTGAGGAACTCCCGCAGCTGCCATGGAATCCCGTGGTTTCCTCCTCGTTCTCGCCGGCCCAGAGCCAGAAGCTGGACCTGTCGCCAAACCGATGGGCTTTGCGGCCCAGGAGTTTCGCGAGCGTGGTTGCGTCTGGCTGGACCTGAAGCTGACGGGCCTTCTTGAAGCTGCCGGCCGCCTGATGCCAGCGGCTCCACGTGGGCTCCAGCGGGCTCACCTGCTGGAGGAAGTCCGCCAATCGCTGGGCGCAAGCCTCGACGGGCTCCTGCCGGGCCACCCAGTAGCAGCCCGCGTAGTACGACTCTTTCATGGCTCCAGGACTCCTCATGGCACGGGTGGGACGTGCACGACCTCTATCTTGAGCCGGCTGCCTTTGAAGGCTTCTCGAAGGAAGTTGGCGAATCGCTCCTCCGCGACAATCCAGCGGATCCGCCTTCCATTCGCCAGTTCGGATTGCCGCCCGGCCTGGTCCAGGATCTTTCCAAAGCCCCGGAAGAACTCCTTCATGTCCATGTCGTCCTTGATGAACTTCGCATAGCGCGGGCCCTTGGCTTCCAGGAGCAGGTCGTCCGTCGCATTGAAGCCGTCGAAGTCCGCGACCATGTCCCCCTCCTGCACCCGGTACGCGGACCCCTCCGGAGCCCCGGTCACCTGCGCCTGATACGCCCGGGCGCGCTCGGACATGGACTCCATTGTCTGCACCCACTTCCCCGGTCCCCCTGACGGCGGCCCGCCACCCGCCGGAGGCCCCATCGCGGCCATCGCCACCGCCGTGGACGCGAGCGTCACCTCCACGGCGCCGTCCACCACCGCCACCGCGGTCACCTCCGTCACCGCCGAGAGTCGGATGCTCACCTGGGAGGCCCCCAGCACCGAGGCCTCCGTGAACCCGGGCAGCCCCGTGAGCGCCGACGACATCCCCAGCGTCACGCCGTGACTCACCAACACCGTCACCGCGAGCACGAAGAGCCGGGCGACTTCCGGACCCAACACCCGGCCGAAGGTCTCTCCCGCCTCCTCCAGTTCCTGGAACGTCGTGGCCCGGTCCGTCGCGGCCTTCAGCGTCCCGCACGCCTTCACCACGGCCAGGAACGATTTGATCCCCACGTACGCCAGCACCACGGCGGCCAGCACGGCCGCGGCCTTGGTGAACACAGGCTCCGGCGCCGCCGCCAGCACCGCCCACGACGTCAGCACTCCCACCACCAGGGACACGAAGAACGCCGGATCCAGCGTGTCCTCCACGGCATCCGCAATGCTTTCGCGCAGCGGCTCCAGCGACAGGCCCACGGCGAACGTCAGCCGGTCCATCGCGCTGAAGCCTGCTCCCTCCTCCAGCAAGGACAGACAATCCACCGGCGCCTCATGGGCCCGGCACCACTTCCCGTACCGGTCGCGCAGCAGGTACGCGAGCCCCTGGTCCAGCAGGGCCCCCTCGCCCGCCGAAGCGCGCACCACGCGCCCCTGCCGCGAAGGCCGCACCGTCAACGGCACGTCCAACACCAGGCGGGCCAGCGCTGCCTCGAAGTCCCCGGCACTCACGGGGACACGCCGTTCCCCGGTCCGGGGCACGTGTGTCCGCACGGGACCCGCTTCGGTGCGCAGCCGCACCGTGGGACCGCCCGCGCAGCCCGTGACGAGCACGAGCAACAACATCCACACCCCGGCCCTGCTCACATCCATGGTGGTGCCCTCAGGCGCAACGGTACCTGAGAGTGAAAAACGGGGCGGAAGGCCCGTGAGGACCTCCCACCCCGCAACGAACGGCACCGCTCAAACCCTGTCAGGTGCTCAGGGGTTGTTCTTCACCGTGAAGCTGAAGCTCTGGATGACGAAGTTGTCCACCGCGTCGGTCATCCACACGTCGACGGTGTGCGTCCCGTCCAGCAGCTCGCGGGTGTCCAGCTCCGCGGTCCACGTCCCGTTGGACTGGAGCGTGCCGGCGCGGATGCCCGACCCGTCCCGTGAGAACGCCACGTTCTTGATGGTGCTCAGCGCATCCGTCACCCGGGCCGACAGGGTGATGACGCCGCCCACCGTGCCGCCCGGCGTCGGCGCGAGGAGCGTCGCCGTGGGCGCCTGCGTGTCATAGCGCACCGTGCGCGTCGCACGGGCGCTGCGGCCTGCCTCGTTCGTCACGTCGATGGTGAGCGTGTTCACCCCCGACGCCAGCGGCACCGACGTCTGGATTTCCCCGCCGCCGCGCGGCAGCTGGAACATCTGGTTGCCCAGCTTCACCGTGGTGGCCGACATGGACGACACGCGAATCACATACGGCAGCGTGTGGTTCGCACGAGGCCCGAAGGTGGCCCCGTCCGCCGGATCCGTCGTCACCGTGGGCGTGCCCGCGTCCACGAACACGTGCACCACGGCCTCCGTCACGTTGCCCGCCGCGTCCGTGGCGCGCACCAGGATGCCCTGCTCCCCGAAGTTCGGCATGCTCACCGGGTGCGTCACCGTGCCGGTGCCGAACTCCAGCAGCGTGGTGTTCACCCACTGCGTCTGCACGCGCGTCGGCGTCTGCTCATCAATCAGGCTCGTCACCTCCACGAGGGACGTGCCCGCCACCTGCCCCTGCACCGGCGACTGGATGGTGATGACCGGCGGAACGCGGTCCACCGTGAGGTTGATCTGCTTCGTGGTGATGCCGCCCAGGCTGTCGCGCCCGGTGAGCTGGATGATGTTCGGGCCCTCCACCAGCTCCACCGGGGTGAAGACCAGACCACCGCTCGCCTCGGGGTTCACCACCACCGGCGTGCCGCCGTTCACGATGAACGCCGCATACGTGATGACCGCCCCGTTGGTCGCGGGCTTCACGAAGCCCCACACCGACAGCGTCGTCTCCCGGAGGAACGCCGGCTGGTTGCCGATGATGATCTCCGGCGGCGTGTACGGATAGGCGTTGATGACCAGCGTCTGGGACGCCGTGCTGCCCAGGAGGTTGGGCGGCGTGGGCAGCGTCACGCCTGAATACACCGCGCGGTAGTCCTGCGCCCCGGTGACCGTCCACGTGTCCGTGGAGAGGTTCCACGGCAGGGAGAACACCCCGTTGCCGTCCGCGTCGTCATCCGCGCCAATCGCGACACCGGCCACGAAGAACGTCACGACGCCCTTCAGCGGACCCGTGACGGTCGTGCCCAACGCGTCCACCACCCGGGCCGACAGCAGCGCCGGCTGCCCGATGGTCACCGTCGCGTTGGCCGCGGGCGTGAGGAGGGTGGTCGTCGTCGCCCGGCCCGTCACCGGCGGCGGCGGCGGCGTGTACGTGCGGATGCGCGCCGAAGCGGACACCCCCACCGCGCCTCCCGAGGCCGCCGTCACCGTGACCTCCGACAGGAGCGAAGGCCCCAGGTTCGCCGGAGCGCGCACGGTGAGCGTCACCGTCGTCTCCGCGCCGGAGGCCAGGAACACCGTGGGCCGGCTCAGCGTGGCCGTCCAACCCGGCAGGCCGCCCGCCGCGCCCAGCGTGTACGTGTCCGCCTGGTAGCCGTGGTTCTTCACCCGGAACGTGTAGGTCGTCTCCTGCGCCGCCGGCTCGTAGATGGGGAACATCTTCGTGTCCTCGCCCACCACGGACACCTCCACGTTGAAGTCGCCGAAGCACGCCAGGCCCAGCGACGCGAACGTCGTCGGGATGTCCGGCGTCGCCGTGCCCGAACCCCAGCTGCCGTCCGCCGCCTGCCGCGACTTCAGCCACTCAATGGCATTGAACAGGCGCGCGTTGCTCGCCGGCTCCAGGCCCGCGAGGCACATCGCATACACGCCAATGCCAGTGGCGAAGTCGTTGGACGCGTCCGAGGGCAGGTTGCCCCAGCCCTTGCCGCCCACCGGGGGCATCGCCGCCAGCTGGTTCGCAAGCCCCGTGATGGTGTTCGTGTTCACGTTGCCCGCGCCCGGGCCCGCCGCCTTCAGGCCCACGATGGCCCACGACTTCTGGAACGTGTACGGCATGCCGTCACCGGCGCCGGAGGTGTCGTTGTTGCCCACGTTCGCGCGCAGGTACGCCGCCGCCTTGTCGATGGCCGCCTGGTAGGCCGCCGCCTTCGCGGGGTCCACGCGCTGCTTCGCCTGCGCCAGCGTCACGATGAAGCGCGCCGTCAGCGGCACGCTGCCGTAGTCCACCGGGAAGCTGACGTGGTCCTCCGGCCACCGCCCGCTGGCCTGCTGGATGCCCACCGCCCAGTTGGCCGCCATCACCAGCGCGCTGCTGTACTGCGTGGACATGTACTGGTCGAAGCCCGCCAGGCCGAACGACGCCCAGCTCGTCTTCTCATTCGGATAGATGCTGCCCTCGTGCAGCCAGTTGCCACCGGGCCGCTGGTCCGCCTTGATGCGCCCGGCGAGGAAGTCCAGGTTGCCCTGGATGGTGCGGCCGTTGGTCGTGGGCTGGGCCATGTTGTAGCCATTGGCCTTGGCGCTCGACAGCCCGAACACCGCCGCGCCCTGGCGGTGGCACGCGATGCAGTTCTGCGATGTGGTCCAGTTGGCCACGTCCGCGCTCAGGAAGTGGATGGCCTTCTGCGTGGCCTCCGTATTGGTGGCGGCCTCCGCCGGCAGGCCAATGGCTGACAGCAGCAACGCCGCGAACACGACGAGGCGCGCCGCCCAACAGGGCGACGAGCGGGGAACGACAGGGGACATGGGTGCGTCCGGTGTGGTGGGTGGGCACGCCCGCGGACGCGGGAGGCTACAACCCCAGACACAAGTCGAGGCACCCCCGCGAAAGGCGTGCGGGGCAAGAATACTCAGTCTTGTCTGTAAAAGTCCAGGGAGGGGACAATCCCCTCAAGCCTTGAACTCAAAGGACAGACAGGCGTTCGAGTCCCCGGGGACTCACCCGTCCTGCTTGCCGCCGGTGCGCTTCCACAGCTCGCGCAGCAGGATGACGCCGAACTGCGAGTCATTGAGGATGTAGCGGCGCCACAGGCGCTTGGGCTCGTGGGTGAGGCGGTAGAGCCATTCGAAGCCGGAGCGGGCAATCCACTCCGGGGCGCGCTTGGCCGTACCGGCGATGAAGTCGAACCCCGCGCCAATGCCAATCGCCACCGTGGGCCCCAGCTTCTGGGCCACCTGGGAAATCCACACCTCCTGCTTGGGGCTGCCCAGGGCCACGAAGAGCAGGTGCGGATCCTGCTCCCGGATGCGCGCGACGATGGGGTCGTTCTGCGCGTCGCCCGCGTCCAGGTTCACCATCGGCGAGTCCCAGCCCACCACTTCAATGCCCGGGTACTGCGTCTGGAATTGACGGCCCACCTTCTCCGCGACGCCGGGGCCCGCGCCCAACAGGAAGATGCGCCACTTGCGCTCGGCGCCCAGCTTCACCAGCGGGAGGATGAGGTCGGAGCCGGCGATGCGCTCGGGCAGGGACACGTCCAGCATGCGCGATGCCCAGACGATGGGCATCCCATCCACCACGGAGATGGTGGCCTTCTGGTACGCGTCGCGGAAGCGCGTGTTCGTCTCCGCGAGGACGACGTGGTCCACGTTGGCGGTGAAGACGTAGCCGCCCTGGTGCGCGTCCACCAGGTCCCCAATGGCCTGCACGGCCTCCGGGAACGTGAGCTGGTCGATGGCGAGGTGGCCGATGTTCAGGCGCGGGCGGGGCGAGGCTGCGGACTTGGCGTGTGCGGTGGTCAAGGCGTCGTCTTCACTTCACCGTGAGGTCGAGCACGGTGATGGAGTAGGGGGGAAGGCGTTGTGACAGGGCCTGTTCGGCCTTCGTTCCGGCGGCCTGTTCGGTGAAACCACCCGGCGCGCCCGAGTAGCCCAGCACGCGCACGGCGTTGAGCGTGCCGCAGCCCTTGAGCTCCAGCTGGGCCTGGGCGGCCTGCTCCGGGTCGAAGTTGAGCAGGATGGCCACCAGCTTCTTGCCGGACGCGTCGCGGGACGCGAACAGGCTGGTGCCCTCCGGCGCGGTGGTGGGCAGGGACACGTCCTGGAAGCGGCCGCCCTTCCCGTCGAAGTCGCGGTACGCGCGGAACGCCCAGAACGTGGGGCTGTTCTCCGCGGGGTACTGCCAGAAGAACGCGGAGGTGAGCCCCTGCTGGCCAAAGCGGCCCAGGGCCTCCGCCTGCGCCAGCCCCCCGCTCATGTGCTTCATGGCGCCGAAGTTGTACTCGCCAATGGACATGCCCCGGCCGGGGTAGTTCTCCGAAATCCACTGCTTCACGCGCGGGATGAGCTGGATGGGTTCGCCAATCCAGGACTCGTCCTTGTAGCTGGGGTCCCACAGCGCGCGCGTGGAGCGGATCCGCCGCGCGTTGGTCTCCGCGTCGGTGGCGCCCTCCAGCCCCAACCCCACGTTGCTCTGCGGGTAGAAGTGTACGTCCACCACGTCCAGCACCCGCACGCCCGTCTTCTTCTCGTGCTCGCGCAGCTCGCGCAGGTACCAGGGAATGAGCGCCACGTCGCCGTGCGCGCGCCGGTCGGTGTAGGGCGGGCGGCCGGGGGCGAAGTCGGCGGCGGACCAGAAGTAGTTCGTCCAACCCCACTCGGCGGGGCCGGCGATGACGGCCTCTGGATCCGCGCGGCGCACCACGGTGCCGTAGTCGATGGTGCGCTTGAGCAGCTCGTCATACGTGAGCGGTTCGGGGTGCACGTCCCGGTGCGTGGAGCTCCAGAGGGCGGGCTCGTTGTCCAGGATGTACATGTTCACGCCCCTGCTCCCGGGCCCGCCGCCGCGCTTCGCGTCCGCCTCCTTCAGCGCGCGCACCCATTCGGAGATGAACTCTGGCGGGGCCTGCACGCTGGTGGTGCCAGGCGGGCCCGGGGGCAGGGGCGTGCCGTCACGGCGCATGCCATTGCCGCCCGCGGGCTCCGTGTCGTCCACGGCCTGCTGCGGGCCGAACTCGGACACCGGGAAGCCCACGGAGGACGTGTCCTTGGCCACCCAGCCAATCAGCGGCAGCGTGAGCGCGGACTGCACGTTGTGCTTGCGGTTGGACTCCAGGAAGTCATCCGCGCCGAAGCCCAGCTGCACGTTGCGGAAGTACCAGTCGTTGCCGGTGTTCCACGCGCGCCCCAGCTTCCAGTTGTAGCGGGACGTGGGGTTGCCGCCCCAGCGGCGGATGGTGGCGCCCAGCTTCCACTGGTGCGTGTCCTGCGTCTCGCGGTTGCCGTCCAGCGCGATGCCGTAGATGAGCGGGCTGATGGGGCGCGACGGGGCGGCGCAGTCGATGATCATCTTCGACTCCTTGCCCGCACCCCTCCCCGCGCGGCCACCCCCGGCGGCGCGAGCCGCGGCGATGTCCGGCGCCAGCGGCACCAGGGCCACCTTGTCGAAGAGCACCCAGTCGCGGCCCACGTCCTTCGACGCGCGCATCACCAGCCGGTCGAAGGGGAGGTTGCGCGGGTTGAGGACCTCCATGGGCACGACGACCTCCGCCCACTCGCGGTCCTTCTTGACGATGAACTCCGGGCTGATCCGCACGTGCGGGAACACCGAGGCGCCGGGCGCGTCCAGGCGCACGTCCAGGAACTCGCCGTGGGCCTCCGGCGCGGTGAAGCGGAAGGACAGCGCGCCGTACGCGCCCCCAAGCTTGGGCTGGTAGAGGATCCACCCGCCGTAGTTGAACATCCGCAGCCGCGCGGGCGCGCTCTTCGGCAGCTCCCGGGGCGCCCAGCCGATGTCCTTCCAGCCGGGCTTCAGGCCCCCGTCGTAGATGATGACGGAGGCGGACGGATCCACGGGCACGTCCGGCTTCGCGGCGGCGTCCTGGACGGCGGCATCCGGCTTCGCGTCCTTCGGCGCCGCGGAGTCCTGCTGCGCCATCGCCACGCCGGCGCTGCTCCCGAGCACCGCGCACGTGAGGATGATGTTCCGCTTCCACCGCGTCTGCTTCGCACTGTCAGCCATGACCTTCTTCAACGCATCCCCCAGCACGAACCCACCACCGACTGCGATTACAGCGCGACCTCATCCTGGTCCTTGCGCGGGAAGATGCGCGCGGGGATGCCCACCGCGACGCTGTCCGGCGGCACGTCCTGGAGCACCACCGCATTCGCCCCGATGCGCGAGCGCGCCCCGATGCGCACCGGTCCCAGGATGCGGGCCCCGGCGCCAATCCAGACATCGTCCTCGATGACGGGGTAGCCGTTGTCCTTGGCGGTGCCCACGGTGTTGTTGCCGTAGAAGCGCACGCGGTCGCCAATGCGCGCGTCCCCGCCAATGACGACGCCCAGGCTGTGCACGAAGTACACGCCCTTGCCCAGCGTCACGTCCTTGCCAATCTCGATGCCCATCACCGCCGTCTGCGCCACGCGCAGCACGTGGTTGAGCAGCGGGATGTGGAAGGTGATGGCCGCCTCCCGCGCGCGGTTGAGCGCGGTGATGCGGTACGAATCACTGGTCAGCACCACCTTGGCCAGCGACTTCGCATCGGACGTGCCGGAGGCGGCCTTCGCCATCTCCACCGCGTCCGAGATGAGCGCTCCAATCAAGGTCTTCATTCCTGGCTGTTCCCCCGGCCCTGCAGGTAGCGCGCGACGCCCTTGGCGATGCCCCTCAGGCCACCGGCCTCCGTGCGGGCCCCGCGCAGGTATTCCATGCCGTAGGCGACGGACGTGCCCGCGAACGCGGCGCCCTTGAGGCCCAGCTTGTCCGCCACCTGGGACGCGCTCACCACCGCGTTCGTCAGCCGGCGCGACGCCTCCGGCGCCACCACCGCGGTGGCCAGCAGCGGGCGCGACAGGAGGTTCGTCTCAAAGAGCAGGCGCCACGGGTTCACGCCCTTCACGTCCGGGTGCTTCACGGAGACGTGGGTGTCGAACATGCCGTAGCGGTGCGCGCGGCGGATCCACTTCTCGAAGCTGACATGGTCGCTGCCGTGCAGCACGTAGGCGTCCGGGGCGAAGTGGAAGGCGCAGCCGGCCTTCTCCAGGCGCACGCCCAGCTCCACGTCCTCGGACTGGCCCAGCGTCTTGTCGAAGCCGCCCACGCCCACGTAGTCCGCGCGGGGGAAGGACACGTTGCCCGTGTACAGGTGGTTGCCGCGGGCCTTCGCGCCGGGGACGGACAGCTCCTCCGCCATGCGGTTGTTGAGGTGCGCGTACCAGCGCTCGAACAGCGGCATGTCGCTGATTTCGGGGTCCGGGCGGATGCGGCCCAGCACGACGTTGCGCGAGCCCGGCGGGTGGTGGGCCAGGTGGCGCGCGAGGAAGTCGGAGGCCACCTGCATGTCGTCGTCGGTGACGAGCACCACGGCGCCCTTCGCGGCCAGCACGCCCCGGTGCCGCGCGGCGGCGGCGCCCGCGTTCTGCTGCACCTCCACGCGCAGGGCGTAGGGCAGCGGGAGCGCCATCAGCGGGCCGCGCACGTCGGTGGCGGAGCCGTCGTCCACCACGACGACCTCGAAGTCCTCGGGCGGCAGCGTCTGGCCGGCGAGCTGCTGGAGCAGGCGCGTGATGAGGGGCAGCCGGTTGTACGTGGCGATGACGACGCTGAGCCGGGGGGACAGGGCGGCGGGGG
>NZ_RAWG01000181.1 GCF_003611735.1 Corallococcus sicarius | reverse complement strand
ACGAAGGCTCGTAAGCAGGTGAAGTGACGGAACGTCCCAGCGTCGCTGACGCTCCGACTGCTCGCCATGGCCGGAACGGCTGCTCGGCTTGAGCTGGAATGGGTGCTCACCATCACCGGAATACGCACCGCACCGACAACTGCCAGGTGGCCGTCAGTCTGCATGTGGCGAGTCAGAAGGGCAGCGGTTGCATCGGGATGCGACTGTACCTCCCTGCGGAATGGACGTCTGACTCGAAACGCCTGCGAAAGGCAGGCGTGCCAGAGAACGTGTCGTTCGAGACGAAGCGGGAGATGGCCCTCGGGCTGCTGGAGCGGGCGCTGGGTTGGGGTGTGAAGCCGCGCCTGCTGCTCGCGGACTCGGGGTACGGCAACGAGGTTGAGTTCCGCGAGGAGTTGACGCGCCGGGGGCTGCCGTACATCGTCGGTATTCGGGGTGACTCGGCCGTCTGGCTTCCGGGCTTCGAGCCTCCGCCCATTCCTGCGAAGCCAGCGCGAATGAGTGGGCCCGCGCGCACGCGCTACCGCTATGGCGAGGCGAAGCCCCTGGCCGTCGAGAAGCTGGCCGCGGGCCTGCCGCGAACCGCCTGGAAGTCGGTGAACTGGCGCGAAGACGCCAAGGGCCCGCAGAGTTCGCGCTTCGCGGCCCTGCGTCTGCGCACCGCGCATCATCACTCGCTGGGACTGGCCCCAGGCGACGAACAATGGCTGCTGTGCGAATGGCCAAGGCACGAGAAGGCACCCACCAAATTCCACCTCTCCACGCTGCCCGCGTGCACGCCCTTGAAGCAACTCGTGCGCCTCACCAAGCTGCGCTGGCGCGTCGAGCGCGACTACCAGGAGATGAAGGGAGAAGTCGGCCTCGACCACTTCGAGGGACGCACGTGGCGTGGCTTCCACCACCACGCCACCCTCTGCGCCGTCGCCCACGGCTTCCTCGCGCTCCGTCGGGCGCTTTTCCCCCCGGAGCCGGGTGCACTGGACGCTGCCGATGGTGCGACGCGCGTTGCAGCCCCTTCTGCTCAGGCAGATTGGCACCTGCCCCTTCTGCAACAGAGCCATCAACCCCAGAGCTCCGCCTGAGCTGCCCTCTCGGATGTGACCAAGTGGTATTAGTCTCTGGTCGATAATTGCATCGAAGAGTCCGCTAACTCCTACAGCCGTAGTTTGAGACTGGCTCCCCGAGTGCGATAGTGGCACTGCATGGCAATGGTCTGGTGGTGGCGTCGCTAGCGACTTCACGCCAGGATGTGTGCGGGCGGAGCCACTGCACGCTGTAGGCGGGCCACGAAGAGCCCTCGCGCTTCCTGGACGGAGTAGCGGCCGAGGGCTATCAGCGCCGGCCGAGAAACGTGCGCATGGGGGGGGGCTTCGCCTCGGCAGGCCAAGCGCTTTGGCGAGCAAGTTCTGCTGGGGCGAAAGGCTGGCCCTGGTTCGCGGTGGCAGGGAAGACGTGGTCTACCAAGCACTGCGTCATGTGTCGGTGCCAGGCCGCCCAGGTGCGCACTTAGTAGTCAGTCAGCCCTAGCTGGCTCTTGGCGGACTCGAAGTCCTCCTCCACTGCTCACTGACTCCCCTCCGCCCGTGCCAGAGACTCCATCGAGGCGTTGCGCCGCGCATCGGTCACGTAAAAATCACCTTCCCATCCGCGAGGCTTCAACGAAGCAGCAGCCACCGCGACATGCCCACGTCCACGGAGCGCACCTTCGCGTGGCTGCGCGAGGCGAACGGGGCCCGCTACTACCAGCGGCGCATCCTGCGGGACTACGGCCACCTGGACACCTTCATGGGCTGCACCGCGTCCGAGGACACCTACCCGGTGCTGCGCGACGCGCTGGAGTTCCAGCCCCGCGCCTGCTGAGCTGCGCGGATGCACACGGTCATCTTCGCCTGCGTCCACAACGCCGGCCGCTCGCAGATGGCGGCGGCGTTCTTCAACGCGCAGGTGCACCCGGACAAGGCACGCGCCGTGTCCGCGGGCACGCAGCCCGGTGAGCGCGTCCATCCGGAGGTGCAGGCCGCCATGGCGGAGGTGGGCATCGACCTGTCGGGCGCGACGCCCCAGCGCCTCACGGACGAGCTGGCGCAAGGCGCACAATGGCTCATCACGATGGGCTGCGGCGACGCGTGCCCCCACGTGCCGGGCCTGAAGCGGGACGACTGGCTCCTGGAGGACCCCAAGGGCAAGCCGGTGGAGCGCGTGCGCGAGATTCGCGAGGACGTGCGCTCCCGCGTCGTGGCGCTGCTGACGCGGGAGGGCTGGACGCGGTAGGCGCGCTGGACTTCCGCTACGGCTGGGCCTTGGTGGCGGTGGGTTCTGCGTAGCGGCGGAAGAAGCTCTTCGCGTTCCAGGTGGGGCGCTGGGGCGCGTCCGCGACGCGGCGGGTGAGTTCGGTGACGAAGGCCACGAAGTGAGCCGCGGCCTCGCGGTTCATCGGCTGGGCCAGGTCATCCGTCGTCCCGTGGTAGCGCTCCTGGACCCACTGCGTCTCCAGCTTCTCTCCCGCGGAGCCCTTGGGGTGGCCGAAGGAGAAGGCCAGGGCGGGCACGCCCTTGAGCACGAAGTGGTACTGGTCGCTGCGGACGAAGAAGTTCTGCTCCGGGAAGGGGTCCTTCATCACCTGGACGCCCACGCGCTTCGCGGCGGCCCGGAGCGGCGCGGCCAGGGTGGACTCCTCCTCACCGAAGGCCACCACGCGCTTGAAGGGCGTCACCGGCAGGAACAGGTCCACGTTGAGGTTGGCCACCATCGTCCCGGTGCCTTCGGGGGGATGCGCGGCGAACCAGCGCGAGCCGAGCATCCCCTTCTCCTCCGCGGTGACCACCGCGATGACGACGCTCCGCTGGGGCGGGGCCTTCTGGGACTTCAGCGCGCGGCCCACCTCCAGCAGCGTCGCGACGCCGATGGCGTTGTCCATCACGCCGTTGCAGATGGAGTCCCCGTTCACGGGCGTCACGATGCCGACGTGGTCCAGGTGCGCGCTCAGCACCACGGACTCGCTCGCGCGCGCGGCGTCACCGCCGGGGATGCGGCCCACGACGTTCACGGAGGTGAGCTGCTTCTGATCCAGGGCCACCTCGCCGCGCAGGGTCCCCGGCAGCGTGACGTGGGGCAGGGGCTTGCCCTGATCCGCGAGCGCGAGGACCTCCTTGAAGGTGTGGCCGCTGCCTTCGAACAGCGTCTCGACGAAGGGCGCGCTCGCCAGCACGAACACCAGGGACTGGCCGACGTCCTGGAGCGCGGGCTCCGCGAGCATCATCGCGGGCATGCGCTGGGATTCGACGAGCCGGTCCCAGGGCAGCTCACTCGTGCGCGGGTGGTACACCGCGATGACACCCAGCGCGCCGGCCTCCGCGTAGGCCCGCGACCGCTCCGCCAGCGAGCCGGCGTGGGACGCCAGGTTGTTCGCCACGCCCGGAGGCGAAGCGCCCAGGAGCGCCACGACGAGCTTCCCCTTCACATCCAGGCCGGCGAGGTCGTCATGCCCTGCCTCGGGGATGCGCAGGCCGTAGCCCACGAAGACGATCCCCGCGTCCAGCTTGCCGGCCCGGCCCGTCAGCGGGCTGAGCATGCCGTGCTCCAACGTGAGGGGCTGCTCCTTGCCGTCGCGGACGAGGGCCAGCCGGCTGCGCTCCGTCACCAGGCGGCGGGAGAGCAGGGGCACCTCCTGGAAGTAGCTGTCCCCGGCGCCGGGCTCGATGCCCAGCTGCTTGAACTGCGCGGCGACATATTCCGCGGCCTTCTGGTGGCCGGGGCTGCCGGTGTCACGGCCTTCCATGTCGTCCGCGCCCAGGACCTCCACGTGGGACCACCAGCGCTGCGCCGCTTGGGAGGGCGGCTTCGCGAAGGCCACGGCGGGCGTGAGGAGGAGGAGCAGGGGCCAGGCCTGCAGGCGACGGTTCTGGAGGAAGGTTGTCATTTGGGGCGTCCTACGGATGGAAGGCAGGCATGATTTCATGGACGCTCGCGGGTGGGGGGAAGCAAGGGAGCATGGCGACCGCCCGCCGTCGATGTTCACCTTTCATTGCCGGTGCTTACCCTTGGTCCGTCGCTGGGATCGTCTTCCCGGCGCCTGCCTTTGGAGGCCCGCATGAAAGCCGTTGTCCTGAAAGCCTATGGGGATGTGGATGCGCTCGCAGTGCAGGACATGCCCGAGCCGAAGGTGGGCCCTGGCGAGGTGAAGGTCCGCGTCACCGCGGCGAGCATCAACCCGGTGGACTGGAAGATTCGACGGGGCGACATGAAGTCGGTGATGCCGGTGCAGTTCCCCACCATCCTCGGGCGGGACGTGTCCGGTGAGGTCATCGAGGTGGGCACGGGCGTGGAGGCGTTCGAGCCCGGCGACCGCGTGATGGGCCTGGTGAACGCGGGCTACGCGGAGACCGTCGTCGCGCCCACGGAGGCCTGGGCGAAGGTGCCGGAGAACCTGGACCTGCGGGATGCCGCCGCGCTGCCGCTGGTGACGCTGACGGGCGTGCAGCTGATTGAAGAGGTGGTGCAGCCCAGCCAGGGGCAGACGCTGCTCATCACCGGAGCGCTGGGCGCGGTGGGCCGCGCGGCCGTCTTCGCGGCGAAGGCGCGGGGCGTGAAGATCTGGGCCGGCGTGCGCAGCAGTCAGGTGGCGGAGGCGCGGAAGCTGGGGGTGGAGGGCGTGGTCGCGCTCGACGATTTGAACGACGTGGCGAAGCTGCCCACGCTGGACGCGGTGGCGGACACCGTGGGGGGCATGGCCCTGACCAAGGTGTTGGAGCGGGTGAAGCACGGGGGGATTGTCGGCAGCGCGGTGGGCGAACCGAAGGGGGCGAAGGAGAAGGGGCTTACGGTGCGCACCTTCCTCTCGCACACGGACGGGCGCCGGCTCGCGCAGCTGGGGGAGAGCGTGGCGAAGGGGGACCTGTTCATCCCCATCGCGAAGACGTTCCCGCTGACCGAGGCGAAGGATGCCCAGAAGCTCGCGGAGAAGGGCGGCGTGGGCAAGGTGCTGCTCGTCAACTGACGCCAGGGCTCAGAACGGGGCCGCGCGGGTGAACGCCACGCGCTGCCCCGTCGCCGGGTGCACGAAGGACAGCGTCTCCGCGTGCAGGAACAGGCGGCGGTCGGCGTGCCCGTACAGCGGATCCCCCACGATGGGCGCTCCCAATCCCAGCGGGTGCGCCGCGTGGACACGGAGCTGGTGCGTGCGGCCGGTGCGCGGATGGAAGGCCACGCGCGTGCGTCCGGCCTCGCGGCCGAGCACTTCCCACTCAGTGACCGCGGGCTTGCCGTGCACGGGGTCGACAATCTGTCGGGGGCGGTCGTCCAGGTCGACGCGGATGGGCAGGGTGATGGTGCCCTTGTCTGCCTGCACCGGTCCGTCGATGAGCGCCACGTAGCGCTTGTCCACGTCGCGGTGGAGGAACTGGCGTTGCAGCGCGCTGTGCGTGCGTGCATCCAGCGCCGCGACGAGCAGGCCGGAGGTGTCCAGGTCCAGCCGGTGCACGAGCAGTGGTCCCGTGGCGTGCGGGTGGCGGGCGCGCAGGCGGGTGAGCACGGAGTCCGTGAGCGCCGCGTCGCGGCCCGGTACGGACAGCAGGCCGCAGGGCTTGTCGATGATCACCAGCCACGCGTCCTCGAAGAGGATGGACAGGTCCGGTGTGGGCGCGGGCGGCGGGACGAAGACGCGGGGCGCGGAGACCTCCAGGCCCTCCAGCAGGAACGGCAGCAGGGGTCCGCACTTGTCGCGGCACGCGGGATAGAAGGCGCCCTGGATGCGGCCTCCGGACGCGGGCGGCGTGCCCCACCAGAACTCCGCGAGCGCCACCGGCTGGAGCCCGTGCGCGAACGCGTACGCGAGCAGCTTTGCTCCCGCGCAGTCACCCGCACCGGAAGGGGGCTCGGCGTGGGGGTAGAGGGCGCGCAGGGGGCGCGTCTCTCCTCGGGCGCTGGTGATGGCGTAGGTGTCGTGAAGCTGTTTCATGAAGCCGCGTGAGACGATGCGTCGCAGCCTGTCGAGGGCGCGCAACCGGCGTTCGGCCTTGGCGCGACGGGGGGCAAGTTCTTGCCGCGCGGCTTCCTGGGCCGCGTCCCACCGGCGCCGCTCCGCCTTGTCACCGCGGCTCTCCTGGTCGAGCGCATGCAGTGCCTCCGCGCGTGTGGTTTCGGTGAGGTTCGGCGTGTTTAGCAGTTGCGCGCGGCGGAGGTGCCGCTGCTGTCGGCGGGCCTCGTGCCGCTGGCGCAGGGCTTCGCGTTCCGTGGCCTCGCGGGCCTGACGGGCATCGTCATCCTCGCGCAGACGGCGGAGTTCCTCGGAGGTGCTCCAGGCTTCGGCGCGGTCCCGCAGGGCCTTCACCGTGACTTCGGCCACCGGCTCCACTCGGGCGCGGGCCTCGCGGTCGAACACGGGCGGCACGAAGCCCGGCACGTCCCAGTGTCCCGCGAGCAGGGCGGAGAAGGCGCGCAGCACGCCCAGGCGCCCGTCCTCCTGTCGCACCACCAGCACGCCGAACATCTTCCCGCCGTCCGGCCCTTCGAGCACGCGGCTTGGAATTCCCGGAGCAATGACTCCTTCGCGCAGCGTGGCCTGGAGCGCTTCGGCGGCGCGGCGCGCGAGGGCGTGCGGGCCCAGGGCGTCGAAGGGGCTCGGGAAGGCACCGGGGATGTCTTCGTTCCGGGAGGCCGGTTCGAGGAGGGTCACGAGCGGGTCCACGGCCCTCCGGGTAGCACGAAACCGCGCGGAACGCCGGTCCCGGCCAGTGCGTGCCCGGCCACCCGCCAGGCCAGCCGAAGTCGTTCCGTTCAGAGGGGGGCTCCGGCACGGGGAGCCCCTCCGGTCGAATTTCCATCCCACCTGGCAAGGTGTCGGACAGGTGGGCTGCGTCCAACGCGGCAGGTTGTCGCCGGGCGGCCCCAGCCCGGTCCCGGTGAGGCAGGGGGGCCTGCCGGGCGCACTTGTCACAAACCTGTCCGACAGTCGGACAGGTTCATCCACTTCATCGCCAGGACTCCCAGCCCGAAAGCGTGCCGCCCGGCAACCGGGCTCAGAGCCACGGCGCAGGCAGTCCCAGGGCCACGCCGAGCGCCACTCAACACCCGGCGCCCGAGCGTGAAGCCATACTCCTGCGCCAGCTCGCGCACGGGCCTGAAGACATACCCGGGTCGACGCACAGCGTCTGACGACGGCTCCGACGAGGGCGGATGGCACTCGATGCCTGGGTCTTGGGGAAAGAGCCCATCTCGGCGATTGGACCCAGCGTGCGGGGCCTGACGGATGGGCGCGGTATCATCGCGGTCCATCACCTGGAAGGACACCCTTCATGCGTTTGCAGCACATCGTCGTCGCCATGGTCCTGCTGTCGACGTCCGCTCTCGCCGAAGAGCTCAAGCCCTTTCAGAAGGAGGCCAAGATCGCCTTCGAGAAGTCGATCGCCAGCGCTCTGAATGACGCCAACACCGCATGTGGCACCAGGCTCAAGGTCAAGACCAACTTCGACTGGTACACCAAGGACTGGGACGGCGTGGGCTACGAGGACGCCTGCAAAGAGGTGTTTCGTGTCATCGCGGCGACGTGCGAGCGTCCCGAGCACAAGAAGATCCTCGCCAAGAAGGTGACCGGCGTAGCGTGCCAGTTCACGCGGAACATCCTCTCGGAAATAGCTCAAAGCGGAGGCATGGTCGGTTTCGCCGCCTCCGAGTCTCCCAACAACGAGACCCAGCCGCGCAACGTCTCGATGTGGAAGGGCCTGGTCTTGTACCAGATGCACAAGGGCGACAAGACCATCGCGGACGACACCCGGGCCGTCCTCCAGGACGTGCTGAAAGCCGGTTCCCGGTAGGACCGATTCCAGGCGATCGTGCCCGACCCCATGGCCACTTCCCGTCCCGCCGCTGTCGCCATCCTGCTCCTGACCGCGCTCCTCTGGCCGACGTGGGCGGCGGAGGCTCGCACCACCATCGTGAAGGTGGGGGAGGGCTGGAGGCTGGAGGTGGACGGCCAGCCCTACGTGGCCAAGGGCGTCACGTTCAGTGGCTCGGGAGGTCCCGCGAACTTCGACGCGGACTGCGAGCGGCTGCGCGCCCTGGGCGTCAACACGCTGCGCACCTGGGGCACGGGTGAGGAGACCGCTGCGCTGCTCGACGCCGCGCACAAGCATGGCCTGCGCGTCATGGTGGGACTGTGGTTGCGCCCGGGCCGGGCCGGCATGGAGAACGACGACGCCTTCGACTACGTGCGCGACGCGAAGGGCCGCGATGCGCAGCTCCAGGCCACCCTGGCGCAGGTGCGCCGCTTCAAGAACCATCCGGCCGTGCTCGCGTGGGGCCTGGGCAACGAGGTCATCCTCAACTCTCCGGACGACGCGTCGAAGGTCGCGTACGCGCGCTTCCTGGAGAAGGTCGTCCGGGCGGTGAAGAAGGCGGACGCCGGGCACCCGGTGCTGTCGGTGGATGCGTGGACGCTGGGGGTGCCGTACTGGGAGAAGTACGTCCCCTCGCTGGATGCCCATGGCTTGAATGTCTACGGCCGGGGCGTCCACGCGCTGGCCGATGCGGTGAAACAGGCAGGTGGGCGCAAGCCGTGGTTCGTCACCGAGTTCGGGGCCCAGGGTGAATGGGAGGCCCCGAAGGACGCGCAGGGCCTGAAGCAGGAGCCGGGGGACAAGGAGAAGTACGACGTCATCGTGGATGGCTGGCGCAACGCGCTGGGACCCCACGTCCAGGCGGGCCGGTGTCTGGGGTTGTTCGTCTTCAACTACAGCGCGTCGTTCGACCATACCGGGCTGTGGCTGGGATTGCTGTCGGGCGCCTCCACCCGGCCGGCATGGCACGCGGTGCGGGAGGCGTACACGGGCCAGAAGCCGGACCCTGCGTTGCCCGTGACGGTGCGGCTGGCGGTGCAGGGCGTGGAGCAGGAAGGCACGGCCACCTGGGCGCGCGTGGACTTCGAGGTCACGGCGCCCCCGGGCACGTCGCTGGAGGTGTCCTTCGCGTACAACTTCCGGAACGCTGCCACGCGTGAGGAGCGCGACCGCGTGACGCCGCTGGAGTCCCGGAAGAGCACCTCTCCGGGGACGTGGCGCGTGCGCCTGCCGGCCGTGACAGGGGCGTTCAAGCTGTATGGACTGGCGAAGGATGGCGCCGGGAACCTGGTCGCGGCCACGACGTCCGTGGCGGCACCCACCGCGCCCTGAACCCTTCGGTACGCCAGGGCGGCGGGTGGAATAGGATGCCGCGCCATGCGCTGGAGCTGGCTCTTCCTTTCACTGCTGTTCATTTCGACCGGCTGCCGTCATGCCGACATCCCGAAGCTGCCTGCGAGTCATGGCCATCTGTCATTCGCCATGGAGCGGCTCCTGGCAAAGAAGGACACGCCACCAGGTCCGCTGTGGGAAGAGTCATTGAGGAACGAAGCGACTTCGTTGCTCGATACATCCACGCTCGAAGTGGAGCCGGAGCAGGCCCCAGCGGTCTTCGCTGAGGTTGTCCAGCTCCTGCGGGGCACACCTTCCGAAGAGGAACTCACGCGCGCGTTGAGCGATCTCAGGGCTGTTTGCGATGCGGGTTTTCACGAGGCCTGCGAGTTCATGCGCAAAGAACTCGGCAATCCGAAGAAGATTTCGGGCGGGCGATACCATTTTACCAAAGAGATGATCGAGCAACAGAAGTTCGCGTTCATGGTCTTCCGCTGCCGTATCAATACGGAGGGGTGGGTGCGCGACTGCACGATCGTCGAGGGGGATGGGATGGATGGCGCTGAGCAGAACCTCGCGGTGCTGTTTCGCTCCCGTTTCAGCCCTGCGACCCTCGCGGGGCACCCCATGAGCATTCCCTACACCTTTAGTGTTCGCTTCAGGCCTGCCCCTGCGTGGGACGGGCTTTCGCGGGCCGAAGTGCTGGCCTGGGCGCGACTGCGAGTCTCCCAGTACCCCCAGAGCACACTGGCGTGGGGCAACCTCGCCTTGGAACTGGCGGATCAGGCACCGGAGGATCCGCTGTATCCCCAAGCCGTGGCGCGTGCCCACGCCCTGGCGCCCAAGGCCTGGTGGCCCGCCACCGAGTTGGCCTGGCAACGTGTGCAGGCAGGCCAGTATGCGGCGGCCATGATGGTGGTGCGTACCCCCATGCGACGGGAGCGAGAAAACCCCTACGTGCTGGAGACCGGCGCCGCCGCGCACTTCGGCCTGGGCCAGTGCGCGGAAGCACTGAAGCTCCAAGAGCGCGCTGTGGGCCTGTTGCCGGAGGAATGGCCCGCACCGGAGCGCGAGCGCTTCCAGCGCAAGCTGAAGGACTACCAGGCCGCCTGCGCGGCACCGGCCGTCAGCGCAGCGCCGGACCCTCGCTGAGCCGCGCCACCGCGCCGTGCAGGATCCCGAGCTGCCTTGGCACGCGCTCCAGCAGTGCGCCCAGCACCGGGTCGTCACTGGTGCGGGGCAATGCCAACGGCGGCAGCGGCGGGGGCTCCCGTCGCTCCTGCAACGCGCGGGCGAGCAACTCCAGGCTGTCGCTGGCCCGCTGCGCGAGCTGCTGGGGCAGCACCGAGGTGCGCTCGAACCGCCTCCCCGTCCCCAGCGCCGTCACCGCCAGCGCGAAGCGCCGCGCGTAGGTGAGCAGCGCCATGCACGACTCCAGGTGCTGCGGCGGACCCCGGTACTCCGTCATCAGCCGCTGGAAGGACGACTCTGCCTCCAGCAGCGCCTGGTCCAACAGGCGCCGCTCCTCGTTCACCTCCGGCTCCGTCCCGCTGCGGTGCGTGGCCAGCCGCTGAAGGTACCGGCCGTCCGCGCGCAGGGCGGAGGCCGCCGCGTCCGGGAAGCGGCGCCGCTCCGGACTGGGCCACAGCGTCCACGCCCCCAGCAGCGCCAGCGTCCCCGCGAGGAGCACCCCCAGCGAGCGCTGCGAGGCGACCGTCCAGTCCCCGGAGCTGAGCGTGGCCATCAAGAGGTAGTCCGGCGTGAGCAGGATTTGAAACGCGCCGAAGTTCAGCGGCAGCAGCGCCACGGAGATCGCCGTCAGCGCGCTGATGACCAGCACCATCATCGCTGGCGTGTGCACCGTGGTCGCGATGAGCGCCGCCAGGCTCGCGCCCACGAGCGTCCCCAGCGTGCGCTGGAGCACGCGCTCCTCCGTGCTGCCCGCGTAGGGCTGGAGGATGGAAATGACCGTGAGGCTCACCCAGTGCGCGTCGCCCACCTGCAACGCCCGCGTCAGCCCCAGCGCCGCCGTGGCCACCATCCCCACGCGCAGCGCGTGCCGCAGCACCAGCGAGTCGAGGTGCAGGTGGTCGCGCACGGGCTGCCACGGCGAGAACCCCGGGCTCTCCTGCTGCCCCCGCACGGAGCCCTTGCCGCGCGACGACACCGGGTCCCCGAAGAGCAGCCCCGACGCCGTCTCGTGCGTCACGCCCGCGTACTCGCGCAGCCGGTCCAACAGCGTGGAGACGTGCGCGGACAGCGGCCCCTCCGCGCCCCGCCTCACCGACGGCGCGGACATCCGCGCGGGCTGGCTCCGCCTGGGACGCAGCGCCAGCCGGGGCGGGCCGCGCATGCCCTCGTTGCGCTCCTGGCTCAGCGCCCGCGCCACCCACCGGTCCATCGCGGAGTACGCCTCGCACAGCCTCGCCACGCGCTCCCGCGTGCCGTGCAGGTGCGGATCCCTCCCCACCACCTGCATCGCCTCCGCCAGCGCGCTGAGCAGCGCCACCATGGGCTCCGCCAGCTCCACCAACACCAGCAGGTGCTCGCCGCGCCGGGACTCGTCCGGACGCCCGCGCCGCGTGGCCGCGAGCACACCGCGCGCCCGCTCGATGTCCGGGCGGATGCTCGCGTGGCGCCGCAGCCCGTCCGCCCAATCCTCGGCCGTGGCCCCCTTCAACGTCGCCCCGCCCAGCTCCTCCGCCGCGTCCGCGAGCGACGCGTACACACGCGCCACCGCCCTCCGCGCGGGACGGTAGGGCCTCAGCGGCCACAGGAGCAGTGACAACACCATCGCCCACAGCCCGCCCATCAACAGGGAGCCGCCCCTCGCGACCGCGTCCTGCAGGCTGGCGGCGGGCGCTCCCAGCGACACCACGAAGATGACCGCGAGCTGGCCTCCCACCGCCCCCGCCGTGTCGCCGTAGCAGCGCGCGAAGCTGGCCGCGGTGACGCCGAACAGCAGCAGGCTGGCGTCCACCTGGTACGTGCGGCCCGCGGGCGCGGCGAGCATGCCGACCAGCGCCCCCAGCGCCGTCACCATCCCCATGATGCGCGCGCGCGAGTTGTACGAACCGCCCTTGTCCGCGAGCGTGACGAGCAGGCCTGTCAGGCCCGCCCAGCCCGCCTCGGGCACCCCGAGCAGGAAGGCACAGGACAACGGCACCGCCGTGGCGATGGCGGCCCGCAGCCCCGCCCACAGGGCCGGGCGTCCGGGCTCCACCCGGAAGAGCGACCGGAGGTGTCGCAGCAGTCGGTGCATGGGGTGTCAGGGGAACGGCGGGCCGTCACCCCCGAGGGTGGCCACGGTCGCTCTGCGCCACACGCGGTCAGGGGCCCCACCCCTCCTGTCCGGACGACACCGCGGGCCCGTGAGCGCAAGCCCCTCCCCCGTCCCGGCCTCCGGGGAGGGGACGGGCCCTGCGCGTCAGCCCGTCTCGCGCACCGACGCTTCACCCGAGGCAAGCTCGGGCTCGGGTTCGGCCTCGGTGCCGTCCCACGGGATGTAGCGCACGCCCGGCACCGGCTCCGGCGCGTGGAACTCCAGCGCGCCCACGGTGGAGGTGAGCGTCTTCGTGGGGCGCCACGCCGCGAACGGGTGGGGCCGGGAGAAGAGCTCCACCTCGCACCGGGCCACGTCGCTCTGGGCCACCCGCACGTCCCAGCCCTTCGGGTCGCGGTACAGGTAGCCCACCAGCGTGCGCGGGTCGCACCACGCGCGGCCCTTCATGCCCACCGTGGCGGAGGCGGCGCTGAACGACAGCTCGCCGGTGGTGGGCGAATTCACCCGCGTGAAGAGCATGTTGGGCAGCTCGTGGAACGTGTGCTCCGCGTCCCCGGTGCGCAGGTAGATGGGCGCGAGGCGCGGATGGCCCGCCTTGCGCTCGGCGCGCACCACCATCGCCTCCAGCCGCGCGTCCGGATCCTCGCGGAAGCGCGGGCAGTACAGCCACGTCAGCTCCTCCAGCCGGCGGCGGCCCCACAGGTGCTTCTGCAGGCCGGGTGCGCCCTTCACCTCGAAGCGCTCGCCGTCCACCGTCACCGTGCCGTCGAAGGTGAGGTCGTCGTGTACGTGCGCCACGTGCGTGGGCAGGGGCAAGAGGGAGATGCCGCGCGGCTCGCGGCGCACGGGCGTGCGCCCCTCCTGCGAGATGCGCAGGTCCCAGGCGATGGCGTGCTCCCCGGAGGCCACCTGCCCGTGGCACCTGCCGGGTGCCAGCTCCGAGTCCCCGATGCGCACCCCCGACGGCGTCAGCGCCGTGAAGGCCGAGACGGGGTGCAGGGACTTGAGCGCCACCGCGGGCCGGTCCGCCGACGCGCAGTCGAACGCGGCCGCCCACACCGTGGCGCGTGGCTCACCGGGTGCTCCTGGCGCGGGGGTGAACAGGGTGTAGCGCAACCACCAGGCGCGGTCTCCGCCAGGGTCGAGCACCACCAGGAACCAGATCTCGAAGAACCCCCGCTGACCGTTCCAGCGCGGCAGGTTGGCGCGCTCGCTCGACGGCATTGGATGAAGCCCCCTCTTCACGACGGAGCGGCCCCAAAGCCGCCCCCGAGGGGACCACGCTGGCAGATGGGGCCCGGTGCGAGCAAGGGGCCCCAGAGGCTCTAACGTGCCCTCAGGAGCCCGGCGCGCCCCAGGACACGCGGTACGTGACGCTGTCGTCGTCGTACTGCACGACGTCCACCTGCGTGGCGGGGCCGCTGGCCGCGCGCACCGTGGCCAGCATCACGCCCTGCTTGAAGTAGCGCAGAAGGCCCGGCTCGTTGAGCCACAGGTCCGCTTCGCGCTCACCGCGCTCGGTGATGCGGACCTCGGTGTAGTTGTTGCCGGTGCGGAAGCTGTGCTGCGCGCGCAGCAGCATCCGCTTGGGCCCGATGAGCCGCAGCACGCCCAACAGCGCCCGGCCCACCATCGTGTCGCGGTAGCCGTCGATCATCCGCTCGCCCAGCATCCGCCACGCCACCGGCTCCGGCTGCTCCGGGTGCAGCGTCTTCGCCGTCAGGGCCACGCAGCGCGCCCACGTCTCCAGCGAGTACGCCGGCTGAAGGGGCCGGTCCAGGTCCAGCCCCTCCTTGCGCAGCTGCTCCTTGAGGGCGAAGGACACCTTGCCGGACAGACCCCGGACGAAGAGCCCCTCGACGATGGTCGGGAACACGAATTTCTCTGCGGCGGCCATGATGGGCCATTCCGCCCAGCCCGGCCGGTTCCGGTCAAGCCCTACTGTCCAGGTGGCGTCCTTCGCCCGAACAGGCCATCGCCCTCCAGGGCCATTCCCCATCCCTGCGTCCCGTGAGGACGCGCGCGGCGTATTCCGCGGACGCTCCGGAGCGCCGGCCTGGGGGAGGGGCGGGCATCTTCCGCCCCACAGAGGCCCTGGCCCTGTCATTGCAATTCCGGAAAGAAGGGAGTGAGCCTCCCCCGTTTCCCAGGCTCGTCCAGCTCCGTGCGCGGGCCCTCGTTCGTCTGGGGCCGGGCCGGGAGGGGGAAACCGCCGGACGCGGGCATCTGCTAGCGTCCGCAGGGACTGGCTCCCCCGATGACGTCCCGTTCCCTGCCGTGCGTGTTGCTGCTGCTGTCCGTGCTGGGCGCGTCCGGAGCCCTGGGCGCGCGTCCGGTGCCTGCCTCCGCGGCGGACGGAATGGCGATGCTCCAGCGGATGGAGACCGCCCGCGTGCGGGGCTCGCCCAGCCTGCTGCGCACGGAGCTGGATGCGCAGGAGGCGAAGGCCCCCAAGGACCCGATGCCCCGGCTGTACCGGGCCTTCCTGGCGCTGCCCTCGGATGAGAGCTTCAGCGAGTTCAAGGCGCTCGCGGTGATGTACCCGGAGAACCCCTGGCCGCACGTGGGCATGGGGCTCGTGTACGTGCGCTGGAAGATGCTCGCGGAGGCGGGCCCGCCGCTGGAGGTCGCGCGCAAGGCCGTGCCCGGCTTCGCGCCCGCGCTCTGGGCGGACGGCCTGCGCCTCCAGGCGGAGGGGAAGAAGGCGGAGGCGGAGGCGCGGCTGCGCGAGGCGCTCGCGAAGTTGGACGCGCCCCGCATCCGCACCGACCTGGGACTGCTGCTGGCGGGCCGGCCGGGTGGGGCGCGGGAGGCGCTCGCCCTGCTGTCGCGTTCGGTGAAGGACTGGCCGGAGCAGCCGGAGGCGCTCCAGGTGCTCTCGCGCCTGGCCCGTGAGGCGGGGGACGCGAAGGCGGGCGCGGAGGCGGGCGCGTTGCTCGTCGCGCTCCAGCCGCACGACAAGGAGGCGCACCGTCGGCAGGCGGAGGCGTGGCTCGCCGCCGGGGACAAGACGCAGGCGGTGAAGATGCTGGAGCGCTACGCGACGCTGGGCGGCGCGGAGCCGGCGGTGCTCGCGACGTGGGTGCGGCTCAACGTGGAGCTGGGCCGGCCGGTGGATGAGGAGAAGGCGCTGGTGCGCCTCAACGCCGCGACGCCGAAGGACGCGGAGCCGCTGCTGCGCCTCGCCACGCTGGCGGAGGCGAAGCCGGACCTGGCCGTCACCGAGGCGCGGCTGGATGCGGCGGCGGTGCTCGCCCCGGGCCGGGCGGACATCCAGGTGCGGCGGGCGCGGCTCCTGCTCACGCAGGAGCGCTTCTTCGAGGCCGTGATGGCGTACCGCGCGGCGCTCGCGGCCCCGGAGCGGCCGGTGCCCGAGGCCGCGGAGGAGCTCGCGCAGTTGAGCCGCAAGCTGCGCCTGCCCGCGGCGCCCGCGAAGGGCACGGTGGAGCAGATCAACGACCGGGTGTCGTTGGGGCTCGTCGCGCTGTACCTGGAGCACCTGTCGGAGAAGCCGGACCTCAAGGGCAACCTCAAGGTGCGCGTGGACCTGGATGCCACGGGCCGCGCCACGAAGGTCGTGGTGCTCTACGACAGCCTCCAGGACACGCTCATCACCCACCATGCGCAGGTGGCCTTCATGGACGCGCAGTACCCGCCCGGCAGCGAGTCGCCCGAACACCAGTACGTCTTCCGGCCTCCGCCGCGCTGAAGCGCCTCCGTGGACCGCGTGCCTGCCACGGCAGGGTGCTCCGTCTCGATGAGGCCGCCTCTTGCCGCCTCCGCCGCGTTGAAGCGTCTACGCGGACCGCGTGTCCGCCACGGCTGACGGCTCCGTCCCGGCGAGGTCGCCGCCGAGCGGCTTCGCGGCGGAGGCCACGCGTCCGAGCACTTCGGTGAGCGTGCGGAGCGGATCCTCCGACAGGTCGTGCGAGCGCCACGCCACGTAGCCATCCGGGCGGATCAACGTGGCGCCTCCCGCTCCCAGCCCGAAGCTCTTGCGGAACGCCTCCATGTCGGAGGGGCGCACGTCGGCGCCGACGCGCAGGCTCTCCAGCGCGATGCCCCAGGGCTCGGCGGCGAGCGTCGCGGCGGAGCACCACCGCGCGTCCTCGGCGAGCAGCACCCAGGAGCGCTGGAGCAGGTCGAGCGTCGACACCCGCGCGCCGCCCCGGTCCACCCAGGCGTGCGGTGCGCGCGTGCCGGGCTGGCCCGCCCACTGGTCGGGACGCAGGGCGGGCGGCAGCGTCGCGTCGGCGCCGAGCACCGCGGTCGAGCGGTAGAGCTGACCGAGCTCCATGGCCACGTCATCGAGGATGGGCGCGGCCTCGCCGGCTCCCGCGTGCGCCTTGAAGTCGTCCCGCGCGAAGATCTGCTGGTGCCGCAGCCACGCGATGGGGCGTCGCTCGGCGTCGTACGTGTCGAGCAGTGCTGGCGTCGACGCGCCGGAGTGGACCGCCGCCAGCTTCCACGCGAGGTTGTGCGCGTCCTCGATGCCCGTGTTCGCGCCGTAGCCGCCCCGGTTGGGCGGCAGCGTGTGCGCGGAGTCTCCGGCGAGGAACACCCGGCCTGACGCGAAGCGATCCGCGATGAGCGCGCTCACCTCCCAGCGGCCGGTGGTGACGAGCTCGACCTCCAGGTCGTCCCGGCCAATCGCCCGGTGGATCATCGCCCGCAGCGTGGCGTCGTCGCGCTCCACGTCGTCCGAGAAGATGAGCAGCCAGCGACCGTCGCCGTAGGTGGTGAGGAACGCCTCGAAGCCCGGCTGCTGGAGGTTGAACTGCGAGACGCCGGCCTGGAGGTACTCCTGGAGCGGGGCCCGGAAGATGATGCTGCGCACCGTCCTCATGTGGCCCCGCCCGCTGCGTCCAATCCCGAGCGCCTCGCGGATCGGACTGCGATGCCCATCCGCCGCGATCATGTAGTCGGCGCGCAGCTCGTACTCGCTCCCGTCACGCGTGCGGAGCGTGGCGACCACCCCGTCGGCGTCCTGCTCGAACCGGAGCAGCTGGGTTTCAAGTCGCACGTCAGCCCCGAGCGCGATGGCCTGCTCCCGGAGGATGGGCTCCAGGCGGTCCTGGGCGAGCGCGGCGCCCCGGCACGGTGAGTATTCGAGCTCGGGCGCTCGCAGCTCCTCGGGCGTCCACGGGGTCTCCTCGAACCACTTCCCGGCGAGGCTCTCCGCCCGGGCCCGGCGCAGCCGAAGGCCCGGGGCCACCTGCGGGATGCGCGCTCCCAACCCGGCGGCCCGATAGAGCTCGAGCGTCCGGGGCGTGAAGCCGATGGCGCGCGGATGCGGCGAGCTGCCGGGGTGTCGCTCGACGACCACGGTGGGGACGCCCCGCGCCGCCAGGAACAACGCGCTCGACAACCCCACCAGGCTGCCGCCGACGACGAGCACTGCCGTTGACTTCGTTTCCATCGTTCTCTCCGATACGGTGTATTCGTAGATACAGTGTATCGGAGGGGGTCGGTTGTCAACTCGGGTTCTGATCGGGCAAGACGGGTCGTGATGAGCACTGGAAGGAAGCCGCGCGCGAAGAAGGCCGCCCTCGTCTGGGAGCGTCCGGAGCCTGAGCGCCGTCCCGCGCCCGCGCCGCTGAGCCGCGAGGGCATCGTCCAGGCGGCCCTCGAGCTTGCCGACAAGGAGGGGCTCGACGCCGTGTCGTTGCGCAAGGTGGGCGCCGCGCTGGATGCGGGACCGATGCGGCTCTACGGCTACGTGGCCACGAAGGAGGAGCTGCTCGGGCTGATGGTGGACGAGGTCTACGGAGAGATGACCTCCGAGGGCCGGATCCGCGGCGACTGGCGCAAGGCGCTGCGGGCGCTCGCCCACCGGATGCGGCGCGCCGCCCGCGAGCACCCGTGGTTCATCGACCTGCTCGGCGGCCGTCCCCACCTGGGGCCGAACGCGCTCGCGCACCTGGAGGCTTCACTTGCCGCGGTGAGTGACACCCCGGGCTTCGAGGACATCGACGCCGTCATGCTGGCCGTGATGACCGTCAACGCCTACGTCATCGGCGCCATCCGGACCGAGGTCAGCGAGCTGCGCGCCGAACTCCAGAGCGGTCGGAACAAGGCGGAGTGGCAGACCGCGACGGGGCCCTACCTCCAGCGGATGATCGCCACGGGTGACTTCCCGACGCTCGACAAGGTCCTCCGGGACGCCACGCACCCCTCGCTCGACATCGTGTTCGACAAGGGGCTGGAGTGCGTGCTCGACGGCATCGCGGCGCGGCTGTTGCGCTGAACACTTCCCTGGCTGGGAGCCTCCCCTTGAACACCGCACCGCTGACGCCCGAAGCCCTGTGGCCGCGCACGCAGGAGGTCACCCGGCACGCGCTGGAGACGGGGGCGTTGCAGCCCATCACCACGGAGGCGCGCACCGTGGCGCAGGGGCGCGCGACGTTCCAGGTGCGCATCCTGGGACGGGTGGCGCTCAAGGAGCGGCCCCGGCCCGTGCCTCCTCCTGGCGCGGCGCCGTTCAACCCGTTCGCGCACCCGGAGCCGGACCTCGTGGTGGGGGACGTGGCGCCCGCGCACGTCTGTCTGCTCAACAAGTTCAACGTCGTGGAGCACCACCTGCTGCTCGTCACCCGCGACTTCGAGTCCCAGGACGCGCTGCTGACGGCCGGGGACTTCGACGCGCTCGCGACATGCCTGGAGGGGCTGGACGGGCTGGCCTTCTACAACGCAGGGGAGACGGCGGGCGCGAGCCAGCGGCACAAGCACCTGCAACTCGTGCCACCGCTGGGGCCTGACGGGCTGCGTGCGCCGGTGGAGGCGCTGTTCCCTCCGCTGCCGGAGCCGGGGCGTGCGGTGGCGGGCGGCGCGCTGCCGTTCCTCCACCTGCTGGCGGGGCTGGGGGCGTGGGAGTCGCCGGGGC
>NZ_RAWG01000180.1 GCF_003611735.1 Corallococcus sicarius | reverse complement strand
AAGCAGGGGAGCGGGGCCTGAGACTACTGGATGTTCCAGGCCAGGGTGCCGCTGCACTCGGAGGCGCCGAAGCAGCCGATGCGGATCTGGTACGTGCCGCCCGCGCCCGTGGGCACGGTGTAGTGGCCGCGCGACAGCGAACCGCACGCGTCGTCGTTGAACGTCACCTGCTGGCCGGCGGCGTTGAACAGGCGCACCACCGTGTCACCCGTGCCGGACGCGCCCGTCACGCCGCAGCTGCCGAAGGACAGCGCCTGGCCCGCCACGAGCGCCACGTCCGCGTTCACCGTGCCCTGGGTGGCGTTGTTCGTGTTGCTCACGCTGAAGGAGGTGGAGCCGCCCGCGGGAGGCGTCGTGCCGCCCGCCGTCACCTCCCAGGAGACGGTGCCGCCGCAGGAGGTGCCCTGGTAGCAGCCGGCGCGGATCTCATAGGTGCCCGCGACGGTGGCCGTGAAGGTCAGCCGGGAGCCCTTGCCGCCGCACGCGTCGTCATTGGAGGCGACCTCCATGCCGGAGGGGCCGCGCAGGCGCAGGAGCGAGTCGCCGGTGACGGCCGCGCCCGTGACGCCGCAGGTGCCCAGGGTGAGCTTCTGTCCGGCCGCGAGCGTCACCGTGCCGTTGACGGTGTTGCGCGTGGCGCTGAAGGTGCTGGACGCGGAGAAGTCGTACTTCGTGGGCGGGGGCGGCGTGGTGTTGCACAGCCGCTGGTTGATGTTCCGCGCGCAGAACTCCTGGATGGCGTGGTGCACGTAGACGATGCCCTCGCCGGAGCAGCCCGCCTCCGTGCAGACGTTGACCTCGTTGCAGTCCTCGCCCTCGCGCTCCACGTAGTCCGGGGCGCCGCTCACCAGGATGCCGGCCACGGTGTGGGTGGCCGTCTCGTACACGCCGGAGCCGGAGTTGCCGGAGAAGCTGTCCGTGGTGGCGATGAAGTTGTCCATGAAGGCCGCGTTGTTCTGCCGCACGGCGCCGCCCGAGTCGATCTTGAACGGGATGCCGCTGCCGCTGCCGATGATGGCCACGTTGGCGCCCACCGCGAGCGCGGCGGTGCCCGGGCGCACCGGCGCGGGCTTGAAGCGCGGCGCCGCCGAGCGGTCCAGCTTCACGACGGCGAAGTCCACGTAGCGGTCCTCGTCCTGCTCGTCGTACTCCTCCTTGCGCGCCAGGAGGGTCTTGCAGGAGAAGACGTCCGCGCTGGTGATGGTCTCCATCACCCCGTCGGCGCTGCGGTAGAACTTGAAGACGAAGCGCGTGTCGTCGCACTCCTCCTGCGTGACGATGCAGTGGCCCGCCGTCAGCACCAGGTCATCGTCGATGAGCGTGCCCGAGCAGTAGGCCGGCGCCGGATCGTCGCGGAAGCGCTGGTCGCTGCACAGGTTCTCCCAGTCGTTCAGCGTCCCCAGCGTGAAGCGGATGTCGTTCGGGTTCGAGGCATCGATGGCCTCCGAGTACATCAGCGCCGCCGTGGACTGCCGGGCCCGCTCCTGCAGCGTGGCGCTGGGGTGCGCGTAGACGTCCTGGCGATCATCGTTGCCGTACACGACGGGCGTGCGGGACTCGCCAAGCGGGGCCTGCGCGGGCGCGTCCGACTGGGGAGCCGGTCCGCAGGCCAGCGCGGTGAGGGTACACAGGAGGGGGCCGAGCAGCTTCGCTCGGAAGGCGGGGACGGACAGGGACATGCGGGGTGACTCCTGACGGTGCGGCAACAGACACAGTGAAGGAATGGGGTGTTACTGTAACACGTAGGCAGACCCGTGCGGTCGCAGGGCCGCTGCGAACCGGTGCTCGGGTGGGTGGGGTGACGGACGACGGACTCAGTCGGCGTCAGGCGCTTCGAGCCAGGCCAGGGCCTCGGCGCGGGACTCGAAGGTCTTCGCGGGGATGGTGAGGCCGGCGTTCTTCGTCATGCGCCAGGCCTGCAGGCCGCTGCCGGGATCCACCACCACGCGCGCGGAGCGCACCATGCCGCGCTGCTGGGCATAGGCGTTCAGCCGCGCCATCTCTCCCACCACCGTGGAGGGCATCACCCGCAGCCGGGACTGGTCCACCAGGGCGGACCACTCCTTGCCTCCCCGGGCGGTGATGTCCTTCTTCAGTTGCTCGACGTACTCGGTCACGTCCTTCGGCGTCACTTCCGAAGGGTAGATGACCTCGATGATGTCGTGGGGCAGGTGGGCGATCTCGATCTTCATGCGCGGAACGGCTCTCCAGGCGGGGCGCGCCATCCTAACCGCAGTGCCTGTCGTCGCATACCGGACGCCCGCATTCCCTTGGGGGACGGGCACGGAATGTCAGACCTTGCTGGTAGATCCGTCCCTGCCAGCTCGACCGGACCCGGTGCGCCACGACGCGCGCGCCGACTCCAGAAAGCAGCCGGCAAGGGGGAGACCATGCGAACGAAGCTGTATGTCCTGGGCGCGGTCCTGGGAGCGGCCCCGGGCCTGCCGTCCGCGCTGCTCGCGCTGACGGGAGCGCCGTCCCTGGAAACCCACCCGGAGGCGCGGGGGGATGGCCGCGGGGCGGTGTCCGGCAACCACGCGGTGGTGACGCCGCTGCCCGTGGACGCCGGGAGCGACGCGGGGGATGCGGGCACCGGCACGTCGCCGGACGGCAGGCCGGAGGTCCGGGACGCGGGCCACCGCACCCGGGCCACGGAGGCGCCGCTGCACCCGTGTGAGCTCATCACCATCGTGGCGGTGCCGTGCGACGCCACGCGGGCCACCTGCGAGTACACGTACTGGGAGTGCCCGGAGACGGCCCACCCGCTGAGGGTTTGAGGCTCCGGCCGCGGCGGTGGGGGGCAGGGCCCGGCTGGTTGGTTGGAGCCGGGCCTGGCGGTTGGCGGGGGCGTGGGAAGTGGAACGCCCCCGCTCCCGGGTTGTCAGGATGATGCCTATGCGCCACCTCTTCCCGCTGGTCAACACTGCGGCTCCCCTGGTCGCCCAGGATGCGCACCACCTGTTCCTGGTGAAGAATCTGGCGCAGGAGCTCCCACCGGAGGAACCGTCCGGGGAGGCGAAAGAGTGGCTGGACGCGCTCTACGCGCGGATGGCGCAGGGGCCGGACGAGGTGCTGCACGACGGCATGAACGCCCTGCACCGGGGCCTCATCGCGAGGCGGCGGCAGTGGAGCCCGGAGGCGTGGAAGCGCTTCTGCCTGGAGGTGGCGCGCAAGCACCCCATCCGGTACCTCGTGCACCAGTGTCCCTTCACCCGGCACGCCTTCGAGCGGCCGCGCGGCTACGCCGGGGATGCGGCCCTCATCGACTACCTCTACATCGACCACGCGGCGGACGAACTGCACGCGGGGCGCGAGGTCTACCGGTACATGCACGGCCAGCCCAGCGCGTGCAGCGTGCGCGAGCGGCGGGAGCTGCTCACCCGCATGATGGATGAGACGGCGGATCGCAGGCCCGACGGGCGCGTGCTGTCGGTGGCGTGCGGGCACCTGCGGGAGGCGGAGCAGTCGCGCGCGGTGGCGGAGCGCCGGCTCCAGGAGCTCATCGCGTTCGACCAGGATCCGGTGAGCCTGGCGGAGGTGTCCCGGCTCCACCCGGACGGCGTGGTGCGGCCGGTGTGCGGCTCCGTGCGCGCGCTGCTGTCCGGCAAGGTGACGTTCGCGGAGCTGGACTTCGTGTACTCGGCGGGGCTGTACGACTACCTGTCGGACTCCGTGGCCAGCCGCCTCACGTCCGTGTTCTTCGGCATGCTGCGCCCGGGGGGCCGGCTGCTGGTGGCCAACTTCGCGGTGCACCCGCCGGAGACGGGCTACATGGAAGCCTTCATGGACTGGTGGCTCACCTACCGCGACGAGGACGGCATGCGCGGGATGCTGGCGGAGACGCCGCTGGAGCAGGTGGCCAACGTGCGGCTGTTCCGCGACAGCCAGGACAACGTCATCTACCTGGAAGTGACGCGGCGGTAGGCCGTGGGCCGTGGGGCATGGGGCCCGCGCCGCGCGCGGGCCCTCAGTGCACCGGGCCGCCGGCGCGGGGCAGGGTGACGGTGAAGGTGGAGCCCTGCTCCGGGGCGCTCGCCACGTCGATGCCGCCGCCCAGCGCCTGGACGATTTCGCGGACGATCCACAGCCCCAGGCCGAAGCCGCCGTAGTGGCGCACGGACACCGCGCGCTCGAAGCGCTCGAAGATGCGGGCCCGGTCCTCCTCCGCGATGCCGATGCCGTGGTCGCGCACCAGCAGCCGCACGCGGGACGCGTCCCCGTCCAGCGTCACCTCCACGGGCTTGCCCGCGCCGTACTTCATCGCGTTCGTCAGGAGGTTGCCCACCACCTGCTCCAGCCGCAGCGCGTCCCAGTGGCCCACGAAGCGCGGCTGGGTGGCGTGGAAGCGCACCTCGCACTCCGCGCGCGTCAGGGACTCGCGGCTGCGCTCCAGCTGCCCGCGCACCAGCGCCACCAGGTCCACGTCCTCGCGCTTGATGTGCAGCTGCCCCTGCGCGATGCGGGAGATGTCCAAGAGGTCGTTGACGAGCTTCCCCAGCCGCTGCGTCTGCGAATAGGCGGACTCCAGCTTCGTGGTCAGCTTCTCCGGCGCCATGGGCGCGCCCTTCGCCTTCGCCTGGAGCCCCTGGATGTGCAGCTGCAGCGACGTGAGCGGCGTCTTCAATTCGTGCGCGGCGATGGACAGGAAGTCGTCGCGCCGGCGCACCGCCTCCTGCTCTTCTCTGTACAGCCGGCCCTGCTCCTCGGAGAGCGCGGCGATGCGCTCGAAGTTCTCCGTGTTCTCCAGCGCGGCGCCCGCGAGCACCGCCACGAAGGACGCCAGCCGCTCCTCGTCCTCGCCGAACAGCGCGCCCACCTTGCGGTGGCTGGCCACCACGCACGCCACCGTCTTGCCGCGCACCTGCAACGGCGCGCACAGGAGGGAGCGCACGCCCAGCAGCTCCATGCTCTCGCTGATGCCGCCGGGCAGGCCCTGGCCCATCACGCTGATGCGGCCCGTCTCCAGCGCCCGCGCGAGCGCGGTGCGGCTCAGGCCCTGGGACTTCGCGTCCTCCTCCGACACCAGCACGCGGGGGTCCACCACCGCGCAGCGCTCCGCGCGCAACAGCTCCACCATGGACTGGCGCGCGGCCTCGAAGACGGCCTCGCGCGACAGGGCGGAGGCGAGGCGCCGCCCTGCGTCCAGCACGCGCGGGAAGCGGTCCACCAGCGACAGCGTGCCCACGCCCGCCGAGGTGCCCGGGTCCGCTTGCAGGCCGTCGTCCAGGGCCTCCAGGTCGCGCGTGGCCGTCTCCACGTCGCGCGCGGCCCAGGCCCAGCCCAGCGCCAGGCCCACGTCGCCCCGGGCCTTGAGCGTCAGCGCGCGCTCCTGGCGCATCTCCAGGGCTTCGGCCACGCGCAGCGATTCGTTCAGCAGCTTCCGGGCCTGCTTGGGACGGCCGCGCAGCGCCGCCAGCAACCCGCGCTCGCGCAGCGCGTGGGGCAGGTTGTTGCGGTAGGTGCGCGCCACGGCGTGGGCCCGCTTCGCCACGTCCTCCGCTTCCGCCAGGAGCGCGTCGCGCCGCTTCGGGTTCAGCGGGCTGCTCTCCTGCGCGAGCTGCCGGCGCGCGGTGGCGAGCCACGGGGTGATGGGGGCCACGTACTCCTGGCGCAGGTGCGCGTCCTCCACCACGCGCTCGGCGCGCTCCAGCACCTCCGCGGCGCGCGCCACTTCCCCGTCCCGCAGGAGGCGCAGGGCCTCCGCCTGGAGCACGCCCGCGAAGGACTGCGGGTCGGTGGCGGTGGGCGCCGCCAGCTCCGCCTCCAGCAGCGCGGCGGGGATGCGGCCCCCGGTGGACTTGGCCCACGCCTCCAGCCCCAGGCGCAGCGAGTACCGGTCCCCCAGCGCGAGCGCCGCCGCGTGCAGCCGCTGGCTCACCCCCGTGGCCTCCTTCAGCCGGCCCAGGCGGTAGAGCGACATGGCGATCTGAAAGGTGGCGTTGTTCACCTCCCACGGGTCGCCGGTGCGCTCCAGGAGGCGCACCGCCTCGCGGCACCGCTCGATGCACTCGCGGAAGCGCGACGAGGCATAGAGGGCCAGGCCATAGAAGTGCAGCGACTGGCCCTGGCCCCACACGTCTCCCAGCTGCTGCCGCAGCGCCAGGGACTTCTCCGCGTACGCGTACGCGCGCTGGAACCAGGGCAGGGTGGTGAGCGCGGGCGAGTGCGCGGAGTACGCCTGCGCCAGCTCCGGCGTGGGCGGGTAGCGCTCCGCGAGGTTCATGTCCCGCAGGTGGGCCCACAGCACGGCGGCCCGCCCCCGCTGGTACCAGTAGCCGTAGGCGAGCCGGCTGTAGAGGTTGACCGCGAGCATGTCCTCCTCGCCCTGGGCCAGCGCCTTGCGGCCCAGCCACAGGCGCGGCGCCACGGTGTGCGCGGCCTGGGTCAGGATCTCCCACGCGGCGCTCACGCCGGTGGTGAGCCCGTTGGGCGGCACCCAGCGGCCCATCAGCTTCAGGCCCTGCTCCAGGTAGGCGTTGGCCTGCACCGTCTGGCCGCGCTTGAAGGCGAGCTCTCCCAGGTGCCCCAGCGTGCGGCCCTGCTCCAGCCGGTCGCGCGCCAGCCGCTGCGCGGCCTCCAGCTGCTGCTGGGCCTCGTCGTAGCGGCCGCGCATCATCAGCGCGGTGCCCAGGCCGGAGGCGATGCGGAAGCGGGTGTGCGGGTCGGCGCCTTCCGCGCCGCGCTCGGCGATGCGGTAGTTGAGCTCCGCGGTGTCCAGGGCGAAGCGCTGGCGCGCCTGCTCCGCGGCCACCAGCGCGTAGGGCAGGGCCTGCGCGGGCTCACCGGCGGCGTCGAAGTGGTAGGCCAGCTCGAAGGGGTCCGTCGGCACCGTCTGCGCGGCGGCGCGCGCGGCCAGGCGGTGCAGTTCACGGCGCTCCTCGGGGGACAGCAGGTCCAGCAGCACCTCGCGCAGCTTGTCGTGCACGAAGGTGGAGCGCGTGCCCTCCATCCACAGCATGTGCCGGCGGCGCGGCGGATCCAGCGCCGCGTTGACGGCCTCCACCGGCGTGCCGGACAGGGCCGCGACGGCTCTTGCGTCGAAGGACTTGCCCAGCACGGCGCCCACGCTCAGCACGTGCAGGGACTCCGGGGGCAGCAGGCGCAGGCGCCGCACGAGGAAGGTGGCCGCCTGGCGCGAGGAGCGCGCGTGCGCCATGGCCTCCGGCTGCACCTGCCAGCCCTCCGGGCCGGGCATGAGCACGCCGTCCTCCACCAGCCCGTGGAGCACCGCGGAGGCCATGAAGGGATTGCCCTCCGACAGCCGTGTCACCAGCTCCACCGCTTCGGGCGGCAGCACGCCGGCCATGGACTCCGCCAGTCGCGCGACCTCCGCCGCGCCGAAGGCGGACAGCTTGAGGTGCGCGCTCGGCGCGAGCCGCCGGAGCACGTGGCCCGCCGGGATTTCCTCGCTGCGGAAGGACACCAGCAGGAGCAGGCGCCCGTCCGCGGGACGCCGGCCCTGGGACCAGGCCTCCAGCGCGCGCAGCGTGAGCGCGTCCGCCCACTGGCAGTCCTCCAGCACCACCACCGCGGGCGCCTCCTGGGTGCCCAGGGCGTTGAGCAGCGCGGTGAGGCACCAGATGCTGCGGCTCTCGCTCAGCGACTCCGGCCCCAGGCCCTGCCCCTGGGGCTGCGCCACGCCGGGCAACAGCACCTGCGTGAGGTGGGGCAGCACCGTGCACAGGCCCGCCTCCTGCCCCGCGAGCCGCTCGCGCAGGAGCGCTCCCAGCGCGGGCTGCTCCTGGACCGCCTGGGCGATGCCGTCCGCCACGCCCGCGAAGAGCTGGAAGGGGCGCTGCGCCGCCTGGTCCTGCGCCTGCCCGTGCAGCACCCAGGCACGGTGTCCCGTGGCGCGCGCGGAGAACTCCTCCAGAAGCCGGCTCTTGCCGCCGCCGGACTCGCCCTCCACCACGACGCCCCGGGCGCCCTGGGTGCTGGCGTGCGCCAGCTCGCGCTCCAGCGTGGCCAGCTCCTCGCGGCGGCCCACGAAGGAGGGCTCGGTGAGGCTCTGGCGGTGGTCATGCGCGCCGGTGACGAGCGCGGGCTCCGCCTCGCCCCGCGACAGCGCGGCCTCCAGGGCGTTCAGGTCCGCGAGCGCGGCTTCGGCGGACTGGTAGCGGTCGCGCGGATCCGTCTGACTCAGCCGGGCGATGAGCTCCTCCATCGCGAGCGGCACCTCCACGCCCACCGCGCGCAGCCGGGGGTGCGAGTCCAGGTGCAGCCGCAGCACCTCGCCCACCGACGTGCCCTCCAGCGCGGGCCGGCCCGACAGCGCCTCGAAGAGCACCAGCCCCACGGCGTACAGGTCCGACGGGGCCTCCAACGGCCGGTTGAGCAGCCCCGCCTGCTCCGGCGACAGGTAGCGCGCGGTGCCCACCGGCAGGTCGCGCAGGGAGGGGTCCAGCCGCTCGCTGCGCGCCAGGCCGAAGTCGGTGAGCCACGCGGCCGACATCGGGTGGTCGCGCACCAGCACGTTGGACGGCTTCACGTCGCGATGAAGGACGCCCTCGCGGTGCGCCTCCGCGAGCGCCTCCAGCAGGCGCTGGCCCAGCGTGATGGCCTCCGGGAGGGACAGCGGGCCGCGCAGGAGGCGGGCCTCCAGCGTCTCGCCTTCAATCCAGGGCGTGACGAGGTAGAGCAGGTCGTCGAAGGTGCCCAGGTGGCGCACGGGCACGAGCGCGGAGCCCTGCAGCCGTGACAGCACCTCCGCCTCGTGCTCCAGGCGGTGGCGCGCGGTGGGGACGAAGGCGGACAGGGAGGTGACCTTCACGAGCAGGCGCTCGCGCGTCAGCAGGTCCAGCCCCTGCCAGGTGGAGATGCCCCGGCCCGTCTTCAGGCGCTGGCGCAGCTCGTAGCGATTGCCCAGCCGCTGGCCCGAATGGGGCTCCCCGGGGGTGTCGCCGGCCTGTTGGAAGCCTCCCGCCATTCAGTACCCTCGCGCGCCCCGCCACGTCGCCCCGGCGGCGCGGCCGGCCGGACGTCCCTTTCCCACAACCTGGGTTGCCGCCCGGGTCCCTGCCAGGGGGAGCGACACCCACCGTGCGTGCATTGCTTGGGACTTGAACAGCCGAAGTGCCTTCGCTTCCCGCACTCTTCCCTGCTGCACCTTCGCCTGTTCGCGGGGCAGCCAGCCGTCCAGGCCCCGCCGTCAAGCAGGGAACGCAGGCCTCGTGGGTTTCCACGACACGGGACGTGTGGAACCGCACGCTGTCAGCAGTGCGCATGCTACCGGCCAGCAGCGTTGCTGGAGGGGAAGCGGAATGCCGCGCCGCGTTCAACAGGCGTGCTTGACACCCCTGGGGCCGCGACGGAAAAGCCGGGCAGTTCAGGCGGTCCGCCTTTCCCCCACCCGGCCGCCGAGGGAGCCCGGAATTGAAGCTCGCGACGCTCAAGGACGGAACCCGCGATGGGCGGCTCATCGTCGTCAAGCGCGACAACTCCGCATATGCGCTGGCCACCAACGTGGCCCTCACGCTGCAAGCGGCCCTGGACGACTGGGACGCGCGGGAGCCGCAGCTGCGCGCCCTGGCCCAGCAGCTGGAGCTGGACGCGGTGCAGAGCCGCCCGCTGGACGTGAAGGCGCTGCACGCGCCGCTGCCCCGCGCCTATGAGTGGGTGGATGGCAGCGCGTACATCAACCACGTCCTGCTGGTGCGCAAGGCGCGCAACGCGGAGCCGCCGGCCACGCTGCGCACGGATCCGCTGGTGTACCAGGGCGGCTCCGGCGACTTCCTGGCGCCCACCGCGGACATCCCCCTGCGCGACGAGGCGTGGGGCCTGGATTTCGAGAGCGAGGTCTGCGTCGTGCTGGGCGACACGCCCATGGGCACGCAGGCCCAGGACGCGGGCAAGCACATCAAGCTGGTGATGATCGCCAACGACGTGTCCCTGCGGAACCTCATCCCGGAGGAGCTGGCCAAGGGCTTCGGCTTCTTCCAGAGCAAGCCCGCCACCGCGTTCGGTCCCTTCGCGCTGACGCCGGACGAGCTGGGCGAAGCGTGGCGGGACGGCCGCGTGCACCTGCGCATGCGCAGCGTGCTCAACGGGGAGCTCGTGGGTGACGCGGACGCGGGCCCGGAGATGCACTTCTCCTTCCCGGAGCTCATCCAGCACCTGACGCGCACGCGCGCGTTCACCGCGGGCACCATCCTGGGCAGCGGCACGGTGTCCAACGAGGACCGCTCGCGGGGCATCTCGTGCCTCGCCGAGCGCCGGATGATTGAAACCATCGACGAGGGCAAGCCGAAGACGGCCTTCATGAAGCCCGGGGACACCATCGACATCGAGATGCTGGATGCCCAGGGGCACAGCCTCTTTGGCCGCATCTCCCAGACGGTGGTGAAGGTCCCATGAAGCACGTGCGCCTCCATGGCTACTGGCGCTCGTCCGCGTCCTGGCGCGTGCGGCTGGGGCTGAACCTGAAGGGCATCCCCTTCGAGTACCTCGCGGTGCACCTGGTGAAGGACGGCGGGCAGCAGCACCAGCCGGCCTACCGTGCCATCAACCCCATGGGCCGCGTGCCCACGCTGGAGTGGACGGACGACGACGGGCAGGAGCGCCGGCTGTCGGAGTCGATGGCCATCCTGGAGTACCTGGAGGAGCGCGTGCCCTCGCCCGCCCTCCTGCCCTCCGACGCGTACCTCCGGGCGCGCACCCGGATGCTGGCGGAGATGGTGAACTCCGGCATCCAGCCCCTGCAGAACACGTCCGTGGTGCTGCGCGTCAAGGACGTGTTGAAGGCGGACGAGAAGGCCTGGGGGGCGCACTGGAACGTGCACGGGCTGACGTCGCTGGAGGCGGCGGTGCAGGCGACGGCGGGCCGTTATTGTGTGGGCGACGCAGTGTCGTTCGCGGACGTCCTGCTCGTGCCCCAGCTCTACGGCGCCCGTCGGCTGGGTGTAGACCTGAAGCCCTTTCCCACGCTGCTGCGCATTGAAGCGGCGTGCAACGAACTTCCCGCCTTCCAGGCGGCGCAGCCGGACCGGCAGCCCGACGCGCAGCCGGTGTAGTCCCCATCTTCTTTCGCATCACGAGGAGTCAGCGACATGGCCAAGCAGGAATCGCTGGGCATCAAGACCCTGGAGAGCATCCACTGGTACGTGCATGACCTGGAGCGCAGCCGCCAGTTCTACACGAAGGGGTTGGACTTCGCGGAAGTGGCGGTCTCCGGGCCGGAGCTGGACGCGCACGGCAAGCAGAAGTCGGCGCTGTTCCAGGCGGGGGACGTGGCGCTGGTGGTGAGCCAGCCTGTCGGCGAGGGGGGCCGGGCATGGCGCTACCTGCGCAAGCACCCGGACGGGGTGGGGACGCTGAACTTCGAGGTGGAGGACGTGGAGAAGGCGTTCAAGCTGCTGGATTCGCGCGGCGCCACGTTCATCACGGACATCCAGCGCTTCAAGGACGAGGGGGGCGGCACGCTGGCGTTCTTCTCCATCACCACGCCGTTTGGTGACACCACGTTCCGCTTCCTGCAGCGGGACAACTACAAGTCCATCTACCCGGGCTTCCAGGTACACGCGCAGCCCAGGGGCGGCCAGAACAAGTATGGCTTCGACCGGGTGGACCACGTCACGTCGAACTTCCAGACGATGAAGCCGATGCTCCTGTGGATGGAGCACGTGATGGGCTTCGAGAAGTTCTGGCACATCGAGTTCCACACCGACGACGTGGCGTCGCAGCAGAAGCGCGACCACGGCAGCGGCCTGAAGTCGGAAGTGATGTGGGATCCGAAGAGCGGCGTGAAGTTCGCGAACAACGAGCCCAAGTTCCCGTTCTTCAAGGCCAGCCAGATCAACATCTTCAACGAGGACCACCGCGGTGATGGCGTGCAGCACCTGGCCATCACGGTGAAGGACATCCTGACGTCCGTGAAGGACATGCGGCAGAACGCGGGCATCCAGTTCATGCCCACGCCGGGCTCGTACTACGACGCGCTGCCGGAGCGCATCCAGCGCATGGGCATCAAGAAGATCGACGAGGACATCAACGTCCTGCGCGACCTGGAGGTGCTCATCGACGGGGACAAGGAGCGCAGCTACATGCTCCAGATCTTCATGAAGGACGCGGCGAGCCTCTACAAGCAGCCGGACGCGGGCCCGTTCTTCTACGAAATCATCCAGCGCAAGGGCGACCAGGGCTTCGGCGGCGGCAACTTCCGCGCCCTGTTCGAGAGCATCGAGCGTGCGCAGAAGGCCGAAGGGCGCATCTAGCGTTCGCTTCGGGCGGCAGCGGCTCAGTCCTCGGGCAGGCTACTGCCCGGGGGCGGGTCCTGCTGCTCCCCGGCATCAAGGATCGCGAGGGCGAGCGGCTTCGCCTCGCGGTTCAGGTTGATGGGGCTCACCCCGCGAATGCGCTGGAGGGACTCGCGATCTCCGATCAGCGCGAGTCCCAGGGAGGCTACCGCGTACTCGTGCGCCGAGTTCGTCCTCGCGAACCACGGCTCGTCGAAGACGCGACGCAACGTGGTGACCACGCTGCGATCTCCTGCGAGAGCCCCCCGGACCGCGACATCCAGTTGCTCGTAGCTGTCGAGCGGCTCGTCCCCATGGGGAGTCCGCGGTGCGTGACGGCGCACATCCTCCAGCAGGATGGCGCGAGCGCGGTCGATGAGTCGCTGCTTCTCCTCGGAGAGCATGGCGCTCCCGAGGGTAGACTCCCGCGCGGAAGAGGGACAAGGATTTGAGGGCACCCCCATGAACCTCATCGAGCCGGTCATCCTCGTGGGCGCCGCGGTGGGCGGTGTGGTGGGCGCGGTCATGGGCTTCGGGGCCGGGCCCTGGTGGACGGTGGGCGGTCTCCTGGCGGGCGTCGTACTTGGCGCGCTCGCCTTTCCCCTTCTGCTCCTCGCACTGGGCCTGCTGTTCAGCCTGTTGACGCAGGGGCCCCGCAAGCTGCTGAGCCTGATGCGCGGGGCTCCCTGGACGAAACGCCGCTAGAGGGGCGCCGGGCACTCGCTCGTGCACAAGTCGTACTCCGCATGGCAGGCCGCAGCCGCCTCCGCGGTGGGCGCGTTCCGCAGACAGTAGTTCCGGGCCAGCTCGCACGCGTACTCGCACGGCGGCGGACGCATGGCCTGCACCGGCGCTTCGGCGTCCGCTTCCGTGCCGCCACAGCCCGCCAACAGCCCCACCGACATCAGACCCACGAGGATGGCCAATCGCATTCGAGTCGTCCTTGGAATGCTTTACGGGGTTGTAAAGCGTTCCCAGGATAGCGATGTCCGTGCCCCCAAGGGCAGACAGGGGGAGGGTGGGAGTGAAAGGAATTGAACGCCGCCTGTCACCCGGTACGCCACCCCTCGAAGGCTTCCCATCCTTCTGGGGGCATTGGGATCCCCATCGCGTCCAGGCACTCGCGAGCCTGGGCGTTCCATCCGGGTTCCGTAAGGCTCCCGGGGGGGGCGCCTGCCAGGGACTCCGCGAGCGCCTGCACCTTGGGGGTTGCTGCCCGGAAGCGCTCTGCATCCGGGCTTCCCCACGCCTTCGCGCAGAACGCTGCGAGCGCCGCCATGCGGGACTGGAGCACCGTACGCAGTTCCTCAGCAGGGGCTTGCGTGCACCACCGTTCGTAGAGGCGAGGTGCAGCCACTACGGTCAGGAGATTGAGCGCCTCAACGACCCAGGTCGCCTCCTGCTCCCATGAGGCATCAGCCACAGATGGGCCCCAGGCGAGCGTTGAAGGGCAGCGTATTGAACAGCAGGGCCTTCCCCGTCGTGCTGTCGCCGCTCATGCACGTGTAGACCGCCCATCCCGAGAAGACGAGGTTCTCCGTGCCCTTGATGAAGCAGTAGGGACACTTTCCTTCGCCACAGCTCGAAACGAAGCACGCCGTGCTTCCGCAGGTGACGGTCGCAGGCCATCCACGCTTGATGCACCCGGGGGCCTTCGTCAGGGGAGGCTCCGCATGAGCTGCCGACAGTCGCAAGGCTCCCAGCATTCCGAGTCCCAGCAGCAAGCTCGGCAGTGTCTTTCGCGCATATCGCCGCAGGAACCACTCCTTCGCTCGAGGAAGCTTCAGGAGCCTATCATCCGGCATTGGGCCTGTGTGCCCTTGCGCACGGAGTCCTGCCTGCTCTCACTCCCAGGGCGTGGTCATACCGGCCGGTCATCCGAGGCAACAACATCCCTGACGCAGGGGCCTCCAGGCGCGACGCAAGACTAGCGCGCGCGCGCAGCTCCTCCCTTGCGCAGAATGCCGAACCCATAGCGATATATATCGGGGACATCAATGCGTCCGTCGGGCCTTATGCTGATTACTCCAAGGCGTACGAGTTCATCAACTACAGCACGGCCATCCTTAGAGAGCCCCTGTTTCTCGTTCGGAACTGGCTGGCTAACGTCCTTAACGACCTCGTCTGGGTCGAGGAGCAGTCTTCGCCCTCTCAGGTTTTCTAGACGAACAACCAGTTCGTACTCCTCTTTTATCTCTCCAACGCGAGTGCTTGATGTTTCTTGGAGTGACTCTAGCAGATCCTGAGGCGTGATTAGGCGGATGCCGGTCCCGAGTGGATGTTTGGCCGCCTCACGACCAGCGAATCCAATTAGGCAGAGCATGGAGCGAGGAACAATTCTCCCTTGGGCATCCTGTAGATGGTTCGGTATCCATCTGTAGGTGTATCCCTTTTTCGTTCCCGTACCCATTACTTCCCCGGCTAGCAATGTTGCGAATCGGTGCTGGGTTGATTCAGACATGGGGCCTGGGTACCAGCCGAACTCACCATGCTTCGTAAGCTCCAGTGCATGCCGACCAGTTGAAAGGCGGCCTAGCCATACGCGTAAATCTTCGCTTTGAGACATGTGTCGAACAACTGCTCGATAAAGAGACTCGACATCCCATTCGATAGAAACGGAGCGCGCACGAAGTTTGCTCGCGTCCGGGAAGCCAAGTTCTCCCGCATCAAGCAAGTCGTCACGGAGGAAAATTTTTGCACGTAGTTGGCGGTAGCGGTTGGAGTAGGATAACCAGAGTGCAAGGAGCGCACCGACATAACGACGACGAACGCTTGGATCGAATGAGCCAATTCGATCAAGGTGATCATAAGTCGCAAATACCAGTTGCTTTTTTAGAGAGAGAGCTCGCTCGACCTGATCGAGGGCTTGGGAGATTTGCCCCAAGTGTGCTTGTGCTATGGGTATCCAAGACTTCAAGTCTGTCCGATGTTGACTCCATGCGTTGCGCACTTGTTCTGGAACACTAACCAACGTAGGCATCTCTTCGCTGATGCGAAGTAGAAGATGTGTCATCCAGAATGTGCGTAAGGATTCGCTACTTGCTTCCTTGCCATACTGATCTAGGGGAGTGACCTCAGGATGGTGATGCGATTGAGAGAAGGCCTCTATCCACTTGGCGTCCGGGATTCTTTCGTCGTCTATTAGGCGCCTTAGTTGCTTTGGCCCATCTATCGCGCTCAGGAGCCTGAAGAGAGCGCTTTTGCCCGCTCCACGGCCTCCTCGAATAATTACAATTTCTGGTCGCAGAGCTAATGCGTGAGAAGGCAAGGGCAGGAAGACCTTTTCGAGGTCCTCTGTGTTTTCTGATTCTCTATGGGAGAGTTTTTCAAGTGCCGTGAGAAGTTGCAGTCTGTCCTGTGATTTCATGGGAGGTCCTCCTCTGACTCTTCATCGCCTGAATTGGCGTTGGATTGAGGCTCCGGGCTGCAAAGCTCTTTGATTCGCAGAAGTAAATGCTGGTGTTGCTCTGAGAACAGATTGTCCCTTACGGACAGTATGGACGAAAATCGCTCAAGATCAGGATCTTGTCGTAGCGGCCATGGCCAGTGTGCTGCAGTTTTGTCCGTAGGTGCGGGGGGATCTTCTTCATAGATGTGTTCACAGAAGCTGTCGTAGGTACGCTCTTGGAATTTTGCGAGTTCCAGCTTGCCAGAATCGGATTCGGGATCTCTGGGAGCAAAGCCATGAACCACAATGCATCTCAGGTCTTGCGAGTTTTTTCTAATGCCAAGAGCCTGGATTGCTATGTCTAGGCCGCGGAAGGACTGTTCAGATGCCCTGCCAACGAGAACATCGACATGCGAAACCCCATGCAGAGATAGTCCTGCCAAATCGTGTAGCCCTGCCCTGGCATCTAGAAAAATGTAGTCGGGCTTGAGGGCGCTACGAACCTTTAGGACGAGTGCCCGAAGGGCATCTTCTACGGGGCTCGCCTTTCTTGAATCCCACGGTGTGGCATTGATGAAATCGAGCCTTGCTAGTTTTTCTAGGTAGTTTATGTCGAGGTTTCCAGCAGGGACAACATCGACCTGCATGGCGTCTTCAGCGCCGAATCCTTGCGCAGGAGCGTGAAGTCCATCGAGGTCCAGAGACCCAACAGCGAGAAAGTCTACGATGGCGTCGACAGCTCCCCGTTGTGTTTCGGCTTCGAGCAGTGCTCCTAACCCGGGGGCTTCAAGGTCTAGGTCGATAATCGCAACGCGCTTGCCCTCTCGTGCAAGTTGCCATGCGCACGAGGCGAGAGATGTTGTTCGACCCACTCCGCCCTTAAAGGAGTAGAATGTTACTAGCGGCGGAACTCCCTTGACCAATGGCCAAGGAGGAGTGAGCTTGTCTGAGTCAAGCCAGCTATGCTTCGAAAGCCTTCGTTCGAGAAGACGCCACCGATTTCCTTGGGGGACTACTGGATTGCCAGAGACGGGGTCTTCGTAACTGCAGTTCTTCCAAGGGTGGGCGGAATTTAGAATTTCTCTGGCCACCCTGGCCCGCTCGCCTGTGCCAAGCGTTGTTAGGATTGGCGGGACGAAGTACGATTTAAGTTGGTTTCCAATTTTAGACTCAAGCGCGCTGCAGAAGCTGCTTGTTTGTTCCTGCGGTTGAGTTTCTTGAGGGTCTAAGACTAGTCGAATGCGTCCGCGAAGATCACGTACGGCGCATGCGCGTTTGAAGTTGTGAAAACCCTCGGTTTGCTCGCAGATTTGGAGCAATGTAGGCAGTACTCGATCGAAAGTTGTCATGAGAAAATATTTGCATCCAATCGGCCGTCTGCCCATAGAGATGAAACAATGGCGTCAACTGCTTCTCTAGCCTCGCCAATGAGCTCTGAAGTTTTCTCTTGAGAATGATGGCCTGTTTGTGCGTAGCGACATTGAGGATCCCACTTGGCGAGTGAGGGGTATCGTTCGGCCCAGTTTAATGGATTGTACCGCCTAGCTATCGGGTCGATGTCTAGCGCTAGCTCAATTAAGGGATCGGCGTTCTTGCCCAGCAAATGCCCAAGAGGCTTGTCGATCCACCGAAGTGCGAGAGTCGCTTTTCGGGCGCACTCTGGGCCAAACCCAGCGAGATGGTAGCTTTGGTCAAGTGATTGGAATGGCGATTTTGCTGCCGCGAGATGCTCGGCATCGCGTATGTGCCGCAAGGCTGCAGACACTAGTTTATGAGCGGGTAATGATAGTTTTTCCATGGTAGGGTGGCGTAACGTAGTCGTGTGAATTTTTGTGCTTGTTGTATGGGAGGAGGCGGTTAGGAAGTTGTGAACGGGAGCGCGGCCACGGTGACGGTGGCGGGACCTTCCGCGAGCGTCAGCTCCGTGCCCGGCTCCAGCGAGTCGCGGTGCACATACCCCAGCGCCACGCGCTGGCCCTTCACCGGCGAGCGCACCACGCTCGTCACCCAGCCCACCTTCTTCTCACCCCGGCGCAGCTCCGTGCCGGGCGCCACGTCCGCGTCTCCATCCCCCAGCAGCAGCCCCGCGAGCTGTCGGTTCATGCGACCGCGGAAGGTGGCCCGGGCGATGACCTCCTGCCCGATGTAGCAACCCTTGTTGTACGAGATGGCGTGCGTGAGGTTCGCCTCCAGCGGGATGGTGGTGTCCACCATGTCCTGCCCGTAGCGCGGCACCCCCGCCTCCACCCGCAGCAGCTCCAGCGCGTCGAACCCCAGCGGCTTCAGCCCGTGCGCCGCGCCCGCCTGGGTGAGCGCCGTCCACACGGGCTCCAGCCCCGCGCGCGGCACCAGCACGTCCACGCCCGTCACCCCGCCCGGCAGCGCCGTGCCCAGGAGCCACACGTCCTGTCCCGCGAGCACCGCTGTCCGGCTGAGGTTCGCCGCGAGCGGTTCGAAGGGCGCGCCCAGCAGGGCGGTCAGCACCTGGGCCGCCCGGGGACCGAGCAGCCGCAGCCAGCCCAGGTCCGGGGTGCCTTCGTGCAGCTCGGCGTCCTCGGAGATGAGGTACTTGTCCAGGAACTCCCGCACCTTGGGGCCCAGCCCGGGCTCCAGGTCCAGGAGGAGGTCGCCCTCCCGCTTGAGGATGCGCGCATCTCCCACCATGGCGCCCTTCACCGTGATGAAGGCGGCATAGGCGGCCGAGCCCACCGGGAGGTTCTTCACCTCCTGGGTGACCATGCCGTGGAGGAAGGAGGCGCGATCCTCCCCCGTTATCCGGAGGATTTCGCGGTAGGACGCATCGTGCAGTGCCACGGCGTCGCGCGCCGCGCCATACTCCGCACCCACGTTGCCGTACCCGGACACCACCTCACGGCCACCCACCGAAATGAAGCGGGCACCCGCGTGCTCGTGAACAAAATGCAGCGACAGCGGTTCCATGCCCGTCGCTATATAGAGGCGAAGGAGCGAATGCCACGATGGATGTAAAGCAGCTTGCGGCGTTCCAGGGCTTCTCCCTGGAGAAGCTCCAGAAGCACACCGTCTTCCAGTCCGGTCGCTTCTTCCTCGACGTCTACTGCCTGGCCCCAGGCCAGGCGCAGAAGCCCCACCGGCATGCCACGTCCGACAAGGTGTACCTCGTGTTGGATGGACAGTGCCGCTTCCGCATCGGCGATGAGGAAGCGACGCACGGTCCCGGCTCCACCCTCTTCGCCCCCGCGGGCTCCGAACACGGCGTCGTCAACGACGGCCCGGACAATGCCCGCCTCCTCGTCCTGATGACCCCCCCTCCGGAGCACGCATGAGCAAGAAGGCCTCGACCCCGGCCGCCCCCGTCCCCACCCGTGGCGCACTCGCGCTGCTGCTCTTGGGAATCGCCACGAGCGGGCTGGCCATCTACCAGTGGATGGAGCTGCTCACGCTGCGCGCGGGCGGCGCCACCACCTGCGGCATCAACGCGCAGGTCAACTGCGAGACCGTGTGGAATTCGGACTTCGCCAGCGCCGTACACGACACGCTGGGCATCCCCATCGCCGGCCTGGGACTGGTGTGGGGGCTCACCGCGGTGGGCCTGTCCGCGCTGTACCTCGCGTGGGCCAAGGCGAAGCGCTCCGTGCGTCCGGCCGCCAGTGGCCTGCGCCTGCTGGCGCTCGCGGGCGTAGTGTCCGTCGCCGTCTTCGCCGCCGCCAGCGCGCGGGTGGGCGTGGTGTGCCCCACCTGTGTGGGCACCTACGTGCTGGTGCTCGCCTTCGCGGCCGTCGCGTGGCGGGGCCTGCCCGGACCGCTGCTGCCCCAGGCGGGCGAGTGGGGGGACACGCTCAAGTGGACCGTGGGCATCACGGCCGTCGCCTTCGTCGCCATGCTGATGCCGGGCCGGGCCACGCCGCACGCGCCGAAGGCCGGCGCCTTCCTGCCGCCGCCCGTGGCGAACGCGTCCCAGCCCACCCCC